>JBDLRJ010000177.1:0-6690 GCA_039800145.1 Pseudomonadota bacterium | reverse complement strand
GCGCGTGGCCCGGTGTCCGTTCCGAGCGCGGCGCTGTGCTCCGCCGAGAAGGGACAGGGGCGCCCGGATGAACACCGTCGCCGTCTTTCGCCTGGAGCACGGGGGGAGCGCACGCGTGAAGGCGCCCACCTGCGCGGTGGGGTCCCGCCCCGGACGCAGCGCGTGGCCCGGTGTCCGTTCCGAGCGCGGCGCTGTGCTCCGCCGAGAAGGGACAGGGGCGCCCGGATGATCATCGGTACCGCGGGCCACGTGGACCACGGCAAGAGTGCCCTCGTGAAGGCGCTCACCGGCGTGGACACGGACCGCCTCCCGGAGGAGAAGCGCCGCGGCATCACGCTGGAGCTGGGGTTCGCCTCGCTCGAACTCCCCGGGGGGCACCGCGCCGGCGTGGTGGATGTCCCCGGCCACGAGCGCTTCGTGCGCGCCATGGTCTCGGGGGCCGGCGGCGTGGACCTGGTCATGCTCGTGGTGGCTGCCGACGAGGGCGTGATGCCCCAGACGCGCGAGCACCTGGACATCTGCTCCCTGCTCGGCGTTCGAGCAGGCCTCGTCGTGCTCTCCAAGGCGGACCTCCTCCCCGGCCTCGGCGAGGAGGGGCGCGTTCTCCTGGACGAGGAGCTCCGCGGGCTGTGCCGCGGCACGTTCCTCGAGGGCGCGGAGGTGCTGCCCGTCAGTGCCCGGACCGGCGAGGGACTGGAGTCCCTCCGCGCGGGGCTCGCACGGCTCGCGGCGGGGCTCCCCGAGCGCTCGCCGGACGGCCCCGCGTTCCTGCCCGTGGACCGCGCCTTCTCGCTGAAGGGGTTCGGCACGGTGGTGACCGGTACGCTGCTGTCCGGGCGGCTCCGCGCGGGGGACGAGGTGTCGCTGCTTCCCGGCATGCCGGGCCCCCTGCGCATCCGCGGCCTGCACGCCCACGGGATGCCCGTGGACGAGGCGAGGGCAGGGGGCCGCGTGGCGGTGAACCTCCCCGGCGTGGAGGCCTCGGAGGTGAAGCGCGGCGAGACGCTCACCGCGCTTCACGCGCTCGAGCCCGCCTGGACGCTGGACGTGTCGCTCTCCGTGCTGCCCGCCACCCCGGCACCCCTCCGCCCGAGAACGAGGCTGCTTCTCCACCTCGGCACTGCGCAGGCAGAGGCCACCGTCGGCTGGGTGGAAGGGGGGGCACTGGCGCCCGGTGCCTCGGGGCTCGCGCAGCTGCGCCTTGCCCGCCCGCTCCCGGCACTCCCGGGGCTGCGCTTCGTGCTGCGGGGCAGCCGTGCCTTGCCGGGGCGGGGCGCCACGGTGGGCGGTGGGCGCGTGCTCGCCGCGGGCACGCCGCGGCGGCGGAAGGACGCGGCCGCCGAGCCGCTGCGCGCGCTCGCGTCCGGGGATGCCGTGGCGGCACTCCCCTGGCTGCTTGGGCAGGCCGGTTTCAGGGGACTGACGGAGGCGCAGCTCTTCGGGCGCAGCGGGGTGCCCCTCCGTGCGCTCGGCCCCGCGCTCGAGCGGCTGGGGGCCCGCGGTGAGGCGGTGCGCGTCGACCGCGCGTCGAAGCTCTACGTGGCAGCAGCCCACGTGCGGGCGCTCTCCGCGAAGGCGCGTGCCGAGCTCGAGCACGCGGCGGCGGCGGGAGGCACCCAGCTGGGGCTCCCGCGCGAGGAGCTCCGGCAGCGGCTGTCTCCCGGACTGGATGCACGCCTCTTCGCGCGGGTGCTGGAAGGGCTGGTCCAGGCGGGCCACGCGGAACTGCACGCGGACTCGGTGAGGCTCCCCGGCCAGAAGTTGCAGCTCCGCGCATCCGACGAGGCGGCCTCGGCCTCCGTCCTGGAGGCGGTCCGCGCCGCCGGCCTCGCCCCCCCCATCCCCTCGGCGCTGGCCACCCAGCTCCGCCTGTCCCCACCTGCCGTGGAGGCAGCGCTCCAGCTGCTCGCCTCCTCGGGGGCCCTGGTGAAGGTGGCCGAGGGGCTCTACTTCCACCCCGGCCCGCTCGGGGAGCTGCGGGGGCGGCTGGTGGAATGGCTCCGTGCGCACGGGCACATCGACACCCAGGCGTTCAAGGAGCTGGTGGGCCAGTCGCGCAAGTACGTCATCCCCTTGTCCGAGTACTTCGACCGAGAGAAGGTCACCCTGCGCGTGGGGGACCGCCGCGTGCCGAGGCGAACATGAGCGAGACGTGGAGCGAGCAGGAGCTTTGCCAGCTGGTGCGCCTGATGCCCGCGCCCATGTCACTCGTCCGCAACCAGGTCATCCTCGCCGTCAGCGACGGGCTCGAGACGATGAGCGGCGCCCCGCGCAGGGTGCTCGAGGGGGTCAACTACTATGCGCTCGTGCCACCCGAGGAGCTGCACCGGGTGCGCGCCATCGACGAGCGGCGGCGGACGGAGCCCACCTACTCGCCCCCGCCCATGCGCTTCACGGGCATCGAGGTGAACGGGCAGAAGCGCTCGTTCGTGGTGCACCAGAAAGTGCTCCAGGCCGCGGACGGCGGTGCCCCCTTCATCCTCGTGTCCCACCAGGTCCTCCTGGACTCCGCGCACGATCTCCAGCTCGCCGAGTCCCTGGTGAACGTGGCCGCGGACCTCCTGGCCACGCGGACCGAGGAGGAGGTCTACGCCGCGGCGGTGGCCGGCTTCCGGGCGCTGTCGGTCACGGCGTCCTTCTTCCGCTTCGCTGCGGCCAGCGGCGAGGTGCTGCCCCACCGCCTCACGCCGGGTGCGGCGCCGCCCCCGCGGGCGTTGGCCGAGGAGGCGCTGCGCTCGCGCCTGCCGGTGTTCCTGGCGGAAGGGTATGCCGTGGCGCGCGTCGTCCTCCCGGTGCTCCGCGGGGCCGGTGACCCGGAGCTGCTGGTGCTGGACGGATCGCGCTTCGAGACGGCGCACCTGTCCCTGCTCGCGCTCTTCTCTCGCCAGCTCTCCTCCGCGCTCGAGTCCGCGCGGCTGGTGACGGAGACCGAGCGCCGGAACCTGGAGCTCTCGCAGCTGCTCGAGCTCGCCCGCACCAGCGCCGGCGCGTTGGATCTCCACACCCTGCTGGACGCCGCGTGCGACTCGCTGGTGAAGCTCCTGGACGTCTCCAACAGCTTCATCATGCTGTACGAGCCTACGGGCCGGCAGCTGCGCGGGGCCGCCTCGAGCATGGGCCACCGGCAGTTCTTCCGCAGCGTGATCATCCCCCTGGATGCCCCGAGCGTGGCGGCCACGGCGGGGCGTACGCGGGCGCCGGTCGAGGTGGAGGACGTGGAAGACCCGGCGAGCGCGAACATCGTCCTCAGGCACCTCGTCTCCCGTTTCGGGGAGAAGGCGGTGCTCGCGCTCCCCCTGCTCGCGCGGGACGAGCTGGTGGGGGTGGTGGTGGTGGACGACACGCGGCGCCCCCGGCGCTTCGGCGCGCAGCTCGTCCAGCTGGCCGAGGCCATTGCCGGGCAGCTGGCCCTCTCCATCCAGAACGTGAGGCTCTACGAGTCGCTGAAGCAGAGCTACGCCCAGCTGGAGGCCTCGCGCGCGGAGCTGGCCAAGCGCGAGCGGCTCGCGGCGCTCGGTGAGCTGTCCGCCATCGTGGCGCACGAGGTGCGCAACCCGCTCGGCGTGATGTTCAACGCGGTGGGGGCCCTGCGCCGCATGACGAAGGACTCCCCGCTCGCGGCGGACGCGGGGGCGCTGCTGGAGATCGCCCGGGAAGAGTGCGAGCGGCTGGACTCGCTCGTGGCCTCGCTGCTGGACTACAGCCGCCCGCTCGCGGTGTCCCCCGCGCCCGAGGAGGTGGCGCCGCTGGTGGACCAGGTGGTGCGCCGCGCGCTGTCGGCGCTCCCGGACGCGCGGCCGTGGACCGTCTCGGTGGACGTGGCGCAGGGGCTTCCCCCGGCCCACCTGGACGCGCGGCTCTTCCGGCAGGCGCTGGAGAACCTGCTCATGAACGCCGTCCAGTCCATGCCGGCCGGTGGACGCGTGGAGGTGGCCGCCTTCTCCGAGGGGGCGCACCTGCGGGTGGCCGTGCGGGACTTCGGGCCGGGGCTGACCCCGGAGTTGCTCGGGCGCGTCTTCGAGCCGTTCTTCACCACCAAGGCCAAGGGGACCGGGCTCGGGCTGGCCCTGGTGCGCCGCATCGCCGAGGACCACGGCGGCCAGGTCTCCGCGGCGAACGCCGCAGGCCAGGGCTCGGTCTTCTCGCTCCAGCTGCCGTTCGCTCCCGGCAGCGCCGCGGAACCCGCCGGCGCGGGAGGTGCCCCGTGAGGTCCGCGGACGCGGTGGGGGCCGTGCGGCGCGGCCACGTGCTCGTGGTGGACGACCAGCGCAACATGCGCGCCACCACCGCGCTCGTGCTGCGGGCAGAGGGGTACCAGGTCAGCGAGGCACAGGACGGCGAAGAGGCGCTGCGGTTGCTGTCCGCGGCGCCCGTGGACCTGCTGCTCACGGACCTGAAGATGGAGCCCATGGACGGGCTCACGCTCCTGCGCAAGGCGCTGGAGGTGTCTCCCCACACGCAGGTGGTGCTGATGACCGCGTACGGGAGCATCGAGAGCGCGGTGCAGGCCATGCGGCTCGGGGCGTACGACTACGTTGCAAAACCGTTCAAGGACGGCGAGCTCGTGCACCGGGTGGAGCAGGCCCTCGAGCGCGGGAAGCTGCTCCACGCCGTGCAGATGTTCGCCGGGGAGTTCAACGAGCGGCACGGCCTGACGGCGCTCGTGGGCCGCTCGGCCCCCATGCGCGAGTTGACCTCGCTCATTGCCCGGGTGGCCACCACGGATGCCACGGTGCTCATCCAGGGGGAGAGCGGCACGGGCAAGGAGTTGGTGGCGCGCGCGCTCCACGCCCAGTCGCTGCGGAAGTCCCGCCCCTTCGTGCCGGTCAACTGCGCGGCCATCACCGAGTCTCTGCTCGAGTCGGAGCTCTTCGGCCACGCGCGCGGCGCCTTCACCGGGGCCACCCGCGCCCGCCGGGGCCTCTTCGAAGAGGCGGACGGCGGGACGCTCTTCATCGACGAGGTGACGGAGACGTCCGGGGCCTTCCAGTCGCGGCTGCTGCGCGCGCTGCAGGAGGGGGAGATCCGCCGCGTGGGCGAGAGCAGCTCGCTGCGCGTGGACGTCCGCACCGTGGCCGCCACCAACCGGGACATCCGGGTGGAGGTGGAGCAGAAGCGTTTCCGGCAGGACCTCTACTACCGCCTCAACGTCGTCACCTTGCGCGTGCCGCCCCTGCGCGAGCGGCTCGAGGACATCCCGATGCTCGCCGAGCACTTCCTGCAGCGGGCCAACGCGCGCTCCGCCCGGGAGAAGCGCCTCAGCGAGGCCGCGCTGGCCCACCTCGGGCAGCACGACTTCCCCGGCAACGTCCGGGAGCTGGAGAATCTGGTGGAGCAGGCGGCTGCGCTCTCCGAGGGAGAGGAGCTGCTGCCCGAGGACTTCCCATTGCGCCCCGAGCGTTCGACTCCCGTCGCCGTCCCCGAGGCCGGGGACGGGACGAGCCTCGAGCAGGCCGTGCTGGAGGCCGAGCGGCGCGCCATCCTCCAGGCCCGCGCCCGCTGGCCGCAGGATCTCGGGAAAGTGGCAGATGCGCTCGGCATCTCCCCCACGACCCTGTGGAGGAAGATGCGCCGCCTCGGGCTTTCCGGTGAGGCAGGCGCCGTCGAGTGAGCGGATTTCAGAACTGAAATCTCATCAAGAATTTAAATTTATTGGTGTTTTTCAGATGTGAAAGCACGCCTTTCACGGGTGAAATCCAAGGTTCGAGCGCCCGCCCGCGCTGCGCCCCCTAAGCGCATGGAATTATTGAACACTTGCGCCACGGGGTGCATGGCACGCCGTCTGCAAATGAACACACCGACGCCACCGACGGACGGGTGAACCGGTTCCCCCCCACCGCTTCAGCCGACTCGGACGGCGCCATACGGAAGTACCTGCAGCCCGGCTTTCCCCTTCGGAGAGCCGGGCTGCTCTTTTTTCCGGTGGGCGACTCGGCGCGCGCGGCCAACCGCTGCGCCCAGAACGGCTGCGGCCACCGCCCCGGAGTCCGGGAGGTGGCCGCGGGGCTTTCGGGAGGAGAGCGCTCCGGGCTACTGGCCGAACAGCACGCTTGCCTTGCCCAGCCAGGAGGAGACGTTTCCGGGGGCCACGCCCCACAGCACCACCGCCACCGTGCTGAGCGCCAGCGCCAGCTCCGTGGTCCACTGCCGCTCGGGCAGCGAAGCGGCGGCCTCCTCGGCCGGGCGCATGTACATGTGCACCACCACGCGCAGGTAGTAGTAGACGCCGGCCGCCGAGGCGAGCACGCCGACCACCGCGAGCCACACGAGGCCCGCGTCCACCGCCGCGCGGAAGATGAACAGCTTGCCCATGAAGCCCACCGTGGGCGGGATGCCGCCCAGCGACAGCAGCATGGCCGCCATGGCGAGGGCCCAGCCCGGCTTGCGCTGTGCCAGGCCGCTGAAGCGCTCGAGGTCCCAGGCGGTGCCGCGCGGCTCGTCCTCGCGGCGCTCGAGGGCCGCCAGCGCCCCGAAGCTGCCGAGCGACGTCACGGTGTAGGCGAGCAGGTAGAAGAGGATGGCCTGCAGGGTGGCCTGGCGGCTCGCACCCTCTGCGCCCACCAGCAGCGGCGTGGCGGACACCACCGAGGTGCCGCCCGTGGGCCGCGCGAAGAGCGCCGCCACGCCCAGCATCAGGTAGCCGGCGTGGGCGATGGAGGAGTAGGCCAGCATGCGCTTCACGTTGCGCTG
>JBDLRJ010000176.1:0-6663 GCA_039800145.1 Pseudomonadota bacterium | reverse complement strand
TCAAGCCGCTGTTCGACCCGGAGATGAAGAAGATCAAGTGCTGACGGCTCCGCGCCCGGACTACTCGAGGGACTTGAGCACCCAGCTCCCCGAGGCGTCCGGCGCGAACTTCAGCGTCGCGGACAGCAGCCGGCTGCCGAGCTGCAGCTCGAGCTCCTGCGGCACCTCCGGCCCGCCCGCCTCGAAGTTCGCCACCGAGTCGAACTTCAGGCGGATGGCGTTGTCCTGGATGTCGTTCGCCGCCGCCGCGACCTCCTTGCCCCCGTAGCGCAGGCGGAAGGACGGCTTGAGGATGGCCAGCTCCCGCGGGAGCGTGAGCACCACGTCGTCTCTCCCGAGCGCCGTCTCGACGCCCAGTTGTACGCCCTTGCGGAGCAGCGCCCGCACGCCCTCCGCGTCCAGGCCCGTCACCTTTGACCACTCTCCCGGCACGGGCACTGCCGGGATCTTCGCCCGGAACTCCTCCTCCGCCTGCTTCACCGGCGCGGTGTCCACCCACGTCACCGCCTCGTCCGACACGAGGATGGCGCGGTGCGAGACGATGTCCTTCACCGTCTTCTTCCGCCCGAAGAGCTCGTAGTCGATCTCCAACTCCCCGAAGTCCGTCTCCGCGTTGGCCGCCACGGCCGGCAGCGTCCGCTCCGCGGTGAAGGTCTCGTGGTCGTCCCGGTGCATGTCCGTGAAGCGGAGCACGAGCACCAGCGTGGCGTTGCGGAGCACGTTGGCGCTCCGGTTCCGCACCTTGAGATCCAGCTTCGAACCGAACGTCGTCTCCGTGGCGACGAGGTCCAGCCACCGCTCCTCCGGGAAGATCTGCTCGAAGTAGACGCCGAGGAAGGTGCTGCAGAACTGCACGTCCGCCGCGAGCGCTGCCCACTGGCGCTGGGCGCGCCGCCGGGAGAAGTGATCCATCACCTTCGCCTTGCCCGCGGCCACGTCCCCGGAGAGGTAGTGCAGCCGCGCCATCTGCAGGTCCGGGCTGAAGTATCCGGCCCCGAGCATGGTCTGCTCGTAGGCCTCCATGATGGAGCGCCCCTCGCGTGACTTCCGCAGGTACGCGCGGACCTTGTACGGATCCAGCGACTCCCCGAGCCTGGGCGACTGGCGGGGGAAGTTGACCGCGGCCTGCTCCAGGTCCAGCCGCGCCGCGGAGGCGTTCCCGGTCCGGGACTCGAGCACCCCCAGCAGCAGCAGCGCCGGGGCACTCGCGCCCGGGTGCTGGTCCACCTGCCGTTGCAGCAGGGACCGGGCCTCGGCCGCCCGCCGCAGGCTCTCCTCGGAGCCGAGGTCGAGCTGCTCCACCATCGCCAGCGCCTTGAGCAGGTGCGCCTCGCGCTCCCTCGGGCTCAGCGCAATGGCCGCGTCCGCGGCTTCCACCACGGCGGGCCAGTCCCGCTCACGCGCCGCGAGATAGGCCCTGTCCCTCAGGGTGGTGAGCCGGTCCCAGCGCTCCAGGATCTCCCACGAGGCCTCGGCGTAGGCCTGCAGCGCGCGCACCAACTCTCCCTCGAGCGCATTCACCTCGGTCCGGAGCTGCCGCTCCTCCTGGTGCGCGGCGAGCGTGTCCGAGAGCAGCCGCTTCACCTGGGCCGAGTCGACGGAGACGCTGCCGCCCACCGGGACCCCCATCACGGACTCGCCGTCCAGCCGCACCAGGCTGAGCACCGAGAGCACGGTGCTGCGGGAGAACTTCCAGTACTCGGCCTGGGCCTCCTGGTCCTCCATCCGGGCGTAGAGGCGCTGCAGGACGTCCAGCAGCTCCGCGCGCGCCGCGAGCACCTTCCGGGGGACCCCGCGGTGATCCTGCGCCGCGACCTGGCGGATCCACTCGGGCCCCTCGCGCCCCTTCTCCACCGCGAGATCCAGCGCGTGGAGGATGCGCACGGTGCGGTCGAGGTCCACCTCCTCCGGGGGCGGCGGCGGCGCGACCGCGGAGGCCTTGAGCTGGGACACGGCCGGCGTGAAGAGCTCGGCCGCCGCCTGTTCCTGCGCCCTTGCACGCGCGCGGCTGACCAGGAAGCCCGCCACCGCCAGCCCCACCCCCAGCGCCCCCAGCGCCACGAGGACCTTCAGCCCTGTCCTTCTGCCCGCCGGGTTCGGCGGTTGCCCTGCTGGTTCCGTCATGGCGGCAAACGTACCAACGGGCCCGCGCGGGTTGCCATGCGTCGTCGGCGGGCATGCCGAAACGACGCCGCAGCCCTCACCTGGCTGCCGCGGCCGGCAGCTGCAGTCCCTCGATCACGGCCAGGGGCCCTCCGCACGTGGCCTCGTGGCACGCGGCGCAGGCAGCGAGGACGCCGCGGTACGTCTCCGCGGAGGGCGCGGCGTCGAACGTCCGGACGTTCTGGACGTACACCTGGGACATGGCGTCGAACGCCGCGTTGCGGTCCTCGGGGGCCGTGGGCCACGCGCAGCGGATCTTCCGGTGCGTGGGCAGGAGCGGGGCACGCTGGAGCGGCTGACCCGCCGCGAGCTGACCGCGGATCTCCCGCCAGTCGGTCACCATCTGCCGCATCAGGGTCGCGAGCTCGCTCGCACCATTCGGGTTGATGTCCGACGGGACGAGGTGACCGGGGCTGCCCGGGACGCCCGGCACGAGCGGCGTCGCCAGCGTGCACTCATCTTCGACAGCCGGACGGGACGGAGACTGGGAGGCGCAGCCCGCGAAGAGGGCGCACGCGGCGAGCGACGAGGCGAACAGGCGCATGGGCCCAAGGGCTACACGATTGCCCCCCCGGGCCGCCACCCCTAACGGTTGGCTTCCACGAAGGCGTCCAGCGCCTCGGTGCCCTCGGCGCCCGCGCTGTGCGCAGGGACGATCCACTTCACCTCGTGTCCCTCGAGCTTCAGCCGCTCGGAGAGCGCAACCACGGAGCGGATCGCCTGTTCGGGGTCCGCGCTCCGGTCGCGCGGGGCGGGCTCGTACTCGCCCTTGCCGTTGAACAGCCCGCTGTCACCGATGACCAGCGCCCCCTCGACGAGGTACGCGGCACTGCCCGCCGTGTGACCGGGCACCGAGAACACCCGGACGGTGCGCTCCCCCAACTGCAGCACCTCGCCGTCCGAGAGGACCTGGTCGATGTCGCCGTGCTCCTTCGCGTGCGTGCGGAGGGTCTCCTGCTCCGCCCCCAGCGCGAGCACCCGGGCATTGGAGAGAATGGACAGTCCCCCCACGTGGTCCGCGTGGCCGTGGGTGAGCACCACGGTGGCGACCTGCCTAGGTGCCAGCCCCCGCGCATCGAGCCGCGAGGTGAGCTCCTCCTTGCGCCAGCACGCGTCGAAGAGCACGGGGCCGTCCCGCGTCTCCATGAGGTGGCAGCTGGTGAAGAGATCCACGAGCGCCGTCACCGGCCCGAAGGACTGGCCGTCCACGAGCGGCTTTACGTCCGCACAACCGACCAACGCGACCCACGAAGCCAGGAGCCATGCACGCATGCCGGGACCTAACGGGCCGGGCAGAGAGGTTCAACCCCGTGCCTGATGCCCTTCCATCCAGGGCGCATCCTTGGGCTCGGACGGCCCGGGCGCCGGACGCTTCACCGGGCGAGCCGGCGGCGGGGTACTCGTCGGCGCCGTCCGCTTCTCCGTCTTGACCTGGACCTGTGCGGTGGATTCGAGCTTCGGCTTGATCCGCTCGTCCCGCTGCCGGGGTGGCCGCAGCGAGCCAGACGAGGAGGGGCGCGAACACGGGACCGCGACTCCTCAACCCCGGCACGCCGGGCACTTCCACGCGGCGCTACAGGCCCAGTTCGAGGCCCGCGGTGAGGATGGTGTCCAGCGGGCGCTTCCCGGCGGCAGGCTGGCTGTCGTACGCCACCTGGAAGCTGGTGGTGAGCAGCACCGACTGGCTCAGGCGCGTGGAGAGCTTGGTGGTGGAGTTCACCAGCACGCGGGCATCTCCCACGATGTTCGGCGTGGCGTCCACGTCCTGGGACAGGAACGTGTCCTTGCTCAGGCCGTACATGGCGGAGAGCGCCACGCGGGGACCGATGAGGAGGATGTCCGGCAGGTTCGCAGGCGTGGGGTAGTACTGGAAGCGCTGCTCGTTGGTGTAGCGAAGCGCGAGGTCCGTCCGGACGAACGCCACCTGGTGCGTCTTCTCCTTGATGTCCACCCAGGTGGAGCTGGCTCCCGCCTCACCCGAGTACCGGAGCTCCACGCTGCGGACGTGGTCCGTCTCCGCCCCGGCCTGCACGAAGGCGCTCATGCGCTCGGCAAAGCGGCGGTCACCGCGGAGCGAGCCCGCAGCCCGCAGCGCCACGACCTGTCCCGGTGCGTTCAGATCATTGGCAGGCCGGGCCTGGCCGTAGGCGCCGCTCGCCTTCCCGGCGACGGCCCAGTTCGCCCACCTGCGCTCGAGCCCCAGCAGCGCGGTGGCCGTCAGCGAGTCCGCGTTGCCGCTCAGCCAGGTGAGCCCGAGCCCCACGGAGCCACGCCAGGCGGAGTTGGATTGATCCGCTGCCGCCTCGGCGCCCGCCGCGGGTGCAGGCTCGATTCCCGCCAACTTCTCCACGGCCTTCGCCACGCGCTCGGCGGCAACCGCGGCCTTCTCGGCGGCCACGGCGGCGCGCTCCGCGTTGTCCGGAGTGGAGGGAGGAGAGGCAGGGGTCGCGGCCTGCCCCAGGGACGCTGCAACGAGGAGGGAAAGGATCATTGGTAGATCGTGCTTCCTTACTTCGGGTTGAAATAGCCAGTTCGGGAAGCACGACCCCCGTTCAAACCGTACGTGCGGATTTCCCGCATACGGCTTACCGGTGGAATTTCGGACGGTCGCATTACGCAGCTCCCGGATAACGGATTTGGCCCATCAGTCGGATAAGCCCGTGGCTTTCGAAGAATCCCCGGTGCCATTGCCTCGGCTCTCCGGGCTTCAAGTGCCTACCCTTACGCTTGAGCAGCAGCCTCTTCAGCCGCCAGCCCACGTAGCGGTCCACGCTCACGAAGTCGTCGCTCGCGTTTCCCGTACGGAAGTACCCCGCCCAGCCCTGCAGCACTGGGTTGAGTTCCTTGATGATGCGGCGCACATCCTGATGGCATCGACCTCGCGGCGTCAGCTCTCGGATGCGTTCGCGAATGCGCTTTCTGCTGCGCGCCGACGGGTGTCGCTGGAGGAAGTAGACGCGCTTGCGCTCCGTCTCCCAGATTCGTCCGCTCATCTTCTTCCGCAGGTGGCACCCGAGGAAGTCGAAGCCCTGCTTTCCCCAGGACATGTCGACTCGCCTCGTCTTCTCGGGATGCAGTGTCAGGCCGAGCTTCTTCATCACTCGCGTGACGTGTCTCTCGGCCTCCTCGCACGCCGCCCTCGTGCTGCACGAGACGACGAAGTCGTCCGCGTACCGCACCAGCACGCCAAGGTGCGCGTGCTTCCTTTCCCACTCCGCGTCGAGCACGTGCAGGTAGATGTTCGCGAGCAACGGAGAGATGACACCACCCTGCGGTGTACCCACCGTCGGTGTCGTCAACTTCCCGTCGTCGAGGACTCCTGCGCGTAGCCACTGCCGCACCAACTTCAGCACCTGCCGGTCGAGGACGCGCCTTGCGACGAGCTTCATCAGCGTGTCGTGGTTGATGCTGCCGAAGTAGTCGCGGATGTCGGCGTCGAGCACGTGGTTTCCGCCTCGTGCGCCCTCTTCCCGCAGCTTCTCCAGCGCGTCGGTGGCGCTTCGCCTCGGTCGAAACCCGTAGGAGGACTCCTTGAAGTCCGCCTCGAATATCGGCTCCAGCACCAGCTTCACCGCCGCCTGCACCACCCTGTCCTTCACCGTCGGGATGCCCAGCGGGCGCTTCTTCCCGTCTGCCTTCGGGATGTACCGGCGCAGCACAGCGGGTGCCCGGTACCGTCCTTCCTTCAGCGTCTCCTGCAGCTCGACGAGCATGCGTTCCACGCCGTACGCCTCGACGTCAGCCAGCGTCTCTCCATCGACACCTGCTGCGCCTCGGTTGGCCTTCACCCGTCTCCACGCTTCACCGAGGACGTCACCCCTCAGCACCTGTGCATGCAGCGCGTGGAAACGTCTTCCCGGTTGCCGCTTGGCGGCCGCCCACAGCCGACGTTGCAGTTGTCGCACTTTGTCCGTCGGCTCACGCCTTCGGGGGTGTTTAGGCCCGCTGGCCAATCCCTCGCGCTTACCCGCTTCGTCGGCACTCCCACCCCAGGGCTCTCTCCCTCCGAGCGCGTTTTGCCGCGCGCTCCTCATCGGTACGGTGAGCCCCTCGGACTTCCGCTGCGCATCGGCCCCTTTCGCCTTCGGCTTATGGGACTCGACTCGCGGTGACTGCCGCTGCGCAGACGGACCTCTCGTGTTCCGCACTCCACCTTGTCCGCGTGCTGCTCCCCATACCCCGGAGAAGCCCCCCGCCCATCCGGACTCGCGAGCGGGGGAGTTCGCCTTCGCCGTGACATGAGCGGCTCGGCCTTCTCGTTGTGAGTCTTTCGAGGCTGCAGGCTTCACTTCATGTTGCGGCCCGCGGACTTGCTCCCCCTCTCGGGGCTCTCGACGCCACGCTTCACCTGTCGGCGTCTCCGCCTCAGGTGGTGGCCTGCTAGCGGGCTCTCCGGCGATTACCCGCGCGGGACTCTCACCCGCTGGTGTTGTGCAGCGTGACCCCGCCCGCTCGGTCGGTCGCCCTTCCGCTGGCTTGGAGTCGTCACGACGCACCATG
>JBDLRJ010000175.1:0-8654 GCA_039800145.1 Pseudomonadota bacterium | reverse complement strand
AGGGCGGGACCGAGGCGAGCGGGACTGCTCCCGCAGCACGCGCCGACCGGACCGACACGGACGCGGGCGCCCACGGGGCTCGTCCTGGGCAAGCCGGCGGGGAGGCCCCGGCGGTGCGTGCAGACCGCGGCGCTGGGCGAGTTCCTTCCGAGCCTCGAGACGAGGGAAGCCACGGCGGGGCCACCAGCGCCGCCGAGGCCAGGCGCAGTGACGAGCGCGGCTCGGGCATGGGCTCCGCCGCGGGCGTACCTTTCGAGGGGCGAGACGGTTCAGCCTCCTCGGTCCGCGCAGACCGGGCGGCGGCACGCGCCGACGCAGATCCAGGCGCTGCGGCGATGGTGGATGGAGGCGCGCGTGCGGCCGGGCAGGTCGCAGCCGCGACCGGGGCCGCTGATGGGCTGCCCGACACGCTTCGCGGCGTTCCGAAGGATCTCCCCGTGGTCCGCGCTGCGCCGAAGCCCGCGGAGCCAGCCCCGGTGTCTGAGAAGCGACTCGGCACCCGCGAGGCGCGCGCGCGGCTCAAGGCCATGGGCGGGGTGAAGGACGCCGAGGTGACGCTCGCCGAGCAGCTCGGCCTGAAGGTCCGGCGGGTCATCATCGACCCCGGCCACGGAGGCCACGACTCGGGCGCGCTCGGCCCCACGGGAAAGAAGGAGAAGGACGTCTCGCTCGCCATCAGCCGGAAGCTCGCTTCGCGGCTCCGCGCCGAGGGGCTCGAGGTCCTGCTCACGCGCGAGCGGGACAGTTTCGTCCGGCTCGAGGACCGCGCGCAGTTCGCCAACGAGCACCGGGGAGATCTCTTCATCTCCGTCCACTGCAACTCGGCCACCTCCCGCAAGCTGCGCGGCGTGGAGACCTACTCGCTGAACATCGCCAGCGACCGGTACAGCATCCGGCTCGCGGCCCGCGAGAACGCTTCCTCCGAGAAGAGCATCTCGGACCTGCAATTCATCCTCGCGGATCTCGCCACCAAGGCGAACACGGAGGAGTCCACCCACCTCGCCACCCGCGTGCAGAAGGCGCTCGTGGAGAGCCTCGCCGCGAAGGACGCGGGCCTGCGGGATCTCGGCCACAAGCAGGCGCTCTTCTACGTGCTGCTCGGGGCGAAGATGCCGGCCATCCTCGTGGAGACCTCCTTCATCTCCAATCCCGAGGACGAGCGGCGGCTCGCCTCGTCGAAGTACCAGGACCAGGTGGCCGCGGCGATCGCGGACGGGGTCCGGGCGTTCCTGGACAACCGGGACCGGGTGGCGCAGGTGGAGTAAGCCGTCGTCTCATGACGTCCCTGCTCACTGCGCTCCTCCTCGCCTCGCTGCCGGCCCCCTCGGGGATCCTCGCGCCCCTGGGCCGCTACGGAGACGTCGTCACCGAGCCTCCCCGCAAGGGTCATCCTGCCACCGAGATCGTCCTCTCCGGCCGGCTCCCGGGCTGTTCGGACGACCGTGCCCTCTGGCTCTCGCGGGCCGTGTCGGGGACCGTCACGGCAGGCGAGCAGCTGGTCCAGTGGCTCGAGGTCCACCCGGAGGTGACGAAGGCCGCGTTCGGCGCGGGGAAGGATCCGCTCGCGCCCCTGGCCGAGGCGTTGGCGCTCGCCAACGACGCCCAGTCCTCTGCGCCGGTGCGTTGCGGCGAGGTGAAGGGCCCCTGGAAGCTGCCGCTCCGCGGCGGCAAGCCGGCCCGTTGCAGCGTGCCGCTCTCGCTGGGGGCCCAGGGGCAGCTGGACTTCGTGGCGCCGCAGACGGGGAAGACGGCGGCGCGCGTGCGCTTCGGTCCTGCACCCGCGGGAGCCGTTGACGGCTGCCGGCCCCGCATCTCCGTGGCGCTCCTCGACAAGTCCGGGACCGTGCGGCTGCTCGTGCACGCCGACTTCGGGGGAGCACCGCTGGAGATCACGCTTGGGGGCAAGCGGCCGCTCGCCTTCGCGCTGGATCCCGCCTCGCAGCTCTTCCGTCCCGTCCAGGGGCGCTGAGCCGCAGCGCTCCCGCGCTTCCCCCGGGTGGGAAGCGCCGTTCCCACGCTGGGTCCGTTCCCACGCCCCGTCTCCAGACGGCCGGGCAGGGTCCTGCCCTTGCAGAGCCCTGGAGGAAGAGGGGGAGCGGGCCCGCGGTTGGGATCTCGGAGGCGACACGAGGAGGAGTCCACACATGGCGAACGACAAAGAGCACAAGGGTGGGATGACGGTGGCAGAGGCAGGGCGCAAGGGCGGCGAGACCGTCCGCAACGAGCGTGGCCGCGAGTTCTACGAGGCGATCGGCCGCAAGGGGGGCGCCACGGTGAAGGCGGAGCGGGGCCGCGCGTTCTACGAGGAGATTGGCCGCAAGGGGGGCGAGACGGTGAAGGCCGAGCGCGGCGCCCGCTTCTACGAGGAGATCGGCAAGAAGGGTGGGGACCGCGTCAAGGCCACGCGCGGGCCCAACTTCTACGAGGAGATCGGCCGCAAGGGTGGGCAGAAGGTGAAGAAGCTCATCGAGGAGGGCAAGCGCGCCGCGCGGGCCGCCATGGGCAACGAGAAGACGCCGGAGGAGAAGGCGCGCGAGGAAGGCGCGGTGCCGGCGGACGGGTGATAGATCCGGGGGCACCATGGCCGCCCCCATCCTGGAGCTGGATCCCGAGCGCCCGAGCCCCCGCCACCTGCAGCGCGCGGTGGAGGTGCTCGAGCGCGACGGACTCGTCGCCTACCCCACGGACACGTACTACGCCGTGGGGTGTTCGCTCCGCAGCAAGCGCGGGATCGAACGGCTGTACCAGCTGAAGGGACGGGACAAGAAGAAGCCGCTCAGCTTTCTCTGCGCGGACCTGGAGCGCGTGGCGGACTACGCCAAGGTGAGCAACTTCGCGTACCGGACCATGAAGGGGCTGGTGCCCGGAGCGTTCACCTTCATCCTGCCCGCCACGCGCTTCGTCCCGGACGTGCTGCAGTCCCGCCAGGAGGAGGTGGGAATCCGGGTGCCGGACGCGGAGATCCCGCGCGCGCTGGCGCGGCTGCTCGGCCAGCCGCTGGTGACCACGTCCGCCACGGACCACGAGGGCACGGTGCTCGTGGACGCGAAGGAGATCAAGCAGGCGCTCGGGAACCAGCTCGAGCTGATCCTCGACGACGGCGGCATGCGGCACCTCGAGGCCTCCACGGTGGTGTCGCTGATGAACGACGGGATCGAGATCCTCCGCCAGGGGAAGGGCGAGCTGGATCTCCGCTGATGGAGCCGCTGCTGGACGTCTTCGTGGGGTACCTGCGGGCGGAGCGCGGCCTGTCGGCGCGCACCGTGGATGCCTACGCCTCGGACCTGGTGCGCTACTTCAACGTGCTCCGCCACAAGGGGCACGTGGATCTCGAGGCGGTGAAACAGGCGGACGTGCTCGACCACCTCTCGGTCCTCTCGCGCGGTGGGCTCTCCAAGCGGAGCCAGGCGCGGCACCTCGCGGCGCTGCGGATGTTCCACCGCTTCTGCGTGCAGGAGAAGCTGCTCGCGAAGGATCCCACGCAGGAGATCGACACGCCGAAGGCGGCGAAGAAGCTGCCGGTGTTCCTCACGCTCGAGGAGGTGGAGGCGCTGCTCGCGGCGCCGGACGTCACCACCGCGGCGGGGCAGAGGGATCTCGCCATGCTGGAGCTCCTCTACGCCACGGGGCTGCGCGTGAGCGAACTGGTGAAGCTGTCCGTGAACGACCTGCAGCTGACGGCGGGCTACCTCGTCGCGCGCGGCAAGGGGAACAAGGAGCGGATCGTCCCGTTCGGACGCGCCGCGGCGGAGCGCGTGGGGACCTGGGTGTCCCACGTGCGGCCGGAACTGCTGCGGGGGCGGCTCTCCACGGCGCTCTTCGTGACCCAGCGCGGTGGCCCCTTCACGCGGCAGGGATTCTGGAAGCTGGTGAAGCGCTACGCGCTGAAGGCCGGCATTCAAAAGGCGATCTCGCCGCACAAGCTGCGGCACTCGTTCGCCACGCACCTCGTGGAGCGCGGCGCGGACCTGCGCGCGGTGCAGCAGATGCTGGGACACGCGGACATCGGCACCACGCAGATCTACACGCACGTGGACCGGACGCGGCTGCACCGGGTGTACGACGAGCACCACCCGAGGAGCCGGGGGCGGAAGGGTGGAGCGAAGGGCGGAACGCGCAGGTAGGGGCGGGACCGAACACCTGCGCACGCAGGGACGCCTCTGATCCGGTAGGGTGCGCCCGTCATGCGCATCCTCTCCGGCATCCAGTCCTCGGGTCGTCTCCACCTCGGCAACTACTACGGCGCCATCCGCCAGTGGGTGCGCTACCAGGACCAGGGCGAGGCCTTCTACTTCATCGCGGATCTCCACTCGCTCACCTCGGTGAAGGATCCGAAGGCGCGGCTCGAGTTCACCCGCGACGCGGTGCTCACGCTGCTCAGCTTCGGGATCGATCCCACCCGCGCCGCGGTCTTCGTCCAGAGCCACGTCCCCGAGGTCACCGAGCTCTTCTGGATCCTCGGCTCGCTCGTGCCGCTCTCGCACCTCGAGCGCGCCCACAGCTACAAGGACAAGATCGCCCGCGGGATGAGCCCGGACTTCGGCCTCTTCGCCTACCCGGTGCTGATGGCCGCGGACATCCTCCTCTACAACGCGGACGTCGTCCCGGTGGGCAAGGACCAGGTGCAGCACATCGAGTTCGCGCGGGACTGGGCCACCCGGTTCAACGTCACGTACGTGCCCGGCTACGATCCGCAGGATCCCACCGGCAGGGAGAAGGGCCACGCGCCCGGCATCCTCAAGCTCCCCGAGGCCCGCCTGGAGGAGGCCACCGCCGTGGTCCCCGGCGTGGACGGGCAGAAGATGAGCAAGAGCTACGGGAACACCATCGACCTCTTCGGCGACGAGAAGGACATCAAGAAGCGGATCATGTCCATCAAGACGGACGCCACCCCGGTCGAGGCCCCCAAGCCCACGGAGGATGCGCCCCTCTACGCGCTGCTCAAGCTCCTGGCCCCCACACCGGCTGACTTCGCGGACGTGGACGCCGCCTGGCGCGCCGGCGGAAAGGGCTACGGGGACTTCAAGAAGAAGCTCCTCGAGTGGTTCCACGTCCAGTTCGACGGCCCACGGGCCCGCCGGCAGGAGCTGCTGGCGGACACGGGCCACGTGGAGAAGGTGCTCGCGGACGGGGCCTCCCGCGCCCGCGCCTCCGCCGCCCCGGTGCTACAGGCCGTCAAGCGTGCCGCCGGGCTGTAAGGTTCGTTGACCCCTCCGGCGCCCGGCTGGTAGGAACGCTCGTTCGCTCCGGGGCCGATTTTTCGGCCTCCGGCGCGATCGCAGCGACATGTCCGAGGCCACTTCCGACACTGCCCCGACCGAACTGGACGAGCAAGGCTCGCCCTCGCCGGGCGCTGCCTTCCGCCTCGCGCTCCCCAACTTCGAGGGGCCGCTGGACCTGCTGCTGCACCTGATCCGCGAGCACCGGATCGACATCTTCGACATCCCCATCGCCCTCATCACGGAGAAGTACCTGGAAGAGCTGGAGAAGATGCGCCAGCTGGACCTGGACATCGCCGGTGAGTTCCTCGTGATGGTGGCCACGCTCGCCCACATCAAGAGCCGGATGCTCCTGCCGAAGCAGGAGGTCAACGCCACGGAGGTGCTCGAGGAGATCGCCTCCCCGGAGGAGCAGGGTGATCCGCGCGCGGAACTGGTCCGCCGCCTGCTCGAGTACCAGAAGTACAAGGCCGCGGCGGAGCAGCTGGCGAAGCAGGATCTCCTGGACCGGGACGTCTTCCCGCGCCGCGTCCCCGTGGACGCCGTCCCCATCCCCGAGGAGGAGGTGGGGCTCGTCGAGATGAGCGTCTACAAGCTCATCGAGGCGCTGGACCGCGTGCTCGTCGCGGCCGCCCCGCGCTTCCGCCACGAGGTGGTCCGCGAGCGGGTGAGCCTGTCGGATGCCATCCGAAAGGTCGCGGACCGGATCCGCGCGGAGGGCAACGCCTCGTTCTTCGCGCTGTTCGAGGGGGCGCGCGCCCGCCACGAGATCATCATCACCTTCCTCGCCATCCTGGAGATGTGCCGCCTGAAGCTCATCCGCGTGCACCAGGAGACCGAGTACGGGGACATCCGGTTGAGTGAGCAGGGCGCGGCACTGGACGGGCTCGCGCAGTCGGAAGGGCAGGAGCAAGATGACTACCGTTGACGAGAACGATCCCACCGGCGGCCCCGGCCCCTTCAGCGAGGAGGAACTCGCGTCGGTTGCAGCGCCTCCCTCGGACGCGGAACTCGAGGACACGGACGCGGCCACCATCGAGGTGGACGACGCGGAGCCGGATCTCGCCTCGGCCTTCGAAAAGCTCGTCACCCGCAGCCGCAAGCTGACGGACGAGCAGGCGCGGAACGTGGTGCAGAGCGTGCTCTTCGTGGCCGCCGAGCCGCAGTCCGTGGACCAGCTGTTCGAGGCCACCGGCATCGACCGGGACCGCCTCCGCGGCGCGCTGGAGAAGCTCCAGGGCAAGCTGCGCGAGGGCGTCTCCGGCATCGTCCTGCACGAGGTGGGGGGCGGCTGGCAGCTGCGCACCGCGCCCGAGAGCGCCGAGTACGTGCGCCGCTTCCTCCGCGTGAAGCCCCAGCGGCTCACCCGCGCCGCCGTGGAGACGCTGGCCATCATCGCCTACCGCCAGCCGGTCACCCGCCCCGAGGTGGAGGACATCCGCGGCGTGGACTGCGGGGCCGTGGTGAAGGCGCTGCTCGACCGCAAGCTCATCAAGATCCTCGGCAAGAAGGAGGACGTGGGCCGCCCCATCCTCTACGGCACCACGAAGGAATTCCTCGAGTACTTCGCCCTCAAGGATCTCACTGCGCTCCCCACGCTCCGCGAGTTCCAGGAGCTCTCCGAGGAGCACCAGGAGATCGTCGAGAAGGAGACCGGCAGCACCGAGAAGCCCGTCCCCCAGGGGACGCTCGCGGAGCTTGCGGATCCCGAGTTCGGCAAGCGGCTCGAGGCCCAGGCCGCCGAGAGCGAGGCCGCGCTCCAGGTCCTCGAGGAGGCCATGGAAGAGGTCGATGCCTCCTCGAAGGCCGCCGCCTCCATCCTCGCGCCCCCGGCGCCGCCTCCCGCGGAGGCCCCCGCGGCCCCTGCAGAGGGTCCCGAGAGCACCGGGCTCGCGTCTCCGCCGGAATCCCCGTAGAAGGGGCCGGTGACCGAACGACTCCAGAAGTACCTCGCCCGAGCGGGCGTGGCCTCCCGCCGTCATGCCGAGGGGCTCATCACTGCAGGCCGCGTGACCGTCAACAACCAGCGCGTGACGGAGCTCGGCTCCCGCGTGGAGAAGGGGGACCTCGTCGCCGTCGACGGAAAGCTGGTCACCCCCGCGGAGGACCGCAGCTACTACGTCCTCTACAAGCCCTCCGGCGTCGTCACGACGCTGGACGATCCGCAAGGACGTCCAACGGTGGGCGACTACGTGCAACACCTCGGGAAGCGGCTCTTCCCGGTGGGCCGCCTGGACTACGACGCCGAGGGCGCCCTCATCCTCACGGACGACGGCGAGCTCGCGCACAAGCTGACCCACCCGTCCTTCGAGGTGGAGCGCACGTACCTTGCCAAGGTGAAGGGCGAGCCCACGGATGCCACGCTGGAGAAGCTGCGCGGCGGCGTCCGGCTCGAGGACGGCATGGCCACGCCGGTGTCGGTGGACGTGTTCGAGCGCGCGGAGCGGAACACCTGGATCAAGCTGGTGGTGGCCGAGGGACGGCCGCACCTGATCAAGCGGTTGTGCGCCGCCGTGGGCCACCCGGTCGTCCGCCTCTTTCGCCCCATGCACGCCGGCGTCCCGGTGGAGGGCATGAAGCCGGGCGAGGTGCGCGCGCTGTCGCGCGGTGAGCTGGAACTCGCGATGGGGCTCGCGGACGGCGCCGAGAACGTGGACACGCCCGAGCTGCGCCTCCCCGCGCGGCGCCACGGCCACGGCCCGGAGCTTCCGCCCGAGCCCGTCGCGCCGGTGGGCGGCTACAAGGCCCCGCGCCGCAAGCCTTCTTCGGAGGCGGATGACGAGGTCCGCACCGAGCGGCCGAAGGGGAAGGTCCGGGGCGAGCGGCAGGGCGCCTTCGGCGGAAGCCGCGAGCGCGTGGGCAGCGGGTTCGGCGAACGGGGTGAACGCCCGTCCCGCGGCGGCTTCGGCGGCGCGCGCCGTGGTCCGGGTGCGGGTGGCTTCAAGGCCCGCGGTGAGCGCGGCTCCGGTGAGGGCGGTGAGCGGCCGGCACGTGGAGGCTTCAAGTCCCGCGGCGCTGGCGGAGATCGCCCGTCTCGCGGCGGCTTCGGCGAGGCGCGAAGGGGTCCAGGGGCGGGGGGCTTCAAGCCGCGCGGAGAGCGCAGCTTCGGAGAAGGCAGCGAGCGTCCGTCTCGCGGCGGCTTCGGCGATTCGCGCCGCGGCCCGAGTGCGGGTGCCTTCAAGCCGCGCGGTGAGCGCAGCTTCGGAGAGGGCAGCGAGCGTCCTTCTCGCGGAGGCTTCAAGCCGCGCGGCGAGGGGGGAGATCGTCCGTCTCGCGGCGGCTTCGGCGAGGCGCGCCGCGGTCCCGGTGCGGGCGGGTTCAAGCCGCGCGGAGAGCGCAGCTTCGGAGAGCGCAGCGAGCGTCCTTCGCGCGGAGGCTTCAAGCCCCGCGGCGAGGGGGGAGATCGTCCGTCTCGCGGCGGCTTCGGCGAGGCAC
>JBDLRJ010000174.1:0-9758 GCA_039800145.1 Pseudomonadota bacterium | reverse complement strand
AAGACCCACACGCCGCTCGCCATCCCGTACTTCGGCCTGCTCGGGAACCACGACTACAACTTCCACGGCCACGCGGCGATTGCCCGGGACGGCGGGCGGCTCGCGCAGAACATGGACCGCGCCATCGCCCAGGTGGACTACGGCTACCGCAACGGCGCCAGGCACTGGCACATGCCGTACCGGTACTACCTGGTGACCTCCGCCCACGCGGACTTCTTCTGCATCGACACGGCGACGCTGCTCTTCGACAAGACCCAGCAGGAATGGCTGAAGACGGTCTACGCCGAGCGCGCCAGCAACCGGAAGTGGAAGTTCCTGATGGGCCACCACGGCTACGTCACCTTCGGCAAGCGCGGCGCCGGGACGAAGGCGGAGAAGGACATCACCGGGCTGGTGAAGACGGCGCACACCAAGGCTGCCGCCCGGGCGCTCGCGGAGAAGGGTGTCACCAGCGCCACCGAGGAGCAGATGGCGGGCTCTGCCGCGCTCGGCCTCCAGGGCAACATCAACAAGCACGTCTTCACCTGGTGCGTGGGCGCGGGCCTGCATTTCCACTTCAACGTGGTGGCGCACGATCACTTCAGCGCCTCCGCGCTGCTCACGTACGACTTCCCGGACGGGACCTTCCGCCGGACCTATTACGTTCTTGCGGGAGGAGGCGGCGCCTACGTCGGGGGCGGATCGCTCGAGTCGCTCGTGGCGCTCGGGCCCAACTGCGCCAACGTGGACTTGATGGAAAAGAAGCACGGCTTCGCCACCTTCAAGGTCTCCGCCGCGTCGGTGGACCTCAACTTCCGCCTGCACGACGGGGGAAAGTGGGAGGACGCCTGGGACGACCCGAAGCAGTTCCGCAAGGACGCCCCCCACTACTGGCAGGTGAACACCGGCGGGGCCGCCCTTGGCACGGCACTCAAGCGCGTGGCCAACCCGGTCCTCCGCGGCGTGTTCCTCAAGCGCGGCGGCTCCGGGACCTTCAGCAACCCCGCCTTCCAGCGGCGCTACTTCGAGATCGAGTGGGGCAGCAGCAACTTCTGGTACGGGCAGAAGCCCGGCGAGCCGCTCGTGGCTCGGCGGCGCCATCACGAACCAGGCCGTCGAGTTCGGTGCCGGCAAGGCGGGGCAGCTCTTCGAGAAGAACAAGACGGGCACGCAGGACGGCCTGTGGCTCTTGAGCTTCGACATCCCCGGCCGCACCCACGAGTTCGCCGTCCCCGCGGAGCTCTACAGCGATCTCTGCGCGTGGCTGGACCGGGGGATGGGGATCGCGACCGAGTCGAGCAACGGAAAGGCGGCGCGCGTCCTCGGCCGATAACCGCGCGCGCGTTGTGAACCCACCGCGCGTGGGTGATACTCACCGTCCCGATGAGCGACCCACTGGCCGACGAGGTCCGCCCCGGATCCATCCTCCGTGGGACGTATGAGATCACCTCGCTGATCGGCGAGGGCGGGATGGGGCAGGTCTTCGCCGCGCGCCACGTCCGGCTCCCGAAGCAGGTGGCGGTGAAGATCCTCAAGACGGATCTCAAGCTGAGCCCGGACATCGTCGCGCGCTTCCGCCGCGAGGCGGAGATCGCCTCCCGGCTCGGACATCCCAACATCGTCGAGGTGCTGGACTTCGACACGCTTCCCGGCGGCACGCCTTTCCTCGTGCTCGAGTACCTCAAGGGCGAGAGCCTCGCCCAGCGGCTGGCCCGGGGCCCCCTGTCGCTCGAGGAGACGCGGGAGATCGCACTCCAGGTCGGCTCGGCGCTGCTCGCGGCCCACCAGGCCGGCGTGGTCCACCGGGACCTGAAGCCGGACAACATCTTCCTCCTCCCGGGAGACTCCACCGGCGCCACGCGGCACCGCGTGAAGCTCCTCGACTTCGGCATCTCCAAGCTGTCGGACAGCCGGACGGTGCAGACCCAGGACTCCGTCCTGATCGGCACGCCGAGGTACATGTCCCCCGAGCAGGCGCTCGGGAACAACCAGGCGCTGGACGCGCGCAGCGACGTGTTCGCGCTGGGCTGCATCTACTACGAGATGCTCTCGGGTCAGCCCGCCTTCCCCGGCGAGAACATCCCCACGCTGCTCTACAAGATCGTCCACGACGCGCCCCGGCCTCTCCCCGAGCTCGTCCCCGGCATCCCCGCGAACGTGTGGCCGGCGCTCCAGCGCGCCCTCGCGAAGCGCGTGGACGAGCGCACCCCGGACGTGGCCACCCTCACCGAGGAGTTCACCGGGACGAGGCTGATCCGCGTGGTGGCACCGGCTGCATCCGCCACGGATTCAACCGTGGACACCCTCGACGCCACCTTCGTCCCCTCCCGCCCCGCCCACGCCACGCCCCACCCGACCGCGGTGCCCACGCCGGCCCCGGCACGCCCCCCCGGGACCGCCCCCGGACAGGGCGAGCCGCCGCTCGAGGACACCCACGTCCCTGCGCCGGCTCCCGCAGCCTCCGCGCTCGCGGCCCCGTCCCTTCCCCCGCTGGCCCTTCCCGAGCAGCCCGCCCCGGTCGTCCCCCCAACTCCCGTGCCTGCGCCCGTGCCGCAGGCGGCAGCACCGGTGGCACGGGGGGCCTCGTGGCCTCGCTTCGCCGTGGCCGGACTCGTCGCCGGCCTCGTCGTGCTCGTGATCTGGCAGGGCAGCCGAACCCCGGGTCACACCTCGGCCGCCGCCCCCACGCCTCCACGGGACGCACCCGCCGCTCCGGCTGCTCAACCTCCGGCGGCAGCCACGGCTGCGCCCACGCCCCCCGCGCCCCCCACGCCGGTTCCGCCCCGACCTGCTCCCAATCCCGTGGCGCCCCGGGCCACCGAGGAGAAGGCCTCCCCTCCCAGGAAGGAGCCTGCTCGAACGGCCAGCGTTGCGCCGCAGACGGACTCTTTCAGCCCAAAGGACGAGCGGGCGCGGATGTACCTCGAACGCGCAGAGCAGGCCTTGCGCACCCGGAACGCCGAGGCGGCCTACCTGAGCGCGCAGGACTCGATCCGGATCGAGCTCTCGAGCAACGGGATCTCGGCGCTCACCCGCGCCTACTGTCTCAAGCGGGATCTCTCGAACGCCGTGGCGGAATTCCGGAAGGTTCCCTTCGCGCTCCAGGGAGCCTGCAAGCAGTATTGCGCCCAGTTCGACATCGAACTGGGTCGCCGTTGATGTCCCCCTGGGGCGCCGGGAGGCAGGAAGAACATGGAACGGATTCGTGCTGGGCTCCTGGGGTTCTTGTTGATGGCCGTCCCGGCGCTCGCGGGCGTGGAGAGCGCCAAGGTCTTCGCGGGCCCCGAGGGCATGAAGCTCACCCTCCTGCGCCTGTCCGGTGACCCGGCCCTCCTCATCTACGTCCAGGGGAGCGAGTCACGCTACGAGGGCAAGGTGCTCCCGTTCACGGCCGAGGAGGAGGGCGGTCGAACCCGCTACTGGACCGAGGTCGATGGACGGCCGCGCGCACCCTTCCACGTCGTGAACACGCGCGGGACGCGGAGCTACGTCTTCTACATGGACAGCGGCGAGGAGCTCTCTCTCCGCTACGACGAGAAGGCCACCGAGGCGCTGAAGCCCGGCGAGATCCTCGAGCGCTACGAACGACAGAAGAAGGATGGATCCCTCGCTCGGTTCGCGGCCTTCGACCGCCCCGCGGCCATCACCCGCGCACAGGCAGGGGTGGCAGAAAAGCTGGATGCAACGAAGGAGAAGTGTGGCGGACACGCCTTCCCGCTCGAGATCGGCTGGGCGTCCCTGCCGGATGACTTCCTCAAGCGCTACAGCGTCGCCGGCTACTGCGGCATCCCGCACGATGTCCTATGGAAGCTTTGCGAGTCCCCCTCGGTCCGGGAAGCGCTGAAGGCCAACATCCAGTCGGTGACGTGCACCGTTGGGGAGAAGCAGGATCTCACCCTGGACAAGGGGGTGCTGCGCTGGACGACGGCCGTGGACGCACCGAACCAGGAGGACTTCGCACGCAAGGCCCTCTACGGCGCCTTCGAAGGTGGACGGTCGCCCGGCGCATCGCCCGCGGCGCCCTGGGGCGAGGGCCGCACCCTCCGCGAGCTGGAGGTCCTCGACAAGACCTCTGTCTGTTCAGATGGGAAGGGCTATCTCGTCGTCATTGCCCGCGGCATGGAAGCTGGAGAGCGCCTCTTCTCCGGGAAGGACGGCGCCCTCGTCCCCGCACCAGAACCGCGGTTCGGACTGAGCGCGGAGTCCTTCTTCGATCCCCGCTTCCCGAACCCGACCCACAACCCGAATTTCCGCGGCCTGGACATGCGGCTCTATTCGAGCATCCAGGTCAAGGACCGGGCGTGCGAACTGCGATGCGGCAACCGTTCACTGCCCATGAAGCTGCTCCCGGCGTCCGAGGCGCGCGAGCTGCTGGTCAAGGCGAAGATCGCGGAGCCGGTCGAGGGCTACGGTCCCCACGCCCTGCTCCGGGATGACCGGGGCGTCTACTATTACGTGGACAAGGGAAGCCGCGAGGACAACGCGCGCAGCTTCCGCGTGTTCATCGGCAACAAGGGGAAGCTCGAGAAGCAGAAGCTGACCAACCTCGTCTCCGACTCGGAGGGAGAGCTGTTCTCGACGAAGAGCGGCGATCTCCGGCTGCTGCTCGACAAGGAAGAAGGCAACACCTGGATCCGCGCGAAGAACCGCGTGAACCTCCGGCGCGTCCCGCTGGGCGAGAACATCCCCTTCATCTACAACGAGCTCGGTGTCTACCAGGGTGTCCGACTGGGCACGCCCTGCGACGACGCGCCGCTCTAGGTCCCATGCCGGCTTCCCGGTCTGACACCAACCGCGCCGCGCCTGCACGGATCGCGCTCCTCGCGTTCGCGGCACTGGCCGGTTGTGCCGGGACCGGGTCCCCGGATGCGGGGCTTCCACCGCCCGCACCGGATGCGGGGCTCGAGGTAGATGGAGGCATCCAGCGGGGCGTGCGGATCCTCTTCATCGGCAACAGCCTGACGTCCACCAACGATCTGCCGGCTGCCGTGCAGCAGCTCGCCCGAGCCCAGGTCCGCGGTTGGTCGGAAATCACCGTCGCTGCCGTTGCGCCCGGGGGCAAGCTTCTCTCGGGGCACCTGCAGGATCTCTCCACGCCTGGAACGTCCTTGCACACGCTGCTCGCGGGGGGCAGCACGTGGGACTACGTCGTCCTCCAGGAGCAGAGCCAGGTGCCCGGCCTGCCGCCCGACGACAGTTACAGGGCGCAGAGCATCACCTCCGCGGCGGCGCTCGCGGCAGCAGCCCGCGACGCAGGCGCCGTCCCGGTCCTCTACATGACGTGGGGGTTCTGGAGCGGGGACGCCACCAACCGAGACATCTACCCGGACTTCACCACGATGGGGGCGCGGCTCGACGAGGGGTACCGGGCCATGGCGGACGCCGTCCAACCGCCCCCGCTCCTCGCGCCGGTCGGCCGCGCCTTCCGGGCTGCGCACGACGACACGCCCGGTGCCCTGGAGAGCGGCTCGCTGTTTCGCCGCTTGTATTCGGACGACCGGCACCCCACCCTGCTCGGGACGTACCTGGCGAGCGCCGTCATCGTCGGGACGCTCTCCGGCGAGAGGATGGCGGACGCGGGCTACCGCCCCCCGGGGATCTCGCCCGAGGACGCGGCGCTGCTGCTGCGGTGGGCGGACGAGGTCGTCTTCGAAGGCCGCTACGCTGCGCCCTAGGAACTGCAGGACAGCGCAGAGCACCCCGGCTTGCGCCGCGCCCAGTCCGGCCGTTTCCCCGCAGTCACGGGCCGCTGCGGATCGTCGTCGTAGGGGCGCCGGAGCTCCTCGAGCAGCCCGCGCACGGGCGCAAGGTCCCCCGCGTGCGCGGCCTCGATGGCCTCCTGCGCAATCCAGTTCCGGAGCACGAAGCGCGGGTTGTGGGCGTCCATCCGCCGCGCGAGCTCGTCCGGGTCACTCCCCTCCCTGCGCGTCCGGTGCCACCAGCGCGTGAGCCACTCACACGCCCGCCGCTCGTGCGCCGCGGACGGCGTCCGGTAGAAGGCGCCACGGAGCGACTCCGGGAGGGCCGCGGGCGCCGCATCCTTCACGATCTCTCCCGCGAGCGAGCGGAAGAAGATCGTCATGTCGATCTCCTCTTCCACCATCCACGCGAACAGGTCGTCGACCAACACGCCGTCCTCGGGCTGCCCCGGGGCCCCCAGCCCCAACTTCGCGGCGAAGCGCCGCATTGCCTCGTCCTCGAACGCGGCGCGGTACGCCTCCACCGCGGCCTCCTGCGCCTCGGCGGGCGTCTCCAGCAACAGACCGAGCGCCACCGCGAGCCTCGCCACGTTCCAGGCCCCGATGCCGGGCTGACCGCCGTACCGGTACCGCCGCATCTCCGCGTCCGTGGTGTTGGGTGTCCACGACGGATCGAAGCTGTCCAGCCACCCGTACGGGCCGTAGTCGATCGTCAGTCCCAGCAGGGACATGTTGTCCGTGTTCATCACCCCGTGCACGAAGCCGACCGACTGCCACCGCGCGATGAGCCGTCCCGTCCGCCGCGCCACCTCGAGCAGCAGCTCCCGCGTGGCAGGCGCGCCGGGTGATCCCAACTCCGGGAAGTACGTCTCGATCGCAAAGGCCACGAGCGACGACAGCAGCGCGAGATCCCCGCGGCTGGCCGGGAGCTCGAAGTGACCGAAACGAAGGAAGCTCGGGGCCACGCGGCAGACGATGGCGCCGGGCTCCGCCTCGGGATGGCCGTCGTAGAACATGTCGCGGACCACCGGCTCCCCGGTGCCGACGAGCGACAAAGCCCGCGTCGTCGGGATGCCGAGGTGGTGCATGGACTCGCTGCAGAGGAACTCCCGGAGGGAGGAGCGCAGCACCGCGCGCCCGTCGCCCCGGCGCGAATACGGCGTGGGCCCAGCCCCCTTGAGCTGGAGCTCGAACCGGCCGGCTGGGCCCTGGAGCTCGGCGACGAGGATCGCGCGCCCGTCTCCGAGCTGCCCCGCCCAGTTCCCGAACTGGTGGCCGCCGTAGTTCGTGGCGACCGGGCGCGCCCCCGGCCAGGGGGCATTGCCCGCGAGCACCGCGAGCAGCTGCTCGGAGTCCCTCGTCTCCGGCGTCAGTCCGACCAGCGCTGCAACCTCGTCCGAAAAGGCCAACAGCTTCGGGGCAGCCACGGGCGTGGGGGCCGCGGGAGACCAGGCCGCCCCGTGAACAGGCCTCGGCGCCAGGTCTTCACGCGACTCACCGGGGAGCGCGGCACAGAACGCCGGGACGTGGGCGACGGGAAGCATTCCCATCCCTTAACGGTCCAGCGGGGTGTCCTTCAACGCCGTCCCCATCCACGCGTCCACGAACGGGAAGAGGAATCCATAATTCCCGTTGAAGCGCGCATGGTGGAGTGCGTGGCGGCGCCCGCTCGTCAGCGGGTGGCTGACGCCGAGCCGCGGCCACGGATCCCAGTTCACGTGCCCGATGCTGTTGAACCACAGGCTCACGAGTGGCAACGACAGCAGTGCCTGCACGGAGAAGTCATGCAGCAGCATCGGCAGGAGCAGCACGTTGCCGAGCAGCGCCGCCTCCACGGGGTGGAACGCGTAAGTGGAGAACGGGGTCGTCACCACGGACCGGTGGTGCTGCAGGTGGAACCGTGGAAACGCCCACTTCGTGTGGAGCAGCCGGTGGTTCACGTAGAAGTGCACGTCGTTCCAGGCGACCAGCGCGAGCAGCTCGAGCAGCACCGTGGACCACGACGCGTTCGTCACCACCGTGGCCCAGCCCTGCCGCACCATCCACCACGGCACGATCAGCCCCACGCCGAAGACGGTGATGGACAGCGCGGACCAGCCCATCTCGCGCCAGACCTGGTCCTTCTCGATCGGCCGCTCGTTGAGCCGCTTCCCCCATCCGAGCTTCGCCATCATCCAACGGTGGAGCAGCCCATGGAACACGGCGAAGCCGAGGTAGATCGCCGTGAAATAGGCGAGTCCCCAGCCCGCGGCCTCGGCGGCGCTCACGTTCGAGAGATCAAGGTGAGAGTGCATGGAGACACCCTGAGTGTACGCGTCCCGTGGGGCTCCTGGGCGCGGTCTACGTCATCGAGGGAACGGGCCAGCGGATCGTCCCGGCGCTCCTGCCGCTGCTCAAGCAGGCGCTCGCGCTCCCGCCCAACTGCTTCCGCTTCCTCGCCTACCACGGCGAGAACGATCCCCATCACCTCGAGCGCTGGCTGCAGGGCGTCCAGCTGGCGCTCGAGGCGGACCCGGCGTGCGCGCAGTCCATCGCCGACACCGCCCGCCGCACCGCGGAGCTGTACCTCATGCAGTTCGAGCACGTCCTCCCGGAGGTCGCGTGATGTCCCAGGCTGATTTCCTGTCGCAGGCGCATGATCCGCGGGACCCGAGCCCGTGGCTCGCGCTCTACCTGGATCGCAGCACGCCGTTCATGGACCACGTGAAGGCGGCCTGGCTGCGGGACGCGAGCTCCCGCTCGCGGCAGTTCCTCCTGCCGCTGTTGCGGCCCCTCGCCCGCACGGCCATCGCGGTGCTGCAGCTGGTGAAGATCGTCGTCCCCCACAAGCTCTCGTTCTCCATCACGCTGCACAAGCTGCTCGCCTGGGGACTCCGGAACTTCGTCCGGCCGGAGGGGAACTGGCTGATCCTGCGCCACTTCCACCTGGGGGGACAGGCGCTGGAGTTCATCGCGCGCAACGCGCCGGTGGCGGTGGAAACCTCGCCGCTCACGCCCCGCGTGATCGCAGACCTGGAGGACGAGACGTTCCTCAAGCACGACCTGAACCTGTTCAACTTCGTCATCCGGTTGAACAAGGCGCTGCGCGACAACGGGACCCAGCTCGGCAAGGTGGCCCGCCCGGACTTCTCCATGGTGAAGGATCCCGGCCTGGAGCTGGAGGATCTCCCGGACCGCTGGACCAACTTCCTGGACCTCGAGTCCGCGATCGAGCTCTTCACGCCCATCTACCAACTGTTCCTGACGGACAACGACTTCTGGCGGGCCGCGAACTCGCTCCAGCTGGACGAGACCATCGGCATCTACGTGGCGACCATCCTGGACGCGCCCGAGCACCTCATCCTGCTGAACAACAAGCACCCGCTCGCGCCCGAGTCCACGCTGCGCACCGGGCACCGGCTGGTGCTCCACGGGCTGTCCACGGAGATGCTGCACGCGCTGCTCATGAAGCTCGCCGCGGAGCAGCGCGCCGCCGAGGCCGGACAGTCGGCGGCTTGAGCCACGGAGTCGACTCGGCAGGATGCAGCGACCGCGCGCACGTGTCGTGAGCCGCATCCGCCCTCCCCCCGTGGGCCCTACGGGCTCGCGCCGACCACCGCCACGCCGGCGCCCCCCGCGAGCTCGTCTGCGTGCGCCTGCGTGAGCAACGCCAGCGACTTCCCCGAACCGCGCAGGTGGGCGTTGAAGAACGCCACCGCGAAGTGGTTGATGAGCGGCTGGGCCACGCTGGCAGGAGGTGACGTCGGTCCACAGCCGTCCTCGAGCACCGCTTTCAGGTCCGCACCGGGGATGTCCACCTTCACCGTCTCCACCGCCGCCGCGAGGTCGAACGCGCACAGGTCCGAGAAGGTGAAGTGCCCACCTGCCACGATGTCGAGCAACCACCAGGGCTTCTGCAGTGCCGCGAGGGTGGGCACGACGTTGTCGTCCCACTCGAGCGTCTGGTCCGCGTGGGCCGCCTGCACCATCACCGGGATGGACAGGCGCACCGGCGACGGCAGCCCAATCCACGACAGGTTCGCATCCACCGGTGCCTGCGGGACAATCGCCTTCACCCGCGCGTCCATGGCCGCCACGCGG
>JBDLRJ010000173.1:0-12908 GCA_039800145.1 Pseudomonadota bacterium | reverse complement strand
CTCGGCTCGAGCACACGCTCGCGTTCGACACCGGCCCCGGCAACATGCTGCTGGACGCGCTGGTGCGGCGGCACACGAACGGCGAACGCGGCTACGACCGGGGCGGGAAGCTCGCGGCGCGCGGGCGCGTCCTCCCCGAGCTGCTCTCCACGCTCATGGGCCATCCCTTCCTCAGGGAGCGCCCCCCGCGCAGCGCGGGACGGGAGAACTTCGGCGAGCCGCTCGCGGAGAAGCTCTGGCAACGGCACCGCGCCCGGCCGTTGGATCTCCTTGCAACCGCCGCGGCCTTCACCGTGGAGAGCATCGCCGCGTCCTACCGCGCGCACGTGCTCCCGAGACACCCGCTCGAGGCCGTCTACGTCAGCGGTGGCGGCAGCCGGAACCCCGTGCTGATGGAGGGACTCGCGCGCGCGCTCGCACCCGTGCCGGTGCGCCCCTTCACGGGACTCGGGCTCCCCGAGGCGGCCAAGGAGGCCGCCTGCTTCGCCCTGCTCGGACACGAGTGCGTGATGGGCACACCCAACAACGTCCCGGCCGCCACCGGTGCGACTCGCCCGGTGGTGCTCGGGCGAATCTGCCTCGGCTAGGCTCCCGGCCATGGCCGTGGCGGTGCTCTTCATCGACGGGGTGGGCGTGGGGCGGAAGGACGCGGGCCACAACCCGCTCGCGCGCGGCGAGTACCTCCTCTCCCGCTTCTCGGATGCCTCCGCCGCGGAGCTCCCCCACGGGGGCGTGGCCACCGAGGTGGATCCCACCTTCGGCGTTCCCGGCCGTCCCCAGTCCGCGTCCAACCAGGCAGCCCTCCTCACCGGAGAGCCGGCCCCGGCGAGGATCGGCCGGCACGTGCTCGGCTTCCCGGACGCACCGCTGCGCGCCCTCATCGCCGAGCGCTCCATCGTGAAGCGCCTCACCCGCGAGGGTCGCCGCGCCACGCTCGCCAACGCCTACCCTGCCGGCTACCTGGACGCGCTCGGGCTCCCGCGGCGTGCCTCCTTTCGGGAGGACGTCCACGTCACGCCCGCGTGGAAGCGCCGCATCAAGCCCTCCGCCGTGACGCTCGCCATGGCCGCGGCCGACGTTCCCCTCCGCACCTTCGACGATGCCCGCGGGGGAAGCGGACTCACGCACGACCTGGACGGGCGCACCGCGCGAGCGCGCGGCGTGGACGTCCCGGAGCGCAGCCCCGCGGAGGCGGCCGGCATCTTCCTCGAGCTCGCCGCCGCACACGACTTCACCTGGTTCGAGCACCACCTCGCGGACGAGGCCGGCCACGCACAGGACGCGGCGCGCGCCTCGGACGCCCTGGACACCTTCGACCGCTTCACCCGCGCCGTGGCCGCGGGTCGCCCGATCGGGCTCCACGTGCTCGTCTGCAGCGACCACGGCAACGTCGAGGATCTCTCGACGCGCAACCACACCGTGAACCCGGTCCCGGTCCTCTACTTCGGCCCCGCGGGCGCAGGGGCCCTGTCCGGCCTCCGCGACCTCGCAGACGTGGGGCGCCGCGCGCTGGAGCTCTGCGGGGTGACGCCGTGAGAGCGGCCGTCGTCCTGTTCGCCGTCGCCTGGCTCACCGGCTGTACCGCCGCGCGCGTCCAGCTCCGCGAGCCCGAGCCCGTACACAACGCCGCGGGCCGCTTCGCCCTGGCCTCTGCGCCGGGTGACGAGCAGGGCACAGCGCTCGTCCGCGAGGCGCTGGCACGGGCCGCCCCGAGGCTCGCCGCGTGGGGGGGGCTGCGCGAGACGGTGAACGTGTGGGTGATGCCCTCGCACGCGGCGCTCGAGGAGGCCGTCAACCGCAAGGGCTACGACTGGCTCCGCGCGTGGGCCCGCTACTCCGACGTGTACGTCCAGTCTCCGTCCACGTGGGGAATGTTCGGCGCCTACGAGGAGGACGTGGCGGAGCTCATGCTCCACGAGCTCACCCATTGCGTCATGTACCAGGCAGCCGCCACGCGCACGGGCTGGTCCCGCAAGGGCATCCCCCTCTGGTTCCGGGAGGGGATGGCGTCCTGGACCGCGCGCCAGGCTGCGCGCTGGATGACGCTCGAGTCGCTCGCCGCAGAGCTGGACCGGGACCCGGGCAAGGATCCGCTCCGCAACCCGGAGCCGCTGTACCAGTCCCACAGCGAGCTCGTGTACGCGGCCGCTCACCACGCCTTCACCTTCCTCGTCCGCGAGCGGGGCGAGGACACGGTGCGGGCCGTGCTCGCGAAGATGGGCCAGGGGGACGGCTTCGCGGCCGCGTTCGAGCACGCGGTGGGCGTGCCGGAGTCCGCGTTCGTGGAGGACTTCCGCGGCTACCTCCGCGACCGCCGCTTCCGCTCTGCACCGCACCGCCCCGTGGCCCCGGCGCAGCTCAGGCCTTGACGATCCGCTCCCGGTGGACCGCCACGCCCGCGGTGGCGTTGCGGGTGTCCACCACCAGCGGTGCGTGCGCCACCACCTCGCCGTAATCCACGCACGAGTGATCCGTGAGGATGAGCGCCACGTCGCACGCGCCGAGCAGCCCCGGCGACAGCGGCAGGCTCACCATGGGCTCTGCCAGGCCGTGGTCCGCCTGCAGCTCGGGCACGTAGGGATCGTGGTACGCGACGGATGCCCCCCGCTCTCGCAGCAGCGCGAGGATGCGCAACGACGGGCTCTCGCGCATGTCGTCCACGTCCTTCTTGTAGGCCGCGCCGAGCACCAGCACCTTCGCCCCCTTGAGGCTGCGCCCGCGCTCGTTCAGCGCTTCCATCACGCGGTGCACCACGTAGTGAGGCATCTGGGTGTTCACCTCGCCCGCCAGCTCGATGAAGCGCGTCTGGAACTCGAACTGCCGCGCCTTCCACGACAGGTAGAAGGGATCGATGGGGATGCAGTGACCGCCCAGCCCAGGCCCCGGGTAGAAGGGCATGAAGCCGAACGGCTTGGTGGACGCCGCCTGGATGACCTCCCAGACGTCCAGCCCCATCCGGTCGCAGAGCATCTTGAGCTCGTTGACGAGTGCGATGTTCACGCAGCGGAAGATGTTCTCGAGCAGCTTGGACAGCTCCGCCACGCGCGAGGAGGAGACGGACACCACGCGCTCAAGCGCCCCGCCGTAGAGCGCCTCCGCGAGCGCACGCGCCTGGGCGTCGTCTGCGCCCACCACCTTCGGGATGGTGCGCGTCTCGAAGCGGGCGTTGCCGGGATCCTCGCGCTCCGGACTGAAGGCGAGGTGGAAGTCCACGCCCGAGCGCAGCCCGCCCCGCTCGAGGATGGGGCGGAGCACCTCGTCCGTGGTGCCGGGCCAGGTGGTGGACTCGAGCACGAACAGCTGCCCTGCCCGCACGTGCGGCGCGAGCGCCTCGCCGGCGGCCACCACGAACTGCATGTCCGGCTCCCGCGCGGCCGTCAGCGGCGTGGGCACGCACACGAGGACGCAGTCCAGGTCCGCGGCCTTCGCGAAGTCCGTGGTCGCGGCCAGCTTCCCCTCGCGCACCAGCGCCGCGATCGGCTCGGACGGGACGTGGCGGATGTAGCTCTCGCCGCGCATCAGCCGCTCGCACCGCGCGGCATCCACGTCCAGGCCCAGCACGGGGAACCCAGCCCGGGCGAAGGCCATCCCCAGCGGCAGCCCCACGTACCCCATGCCCACCACGCCCACCCTCGCCTCCCGCCGCTGGATTCGCTCCAGCAGCGGCTCACGCATCACCCGCATGTGCCCTCCCCTCCGCTCCACGTGATGCACCACCGCACCCGCCGCCCGCCCTCGAACGCCACGCGCCCCACCGCGCGCCGCGCCGGGCGCACCTCGCCGTAACCAGCCGCGTACAGCGAGGGCGCGAGCGACCACCGCACCGCCGCCTCGCCGAACACCCACCCCAGCGGCGCGTCCGCGGGCCCCACCTCCACGCACGCCTCACCGGGCGGGGTGCCCAGCAGCCGCTCGGCCACCGCGCGCTCCCCGTCCCCGGGGCGACGCATCCGCACCTGCTCGTCTGCGAAGGGAACGCCGAGGAGCAGTTCATGCGCGCCGCGCGCCCGCACCGAGTCGGTGATCACCAGCGCGTGCCGCCCCCCGTCCAGCAGCCACGCGCGCTCGAGCCACGCGCGCCCCGCAAGCTCCGCGCGCAGCAGGACGGCCCCCCCTGCACAGGCCCAGGCCGTCACCCTGCACGGCGGCGACGCCCCGAGCGCGAAGGGACGGCGGAGCGCTGCCTGCTCCTCTCCGTCCACGGTGGGCACCGCGTGCGCGTGCACGGACCGGAACGCGTCCCGCACCACGCGGCTGCGGGTGTAGCTCCCGCTGCCCGGGTCCGCCACGAGCAGCCCGCCGGGGACGTGCAACGAGAAGCCCAGCTTGTCGTTGTGGTTGTGGCCGCCCACGCCCCGCTGCCCGTTCGGCCCCGCGCTGCACGCCACCACGGCGCCGCCGCTGCGCAGCAGGTGGATGCCCGCCGCGTCCGAGCGCCGGCTGCGCGCCCGTCCCAGCGCGGGGAGCGCGTCGAACGTCGCCGCGCCCTCTGCGCCGAGCAGCCACACCAGTTCCTCGGTCGGCGCCTGGCCCGGGATCTTCAGCAGCGGATCTCCGGCGAGCACCGCCCCCACGGGCAGCAGGTAGGACTGCGCGCAGGGCCCACGGCCACGCAGCTGGAGCCCCCGCCCCGAGTCCGTGTCACCTGCCTGCGGCGCCTCGCCCCGCGCGTCCACCAGGTCCCGCACCACGCGGAACATCCGGTGCAGCCTCCGCGGAAGCCGTGCCTCCCGCCCGCGCTGCAGCCGCAGCACCCACGGGAGCAGCAGCAACTCCAACGCGAGCCGGTGGTACGCAGCGCTTCCCTCGAAGGACCAGCCGTCCGCGTGCACCTGCTCCTGGAGCTCCCGGTCCAGCGCCTCGCATGCCCAGCGGGCGAGCCCGCGGGGCCCCACGCCGGGACACAACAGCGCCACCGTGGCCAGCCCCGAGAGGCCCGCGAGCAGGTGGTTGTTCGGCACGCGGCCCGCGTCCTCGAGGTGCGCCTGCACGTACCGCACGTGGGCCCCGAGTCCCTGCGCGACGCGGGCCCGCAGTCCCGGCGGCAGCCACGGCCCCGCCAGCGACTGCGCCACGGCGAGGTTCACCGCGCGGAGCCCCACCTCCATGGTGCACGCCCACTGCAGACCCCAGCCCGGCGGGTTCGCCGCGTCGAACGATTCGATCCATTCGGCGATCGCCCGCGTCCACGAGGGTGCCCGCTCGGGGGCAATCCAACAAGCCTGCGCCAGCGACACGACTGTGTCGAGGCGACCGAGGGCCCACGGGTAGCGGGGATCTCTCCCCTCCGCGGTGACGGTGAGCCCCCGCGCAGGCGCGCGCTCCCAGTGCGCGCCCGACAGGGGATCGCTGCGCCAGCTCGCCTCGTCCCGCACCGAGAGCAGCCGCCCGAAGGCCTCCACCGTCCCTGCGCGCGCGAGCTCGGCCCGGGCGAGCACCTCCTCGTGCGCGCCGGGGAGGTGCGCCAGCGCTCGCTGCACGCCCGGTTGACGCGCCGGGTGACAGAAGACGCCGGGGGGCGGATCCACGGGGACGTTCGAAGAAGGACGCCCCGGCCGCCAGGTCGCCTCCGCCAGCTTGCGCTTCGCGCGGCGAGGGACGTCCCACGCCAACTCCCACGGGTGCCACGAGCGATCGGGACGGGCCAGCATCTCGCGGCAGCAGCGGAGCAAGGTCCGCGCCGCGTGGACGCCTCACGCAGGGTGGGAAGTGCGTTGTCCCGAGTGGGAACTCAGGTGGCCGGGACGGGAACCAGGCCGGGACCCGGCTGGCCCCAGTCCTCGAGCGCCCAGCCGCGCCGGACCGCTTCGCGCCGGAGCCGGCCATCCGGGTTCACGACCACGGGCCGCCCCACCACGTGAAGCACCGGGAGATCCGAGTACGAGTCCGTGTAGAACACGGCGTCCTCGAGCGTGCCGCCCACCTGCGCTGCGTACCGGCGGGCATGCACGACCTTGCCCTCGCCGTAGCAGATGTCCCCGTGGAGCTGCCCGAGCAGGATGCCCCGGGCATCCAGCGCAAAGCGGTTGCACAGCACCGCGTGCATGCCCAGCTCCCCGGCGATGAGATCTGCCAGGTGCCCCCAGCTGGAGGTCAACATCACCAGGCGGTCTCCCGCGGACCGGTGCTGCTCGAGCACCTCGCGCGCGCGGGGGCGGAACTGGGTGCGCAGCTGCTCCTGGTAGAAGCGGGTGCTCTTGGCCCGGAGTTCGTCGTCGGACACGCCCGCGAGCTTCCCCACCGCACCTTCGAGCACGTCCTCGAGCCGGCCGAAGCCCAGCTTGTAGCGGAGGAGCCAGGACGCGGCCTGCAACGCCTGCCACTTCGTGATGTTGCCCTCTGCAAACTCCCGCCTCACCCAGAGGGAGGCGGAGTTCACGGCGAGCAGGGTCCTGTCCAGGTCGAAGAAGGCAATGGCCACGGCAGCGCTACGTTTGCCTCAACCGGGCCCCCAGGCACAAGCCCCCCACCAGGAGCACCGCCCATGCCGCCGGCTCGCCTGGCCCCGCACCGCATCCGCTCCCGCGCGCCTGCGCCGTTACCACGCTCACCGAGGGTCCCACGCACGGCGGCGAGGGCAGGCCCCTCGGGTAGACGTGGCAAAAGCCCTCGCGCGTTCCCGTGTCCAGCAACCGCTTGGCGAGCTCGCCCGGCGGCGCCGTGGGCGCCATGGTGCTCGCGGGATCCTCCACGTGGTCGAACCCGAGCAGGTGGCCGAGCTCGTGCGTGAGCGTGTTCTGCACGTCCGTGGACACGCACGTCACCGCGTCCGTGCCTTCCGCGCACGGAGGCGAGGAGACCGCGGTGAAGAGGTAGCCCGCGGGGCCGGCGTTGAGCTCGATGTCGCCGTCCACGAATGCGCCCGTGCGCGTGCTGAAGGTGGTGGTGGTGAGCGCGAGGATGCCGTCGCCGTGCTCCCAGCAGCCGTGGACGTTCCCGCACGTCCCCTCCGCGTGGCAACCGTCCGAGGCGGCCACGACGTCCGCGCAGTCCCGCTCGCGGTAGACGACGAGGTTCTCGTTCTCGCCGCCGCGGACGTAGCCCACCTGGTCTGCCTGCGTGCGTGTCCCCACCTCGAGGAAGAAGTCGCTGCACTCGCGGGACAGCCGCGCCCACGCCTGCACGGCGGACTCGAGCGCGGAGAACTCCGTCTCCCCTGGCGTGCGCGCGCTGCCCGCCGCGTGGGCGCGGATCACCACCTCGCGGTCCGGCCAGAACAGGCACACCTCCTGGTCCGGCAGGCGCGTGCGTTGGTACGCCTGCGCGGACGCGAGCGCCGGCACCAGGGCCGCGAGCAGCGTCCACGCACGTCGTCCCATTCTCCTGCTACCTCCGTCCCCGGCGCAGCCTGCGCGCGAGCAGGCCGAGCAGGCCCACCGCCGACAGCGGCCCGAGCACGCCCCCGGCGGTGCTGCAGGACGCCTGCTTCCCGAGCGTCTCGTCCACCGGCACCACCACGCAGTCCCGGCTCGGCATCCCCGCAGGGTAGACGTCGCAGACGAAGGCCTCGCTGTCCGCGTCCAGGGTGCGCTTGGACGTCTCCCCCAGGGGCGCGGACGCGTACATCGTCGAGTCACTCGCGGGCGCGTGGTCCAGGCCGAGGAAGTGGCCCACCTCGTGCGTCACCGTGTTCTGCACGTCCGAGGAGACGCACGAGACGGTCGCGCCCCCGACGCAGGGCGGAGCATCCGCGGTGGTGAACCGGAAGTTGCCGGAGTTCAGCTCCATGTCCGCGTCGTAGATCCGCCCCGTGTTGCGGTCATACGTCGTGGTGGTGAGCCCGATGGTGGCCGCCGAGTACTGCCAGCAGTCGTAGAGGTTGTTGCAGTCCCCCTCGGTCCAGCAGTCGTCCCCGGCAGGCACCACGCCGTTGTTGCAGGCCCTGCTCCGGAAGACGACGACGTTGAGGTTGTCCGAGCCCTTCGGGTCGTACCCCACGTCCTTGCGCAGGGTGCGCGGCAGCTCCTCGAGCGTGAAGTTGCCGCACCGGCTCGCAACAACGCTCCACGCGGAGTAACCCGAGGACACGGCCTCGAAGGTCGCTTCGCCCGGCGCGTCCGGGTCTCCACGCTGGTTCTGCGCGAAGGAGATCTTCCCCTCCTTCCACCAGAGGCAGTGGGCGGCCGGGTCGTTCGCCTTGCCGGTCTCCGCGCGGCTGCGGACATAACCCGTCGTCGAGGCCGCGAGCACGAGCCCGAGCGCCAGCCCCAGGGACGTCACGGCGTCACCTGCCGCGCCGCACGCACGGTGGCCCGGAGTTGGTCGAGCGGCACGCGCGCGACGTCCGGCGGCACGGGCTCACGCGTGCGCGGGTCCACCAGTCGCGCCTCCACCGGCTCGGGGCGTACCCATGCCCCGCCCTTCTCCACGCGCCACTTGCCCTGCGCCATCCCCACCACGCCGTGCACCGCGCCGCGCCGCTCGAGGAACAGCACCGCCTCTTCGCCCGGTTCGAACGCTGCGAGCCCATCCACCTTCTGGCCGATGTCCCCCACCACGCCGCCGGGCTGGACGACCTGGAGCTCCCGCCCGGCCTCCCCGGCGATCGTCTCGACCACCTCGAGGCGAACCTCCGTGAGGATCCTCCGCCCGTCCCGGGACCAGCGGCTCGAGCTGCTGACCACCTTGCAGCGCACCACCGCGTCCGAGGCACGCGCGAGCGAGGGCACGTCCATCTTGAGGAGCGTGGTGGCGCCGGCGTTCCAGGGGAGCGCGGCGAGCAGCAGGAGCAGGAGCGTTCTCACGGTGGCGAAGGTAGCGCCAATCCGCGGCGCGCGCCCATTCGTTGACCCCCTGAACACCCCTCTGCTACGCCGCGGTCCGCCATGTCCCAGAAGCCCCGCGTCCGCTTCGCCCCCTCGCCCACCGGCTATCTCCACATCGGCGGTGCCCGCACCGCGCTGTTCAACTGGCTCTATGCCCGCCGGCACGGGGGAACGTTCATCCTCCGGATGGAAGACACGGACCAGGAGCGCTCCACCCCGGAGTCGGTGAAGGCCATCCTGGACGGCCTCACGTGGCTGGGGATCGACTGGGACGAGGGGCCGGGCAAGGAGGGGCCCTACGCGCCGTATTTCCAGACGCAGCGGCTGCACCTCTACCGGCAGTACGCGGACCAACTGATCGCCGAGGGCAAGGCCTACTACTGCTCGTGCACGCGCGAGGAGATCGACGAGCGGCGCAAGGCGGCAGAGGCGGAGAAGCGCGCCTACAAGTACGAGGGCACGTGCCGCGGACAGAAGACGGTCCCGGCCGGCCGCACCGCGGTGGTCCGCTTCCAGGCCCCGTCCGGTGACGGGACGCTCGGCTTCGACGACCAGGTGCTCGGCACCATCACCAAGCCGTACGCGGACATGGACGACTTCGTCATGCTCCGGGCGGACGGCATCCCGCTCTACAACTTCGGGTGCGTGGTGGACGACCACACCATGGACATCACCCTGGTGGGGCGCGGCCAGGAGCACATCAACTCCACCTTCCCGCAGCTGCTGCTGTACCGGGCGCTCGGCTGGACGCCGCCCGCGTTCGCCCACTTCCCCCTCATCCTCGGCCCGGACCGAGAGAAGCTCTCCAAGCGGAAGCACCCGGAGGCGGACGTGATGCTGCACGCCCGCAACGGCGTGCTCCCGGAGGCGCTCAACAACTTCGTGGTCCGCCTCGGCTGGAGCCACGGCAACGAGGAGGTCATCCAGCGGCCCCAGATGATCGAGTGGTTCGGGTTCGACCACGTGGGAGGCACCTCCGGCGTGTGGAACCCGGACAAGCTGACGTGGCTCTCGCAGCAGTACCTGAAGCTGCTCCCGCCCGCGGACGTGGCGGCGCGGCTGCGCCCGTTCCTGCTCGAGCGCGGCATGGACGTCCCCGCGGATGCACGGCTGGAGCAGGTGGTGCTGGCCTTCCGCGAGCGGGCCCGCACGCTCGTGGAGATGGCGGAGATGGCCCGCTGGGTCTACAGCCGCGGCGTCTCCCTGGACGAGAAGGCCGCCACCAAGCACCTCGGCCCCGAGGGCAGGCCCGTGCTGGACGCCGTGCGCGCGCAGCTGGTCGCGCTCACCGCGTGGGAGACCGCCCCGCTGGACGCGGTGGTGAAGACCGTCTCGGAGCAGCTCGGCGTGGGCATGGGCAAGGTGGCGCAGCCCGTCCGCGTGGCCGTCACCGGCAACACGGTCAGCCCCGGCATCGGCGAGACGCTCGCCATCGTGGGACGCGCCGAGGTGCTCGCCCGGCTGGACGCAGCGCTCGCCCGGTAGAAATGTACACGACCATGCGCTCTCACCTTGACACGTGGTTCCGTCGTCTCTATAAGCCGCGCCCGCTTCTGCTGGTGGTGGCGCTCGCTTCCACCGGGGTTTCAGCCGAGCAGGTCGGCGGCGTGAATCTCCCGGACGGGGCGGCGAAGGTCGGTGAAGACAGGTACAAGTCGAAGGATGACTTCAAGGGGACCATGAAGCACTACCAGTCGGTGTATCCGCCTGGGTCGTACCCCCGAAAAGTCATCGTCAACCAGCCGGGCATCAAGGCAGTTCACATCTCGAACCCCAGCGGCAAGGGATGGGAAGGCCTGAACGTTTACGAAGCAAACGACGAGGTCCGCATCTACGTCGTCCGCAGCAAGAAGTAGACAGGCAGAACGAATATTGGGGAATCGTCTAACGGCAGGACAGCAGACTCTGACTCTGCTTATCTAGGTTCGAATCCTAGTTCCCCAGCTTCAATGACCGGCCCTGTCGTCTAGAGGCCTAGGACGGAGCCCTCTCACGGCTCAAACCGGGGTTCGAATCCCCGCAGGGTCACTGAACTCGGCGCCCGCCTTCCCCACGGAAGGCGGGCGTCGGCGTTCTGGCCCCGCTGCTCAGAAGTTCCCGGCGAGTGACACGCCGCCGGGGCCTGCGCCCACCGAGAGTGAGCTCCCACCCTCCGCTGGCAGGGCAATCCAGAGCACCACCGCCCCCGCCAACGACGCGGCACCGAGCCCCAGGGCCGTCCACGCGAGCCCCTGCTGGATCTCGTTGGGGGTGCCCGTGCGCGCAGCGCTGTCTGCTGCGAGCTGCAGCCCCACCCCTGCCCCGGTCAGCGCCGCGCCCACGCCGAGGAGCGCCAGAGGGGCCGCGGGCCGTCGGCCGGGGACGCGGGGCGAGGTGATCGCCCCCGTCGCGGTGGCCGCGCGCAGCGGCCTCGGTGCGGGCTCGAGCGGCAGCCCCGCCTCGCCGGTGGCCACCCAGTCCGCGAGCGCGGAGAGGTTCGGCTCCCGTCCCAGCTCGAGCTGCAGCCCCGCCGCGCGCAGCCGCTCACCGCCCGGCACCGAGAGCAGCGTCACGCCCAGCCACCCCGGCTCGGCGCCCTCGCGCTGCAGCTGCAGCACCGCCACCTCGTCCGCCCCCACGAGCGCGCCCAGCAGCACCGCGTGGCCGAGGCGCGCCTCCTCGTCCGCGGCGACGAGGCACGGCGCGCCGTCCACGCCCGTCACCACCTGTCCCTCGAAGGCGAGGTTGACTCGGACGGTGGCCGGCCCATGGGCCTCCAACATCCGCGGGAACGAGGCCAGCTGCCCGTGCTCCAGCTGCAGGTGGTAGTTGCCGGCGTGCACCTCGCCGGTCCAGGGGGTGCGGCCGAGCGACACGCCGTCCAGCCACACGGTGGCGCCGGGTGGACTGCTGCGCACGTCCAGTGGCACGCGGGCACTGCGGGAGAGAGAGGCCCGGAGCCCATCCACGTGCGCGCGCACGCTCGGCGAGAAGAGATCTTCGTCCAGGGGGAAGTCCGGCCGCACACGGAGCACGCGCAGGAACGACTCGTCCCCTTCCGCCGCGTTGCCGCTGCCCCGGTGGATGAGCCCGAGCAGCAGCTGGGCGTCCGTCCACAGGCGCGCCCGCGCCTCGCCGGGAGGCAGCCGCCCCACCTCGGCGAGCACGGCCCCGAGCGTGGAGGCCGCCGCGGAGGGGTCTGCCTGGTAGTAACGCTCGCGCGCCGCCTCCACTGCGCGCGAGAGCTCCTGGTGCGTGCGTGCCGGGGCAGCCCTCAGCCGCGCGCGCAGAGCGGCATCCGCCCCGAGCCCCTGTCCGTCCCGCTGCTCGAGCGCGCTGCGCAACGCGGCGTGGTGGGCAGCCATCCGTCCGTCCGGGCAGTCGCCTCCCGTCACCAGCACCCGCGTCGTCGGTGCAGCGTGTACCCATCCCGTCCAGATCACCAGCAGCCAACCGAACCGTCTCACCGGCATCCCCCCTCGGGTGGACCGTCGCCTCCCACATCATAGGATGGAGCCGCCTTGGATTTCCCCTCTGCCCTCGCCCGCAACCTGCCACCGCGGCGGCTGGGACCCGTGCGCCTCCGCTACGAGGACAGCTGCCTGCTGCTGGACGTGCTCCCGCCTGCAGGTGAGCGGCGCCTCAGGTCCGCGCTCGAGGGAGCGGGGCTCGGGGCGGGGGCGTGCGCCCTGCTGCTCCTGGCCTTGCCGGGGGGACCTGGGCCGGTCGCCGCGGCCACCGCGCTGCTGCTCGGGGCCGGGCTGATGGGCACCGCCGCGGCGGTCCGTCCACCTGCCTCGGCGGTCCACCGCTGCGCGCTGCTCTTCGACGCCGAGGTGCTGGTGCTCGAATTCCCGGCTGCCGCGTTCCGTCCGGCCCGCTCGGTCCGCGTGCCGTTCGACGCCGTCTCGGCGCTGCACTGGGAACCGGCAGCCCACGCACGCGGAGAGGACGTGGTCCTCGCCTGGGAGGAGGAGGACGGCAGCGGGCACGAGGCGCTGATCGTCCGGGGCGTGCGCGGCGAGAAGATCCGTTCGGACGTGGAGGCGCTGCTCGGGCGCCTGCGCACCATGCTCGCGCTCAGCGAGGAGGGAGTACGCCGCGGATCTCCCCCACCGAGCCGAACGAGCGCTCCGGGAGTCCCGCCAACATCCGGATGATCTT
>JBDLRJ010000172.1:0-11731 GCA_039800145.1 Pseudomonadota bacterium | reverse complement strand
GCGCAGCTGCGGTGATGGCTGCGCCTCCGACGGCGACTGCAAGCCCACCGCCTGGTGCAACGACGCGGGGACGTGCGCCCCGAGGCAACCGCTCGGTTCGCCCTGCGGCCGCCCCGCCGCGTGCGCCTCGGGACAGTGCACGGATGGCGCCTGCTGCAATGCCGCCTGTGACGGCGTGTGCGAGCGGTGCGACGTGCCCGGCAGCGCGGGCACGTGCACGCCCGTGTCCGGCGGGCAGGACCCGTCCTCGGAGTGCGGCCTGACCTTCTGCAACGGCAGCGGCGGCTGCATCCAGCCCTGTGCGTCCGACGCGCAGTGCAAGGAAGGCAGCTACTGTGCGGCGGGGACGTGCCAGCTGAAGAAGGCGAACGGCGCCAGCTGCGTCGCGGCCAGCGAGTGCGCCTCCGCCGAGTGCGTGGACGGGTATTGCTGCAACACCCCGTGCACGGGGGCCTGCAGGGCCTGCAACGTCGCGGGAACGCTCGGCACCTGCACGGACGTCCCGCGTGGGCAGGATCTCTCCGGTGACTGCGGGAACGCGTGGTGCGACGGACAGGGCGCCTGCATCTCGCCGTGCGTGGACGCCGCGGCGGACTGCAAGCCCGGCAGCACCTGCACCTCGGGCGCGTGCGACGGGCTCTTCCCGGCCGGGAGCGCCTGCACCGCCCCGGGGCAGTGCCTGTCGGGCCAGTGCGTGGACGGGTACTGCTGTACGACCGCTTGCAACGGGCCGTGCCAGGCCTGCAGCGTCCCGGGCCTGCTGGGCACCTGCACGGCTGCCCCCGCCGGGACGGACCCCGCGGACGAGTGCAGCCTGACCTGGTGCAGCGGCGGCGCGGCGTGCCTGCAGGCCTGCGGCTCGGACGCCGAGTGCAAGCCGGGGAACCACTGCGCCTCGGGCACCTGCGCCCCGCAGAAGGCCAACGGCAGCCCCTGCGCGGGCGCGAGCGAGTGCAGTTCCGGGCACTGCGTGGATGGGACGTGCTGCAACGGCGCGTGCGGCGGGACCTGCCAGGCGTGCAACGTGGCGGGGCTGCTGGGGACCTGCTCCCCGCTCGGGGCGGGAACGGACCCGCTGTCCGAGTGCGGGGCCACCTGGTGCAGCGGCAACGCCGCGTGCATCTCTCCCTGCACGGCGGACACCCAGTGCAAGGACGGGAACTACTGCGCCTCGCCCGCGTGCACGGCGAAGAAGGGGGTCGGACAGGGGTGCGCCGCGGCCAACGAGTGCAGCTCCGGGCACTGCGTGGACGGGGTGTGCTGCAGCGCCGCCTGCGGTGGGACGTGCCAGGTGTGCAACGCGCCGGGCAGCATGGGCACCTGCACGCCGAGCCCCGCAGGGACGGACCCCGCCGGCGAGTGCGGGCTCGCGCACTGCAGCGGGACCGGGGCCTGCGCGAACCCCTGCGGCTCGGACGCGGACTGCAAGGCCGGTAACCACTGCAACGCCGGGGCGTGCGAGCCGAAGCGGGTCGTTGGACAAAGTTGCACGGCGGCCAACCAGTGCAGCTCCGGCCACTGCGTGGACGGCGTCTGCTGCAACGGCGCCTGCACGGCGACGTGCCAGGCCTGCAACGTGCCGGGCAGCGTGGGGACGTGCACGGCCTCCCCCGCCGGGACGGACTACGGCGGCGACTGCGGGAACTACACCTGCGACGCGGCGGGCAGTTGCTACGCGAACTGCGCGGATCCCGCGTACTGCAAGGCGACCGCCTACTGCTCTTCCGGCGGTCCGCCGAGCTCGCGCACCTGCATTGCGAAGTCCGCCAACGGCGCGGCCTGCACGGCCGGGAGCACGTGCCTGTCCGGCGCCTGCGCGGACGGGGTCTGCTGCAGCGGCGCCTGCACGGCCACCTGCCAGGCCTGCAACCTCGCGGGGACGGTGGGCACCTGCACGTCCATCGAGGCCGGGACGGACCCGGCCGCGGAGTGCGGGCTCACCTACTGTGGCGGTGGTGCCTCCTGCATCTCGCCCTGCACGTCCGGCGCGGACTGCAAGCTCGGCAGCTACTGCAACGCCGGGACGTGCGCGGCGAAGAAGGCCAACGGCACTGCCTGCGCTGCGGGCCTCGAGTGCACCAGCGGGCTGTGCGTGGACGGGGTGTGCTGCAACGCCGCGTGCGGGGGCACGTGCCAGGCCTGCAACGTCTCCGGCAGCGTGGGGACGTGCGCCAACGTGCCCGCGGGCACGGACCCCGGCTCCGAGTGCGGCGCGTACCAGTGCGCCGGCAGCACGGCCTCCTGTGTCGCCACCTGCACGGCGGACAGCCAGTGCAAGTCCACCCACTACTGCTCGGGCGGCACCTGCACGCCGAAGAAGGCGAACGCGTCCGCCTGCACCGCGGCCAACCAGTGCACGAGCGGGCAGTGCGTGGACGGGGTGTGCTGCAACGCCGCGTGCGGAGGGACGTGCCAGTCGTGCAACCTCGCGGGCAGCGTGGGTACCTGCACCAACGTCCCGCTGAACTCGGACCCGGACAGCGAGTGCGCGGGGACCACCACCTGCAACGGGGCCGGGGTGTGCCTGCTTGCCAACGGCACCGCGTGCACCGGTGGCGCGCAGTGCCAGAGCGGCCAGTGCGCGGACGGGGTGTGCTGCAATGCCGCCTGCTCGGCCACCTGCCAGGCCTGCAACCTCTCGGGGACGGTGGGCACGTGCACGTCCATCTCGTCGGGGACGGACCCGGCCTCGGAGTGCGGCCTGACCTGGTGCGGAGGGAGCACCGCGTGCCTCGCTACCTGCAGCTCGGACGCCCAGTGCAAGACCACCGCCTACTGCAACGGCAGCACCTGCGCGGCGAAGAAGGCCAACGGGGGCAGCTGCACCGCGGCCAACCAGTGCACGAGCGGGCAGTGCGTGGACGGGGTGTGCTGCAACGCCGCGTGCGGAGGGACGTGCCAGTCGTGCAACCTCGCGGGCAGCGTGGGCACCTGCACCAACGTCCCGCTGAACTCGGACCCGGACAGCGAGTGCGCGGGGACCACCACCTGCAACGGGGCAGGGGTGTGCCTGCTCGCCAACGGCACCGCGTGCACCGGCGGCGCGCAGTGCCAGAGCGGCCAGTGCGCGGACGGGGTGTGCTGCAACGCCGCCTGCTCGGCCACCTGCCAGGCCTGCAACCTCTCGGGGACGGTGGGGACCTGTACGTCCATCGCGTCGGGGACGGACCCGGCCGCGGAGTGCGGGCTCACGTACTGCGGCGGGACCAGCGCCTGTCTCTCCAGTTGCACGCTGGACACCCAGTGCAAGTCCACCGCCTACTGCAACGGCAGCACCTGCGCGGCGAAGAAGGCCAACGGGGGCACGTGCTCGGCGGCCAGCCAGTGCACCTCGGGGTTCTGCGTGGACGGCTACTGCTGCAACAGCGCCTGCTCCGGGACGTGCAAGGCCTGCAGCGTGGCGGGCGCGCTGGGGACCTGTTCGAACGTCCCGGTCAACACCGACCCGGCGGCCGAGTGCTCCGGCACCACCACCTGCAACGGCGCCGGGGCCTGCTACCTGGCGAACGGGGCGGCGTGCAGCACCGCCTCCCAGTGCCAGAGCGGTTTCTGCACGGACGGCGTCTGCTGCAACTCCTCGTGCAACGCCGGCGCGTGCGATGCGTGCTCGGTCGCGGCGGGGGCGACCACGAACGGGACGTGCCGCATCTTCGCGGCAGGGACGGTGTGTCGGGCCTCCACGCACTCGACGTGCGACCCCGCGGAGTCCTGCAACGGCAGCAGCGGGGCGTGCCCGGCCAACTCGTACGCGGCGAGCGGTACCACGTGCGGTGCCGGGACCACCTACGGCGCCTGCACCTTCTCGGGCTGCCTCATCACCGGCGACCGGACCAAGACGACCAACACCTGCAACGGCAGCGGCAGCTGCGTGCAGTCCACGACCACCGTGTCGGACTGCACCCGGAACTGCCCGCTGGCCTGCGGCACTTGCATCGGGTGACGCGCGGGCTGCTAGAAGCCGCGGCCATGAGCTCTCACCCCAAGTACGTGCTTCGCCCGGAGACGGCAGTCCTCACCCGCGGGTTCGACCCGCGCCTGTCCGTGGGGTCGGCCCGCCCGGCGGTGTTCCGGTCCTCCACGTACGTCTTCTCCAGCCCCGAGGCGGCGGCGCGGGCGTTCGAGATCGCGCTCGGGCGGGTGCGCGCGGACGAGGGCGAGGACGTGGACCTCATCTACGCGCGCCTGTCTCACCCCAACGCGCAGATCCTGGAAGAGCAGATCGTCCCGCTCGAGCCCGGTGCCGCGTCCGCCGCGGTCTTCAACTCCGGCATGGCGGCCATCTCCACCGTGTTCCTCACCTTCTGCCCGCCGGGCAGCACGGTGGTCCACACGACGCCGCTCTACGGGGGCACGGCGCTGCTCATGGAGGCGCTGCTCACGCCGCTGGGCATCCGCTCCGTGGCGGTGCCGTCCGGTGACACCGCGGGCCTGCGAGCCGCCATCGCCTCGGCGAGGAACCTGAAGATGGTCTTCGTGGAGACGCCGGCCAACCCCACGCTGGTGATGAGTGACATCAGCGCCGCCGCCGAGGCCGCGCACGCGCACGCGGACAAGCCGCTCGTGGCCGTGGACAACACCTTCATGGGGCCGGCCTTCCAGCACCCCATCCCGCTCGGTGCGGACCTGGTGGTCTACTCGGCCACCAAGTACCTCGCGGGCCACTCGGACATGCTCGCCGGCGTGGTGCTCGCGAAGAACGACGAGCACGTGGTGGCGCTCCGCGGCACGCGCGCGGTGCTCGGCAACATCCTCCAGCCGGACGAGTGCTGGCTGCTCAACGGGCGGCTCTCCACGGTGGAGCTGCGGATGCAGCGGCAGTGCGAGAACGCGCAGCGCATTGCCGACGGGCTGCAAGGCCACCCCGCCATCTCCCGCGTGGTCTACCCCACGTACTTCACGGACCCGGAGCAGGTGCGCATCCGGGACGCGCAGGTGGCCATGCCGGGGGCGGTGGTGACGCTGGACATCAAGGGTGGCAGGCCCGCGGCGTTCGCCTTCCTGCGGGCGCTGAAGATCACCCGCAACGCGGTGAGCCTCGGGGGCGTGGAGAGCCTCGCGTGCCACCCGCGGACCACCACCCACTCGGAGCTCAGCCCCGAGCAGCTGGACGCGGTGGGGATCGGCAAGGGGATGGTGCGGCTGTCCATCGGCGTGGAGAACTGGAACGACCTGCTCGCGGATTACCGGGAAGCGCTGGAGGGGCTCCAGTGAGGCCGCCGCGCATGGGCACCTTGTGGGACGCGGTGGGCAACACGCCGCTGTTCCGGATCCGCTCTCTCTCGGACGCCACCGGCAACGAGATCCTCGGCAAGGCCGAGTTCATGAACCCGGGCGGAAGCGTGAAGGACCGCGCGGCCATGGGGATGATCCTCGCGGCGGAAGCGGCCGGGAAGCTCCAGCCGGGGGGCACCATCGTCGAGGGGACGGCGGGGAACACGGGCATTGGGCTCACCCTGCTGGGGCGCGAGCGCGGCTACCGCGTGGTGGTCACCATGCCGGACAACCAGGCGCGCGAGAAGTACGAGTTCCTCGAGGCCATGGGCGCGGAGGTGCGCAAGGTCCCCGTGGTGCCGTTCGCCAACCCGGCGCACTTCTACCACCAGGCCCGCGCGCTCTTGGAAGAGCACGGTTGGTTCTGGGCGAACCAGTTCGAGAACACCGCGAACGGGGACTTCCACTACGAGACCACCGGCCCTGAAATCTGGGACCAGTGCGAGGGGAAGGTGGACGTGCTGGTGAGCGCGGTGGGCTCCGGTGGGACGATCTCCGGCGTCTCGCGCTACCTCAAGGAGAAGAACCCGGCGCTGCGCGTGGTGCTCGCAGATCCCTTCGGCTCGGGGCTCTACTGCCAGGTGAAGGAGGGCAAGGTGGAGGGCAGCGGCGGCTCCATCACGGAGGGCATCGGCATCATGCGCGTCACGGAGAACTTCCGCCGGGCGCGCGTGGACGAGGCGACGAGGGTGTCCGACCAGGAGATGATCGAAATGCTGTACCACCTGGCCGCCGAGGATGCGCTCGTGGTGGGCACCTCCGCCGCGCTCAACGTGCGGGCCGCGTACGAGCTCGCGAAGAAGCACGAAGGGGAGGGGCTGCGCATCGTCACCTTCCTGTGTGATCACGGCAGCCGCTACGCTTCCAAGATCTTCAACAAGGAGTTCCTGCAGTCGAAGGGACTCGAGCCGCGTCCGCTGGCGCCCTGAACCGACGTGCCCGTAATCTCTCCCTCCGTGATGGCCCGTCCGACGATCCACAGGGGCGCCGTGCTGCTCGCGTTGCTCGCGGGAGTGGGCGCGTGGGCAGAGGAGGTGCCGGCCGGCACTTACCTGAGCGGGCTCGGCAGCCTGCTCCTGGAGCGGGTGGGGTCGGACAAGCCGTTCATCGCCGGGCGGCTGCAGCTGCCCGTGGATGGCTGCGGGCTGGAGACCGGCCGCGTGGTGGCGGATCTCCAACAGCAGGGCTCCGCGGTGGTGGGCACCGTGCTGCTCTGCCAGAAGGGACAGGGCTGCGACACGCGCCCCGTGGAGTTCCTCGGGTTCTGGCTCCCGGCACACCAGTCCATCGTGGGGACCGTGGCGCTTGCGCCCGGGTGCTCCTCCCCGGCGCTCGCCGCGGGGAACCAGCTGGTGCTCGTCTCCCAGCCGGGCGTCCCGCGGATGCCCGTGCGGCCCGCTGCGCAGGCGGACGTCCGCGGCCAGCAGGAACTCGGGCGGGCCGAGCGGCTCGAGGCCATGGGCCAGTTGAAGGAGTCCGTCTCGGCCTGGCGCCAGTCGCTCACCTGGATGCTCACGCCCGCCGCCTACGCGGGGCTCGCGCGCACGCTGCTCGCCGTGGATGCGAAGGACGCGGCCCGCCTGGCCACCGAGCGCGCCATGGAGTTGGACGGGGTGACGTCCGAGGCCTGGTCCCTCCGCGCCCGGACGTGGGATCCCACGCTCGAAGCCGCGCGGGTCCAGGAGGACGTGGAGGAGGCGAAGCTGCGCCGCTCGCGCGAGGAGGCGGGGCGTCCCCGTCCCGAGGCGACGAGAGCGCCGGCCGGGGGCGCGACGGCGGCCGGCGCCACCGCCGCCGCGGCGCCGGGAAAGGCTCCCGTGCGCCCGCGCGAGCTCCCGCTCGAGGACACCGTCGTCGTCGAGTTCATCATCAAGCCGGCCTCGCGCGTCGTGGTGGACGGGGTGAACCACGGGGACTCCAGCACCATGGAGCCGCTGCGGCTCAGGCCCGGCAAGCACAAGCTCCAGCTCACGAACATGAGGCTGAACAAGCAGCTCAACCTGGAGTTCGATGCCAAGCTCGGGGCCAACAACATCGTCAAGTACGATCTGGAGAAGGACTAGCGGGCGCGGGGTTCAAGGGAAGGCTGCAGCCTTCACCGCCTGCAGCAGCGGATCTCGCTGGCCCGCCGGGGCCGCCGGCCTGTACCCGCCGCCGAGCTCCCAGAGGATGACGCCGCCGAGCCCCTCGGCCCGCACCCACGCGAGCTTCTTCGCGATGCTCTCCGCGTCGTCGTAGCTCACGAACGTGCCGGTGCTCCCGCTGCCCAGCGAGAGGTAGGGCGCCTCGACGCCCGCGTGCCACCGCCGCGCTGAGGGCGTGTACAGCGTGTCCATCATCCACGACCACGGCTTGTTCATCTCCACGGTGACGCCCTCGAGGGGCTGGTTGGGGCCGTTGGCGCCGGTCCAGGCGTACACGTAGAAGGAGATGCCCACCCCGAGCTTGTGCCGCGGCGCCCCGCCTGCCACCGCGCGGGCCACCACCGTCTCGAGCGAGGGCATGGGCTGACCGGTGGAGCCGAACGTGTGCCCCGCGGTGTGGAGCGCGGTGTTGTGCCAGGTCTCCCAGCCCGGCCAGGCGCCGGCGAGATCGTAGGTCATGAGGTTCAGCTGGTCGAAGTGCTGCAACACCGGGCCGTACGACGCGGTGTTCCAGTCCACCGCCGCCGTCAGCAGCGCGCCGGGCACCGCCGCGTCCAGTGCAACCCGGAGCTTCTGGACGAACGGGACGAACAGCGGCGCGTCCTCGTCCTTCACGGGCTCCATGTCCAGGTCCACGCCGTCGTAACCGAGCGAGACGACCGCCTCCACCACCTCCGCCACGAAGGCGTCCACCCGCCCCGGGGCCATGGCGGCGCGGAAGCCGTCGCGCGACCACGCGCCTCCCACGACGAGGAGCGCCTTCCTCCCGGCGGCGTGGGCCGCCGCGGTCATCTCCCGGCTCCGCGACGGCGAAAGGCCGAGCGACGTGGTGTCCAGCGTGCCGTCCGGCTTCGGCAGGTACGAGAAGTGGGCCAGGTGCGACACCGCCGTGAAGTCCACCTCGGCCACCGGCAGCGTGGGCGCCATCCATCCCGCGCTGTAGGCCGTCACCCACACCGGCCTCGGCGGCGTTACCCCGCCGTCCTGCGGCTGGGAGGGGCCTGCGTCTGGCAGCGGGGCCGGTCCCGCATCCACTCCGCCTCCACCGGCGTCCACCGCGGCGCCCGCGTCCGTCTCCGGTCCATCCGAGACCGTGGCGAGGCAGCCGGTGGCCAGGAGGGGGAGGGCGAGGGCGAGCAGGCGCATGGGCACGAAGTGTACCGGACACCCTCGCAGCGAGGGGGGCCGTGGGCTAGAAGGCAGGGGTTCACAGCCGTCCGCTTCGGGGGAAGTCCATGTACCGCGTCCTGTCACTTGCTGCCGTGTGCCTGCTGCTGCAGGCCTGTCCGTCCAACTCCACGCCGCCCCCAGAGCCGGACGCAGGGACCCCGTGTGACGCCGCCACCGGTGAGGGCTGCGCGGCGCCCACCTGCACGGACGGGGTGAAGAACGGCGGCGAGGCCGGGCCGGACTGCGGCGGAAGCTGCGAGGCGCGCTGCACGGCGGGCGTGGAGTGCCGCGTGGCCGGCGACTGTGCCTCGGGCGTGTGCGCGGCGGGGAAGTGCGCGGAGCCCAGCTGCACGGACGGGGTGAAGAACGGCGCCGAGACCGGCACGGACTGCGGCGGCGGAACCTGCGGCCGCTGCGCGAACGGAGAGGCCTGCGCCGCGGCAGCGGACTGCAACAGCACCACCTGCGTGGCATCCACCTGCGTGCTGCCCTCCTGCTCGGACGGCTTGAAGAACCTTGCGGAGACGGGCGTGGACTGCGGCGGCGCGGACTGCACCGGCTGCGCGGACGGACAGGCCTGCACGGTCAACACGGACTGCGCCTCGGGCCGCTGCCAGGGCGGGAGCTGCGCGGCCGCGTCCTGCACGGACGGTGTGAAGAACGGCGCGGAGACCGGCACGGACTGCGGCGGCGGCTGCGGGACGTGCGGAACCGGGCGCGGCTGCAGGAGCGGCGCGGACTGCGGCTCGGGCGTGTGCTGGCTCGGCCTCTGCGCGGCGCCCTCCTGCGGTGACGGGGTGAAGAACGCCTCGGAGACGGACGTGGACTGCGGCGGCGGCACCTGCGCGGGCTGCGGCGTGGCGAAGCCGTGCAGCGCGGCCACGTACTGCGCCTCGCTCGTGTGCAAGGACGGCGCGTGCGAGCCGGCCAGCTGCTCGGATGGAAAGAAGAACGGCGCGGAGACGGACGTGGACTGCGGCGGCGGGTGCGCCGGGTGTGCGCAGGGCCAGGCCTGCAAGGTGCTCGCGGACTGCGCCCAGGGGACGTGCGGCGGCGGCCAGTGCGTGCCTCCCTCCTGCGTGGACGGCGTGGAGAACGGCGCGGAGACGGACGTGGACTGCGGCGGGGGAACGTGTGCGCCGTGCGCGGTGGGCAAGGGATGCGGCCTCGCCGGCGACTGCGCCGAGGACGTCTGCACCGCGGGCGTCTGCGCGGCCCCCACCTGCTCGGATGGGAGGCAGAACGGGGACGAGGCGAACGCGGACTGCGGTGGCAGCTGCGGCGGGTGTGCGGACGCACAAGCGTGCCGCAACAACGCGGACTGCCTCTCGAAGGTGTGCAGCGCGGGCGCGTGCGCGGCGCCCACCTGCTCGGACACCGTGAAGAATGGCAGCGAGACCGCGGCGGATTGCGGCGGCAGCTGCGCGGCGAACTGCGCGAACGGCCAGGGCTGCGCGGTGAACGCGGACTGTGATTCCGGGAAGTGCACCAACGAGGTGTGCACGGCGCCGTCCTGCTCGGACGGCGTGAAGAACGGCTCGGAGTCCGACGTGGACTGCGGCGGCAGCTGCGCGGCGAACTGCGCGGCGGGCAAGGCGTGCGGCGGCGCCCCGGACTGCGACTCGGGCGTGTGCAGCGCCGGGGCCTGTGCGGCCCCCAGCTGCGGGGACCAGGTGAAGAACGGCGCCGAGACGGACGTGGACTGCGGCGGCGGGACGTGTGGCGACTGCGCGGACACGAAGCTCTGCGTCGCCGCGTCCGACTGCCTCTCGGGCGTGTGCACCGCGGGCAGCTGCGCGGCGGCCCAGTGCACGGACGGGGTGACGAACGGCACCGAGACGGACGTGGACTGCGGCGGGGCCGGGTGCCCGGACTGCGCCCCCACGAAGGTGTGCGGGGTGGGGACGGACTGCACCTCCGGCATCTGCACCTCGGGCGCGTGCACCGCGCCCAGCTGCTCCGACAACGTGCAAAACGGCTCGGAGTCCGGGACGGACTGCGGCGGCAGCTGCGCCACGAAGTGCGCGCCCGGCGTGGGGTGCGGCGCGGCTTCCGACTGCGCGTCGGGCGTCTGCTCGGGCGCGCTCTGCCAGGTGCCGAGCTGCACGGACAGCGTGAAGAACGGGCAGGAGACGGACCAGGACTGCGGCGGCACCTGCGCGGCGGACTGCGCCAACGGCAAGGGCTGCCTCGGGGACTCGGACTGCTCGAGCGCGCTGTGCGTGGGCGGTTCCGCGCCGTCCACGCTCGGTGCGTGCACCGCGTGCGCGGCGGCGTCCGAGTGTCCGGGCACCGACACCGAGTGCGCGACCCGGACGTGCACCTCCGGCGTCTGCGGCGCGAGCTTCACGGCGAATGGAACGCCGCTCAGCTCCCAGGTGGGTGGGGATTGCAAGGTGGTGGTGTGTGACGGGGCCGGTGGTCCGCAGTCGGTGAACGACGACCAGGACATCGGGCAGGATCTCGACACGTCCGACTGCACGGTCCCGGTGTGCAGCGGTGGCACCCCCGGGTCCACGGACCAGTCCGTGGGCGCGAGCTGCAGCTCGGGCGGCGGCTACGTCTGCGCCGCGGGCGGCCAGTGCGTGAGCGGCTGTGGCAACGGAACCGTGGAGGGGCCGGAGACGTGTGACGACGGGAACACGTCCGACGGCGACGGCTGCTCGTCCTCCTGCGCCACGGAGAACGGCTTCACCTGCACGGGGACCCCCTCCACGTGCTGCGGCGCCGGCCAGGTGGTCTGCTCCGCGGCGTGCGTGGACACCGCGACGGACGTCCAGAACTGTGGAAACTGCGGCAACGCCTGCGGCAGCCTCGCCAATGCCACTGCGGGGTGTGCCGCGTCCACCTGCGGCATCTCCACCTGCAACTCGGGGTTCGGCAACTGCGACTCGACGGCCTCCAACGGCTGCGAGACGAACGTGTCGACGAGCCTGTCCCACTGCGGGGCTTGCAACAACGCGTGCAGCGTGGCGAACGGCACGGCCTCCTGTACGTCCGGGGCGTGCGGCATCGCGTCGTGCAATGCGAATTTCGCCAACTGCGACTCGACGGCCTCCAACGGCTGCGAGACGAACGTGTCGACGAGCCTGTCCCACTGCGGGGCTTGCAACAACGCGTGCAGCGTGGCGAACGGCACGCCCTCC
>JBDLRJ010000171.1:0-5055 GCA_039800145.1 Pseudomonadota bacterium | reverse complement strand
GCGAGTACCTGGACCTGGTGGCGCTGGCCACGGTGGCGGACGTGGTGCCGCTCACGGGGGCCAACCGGGTGCTGGTGAAGCACGGGCTCAAGGAGCTGACCGCGGCGAGGCGGCTCGGGGTGAGGGCCTTGAAGGATGTTGCAGGGCTTTCCCCGGACGAGCCGGTGACGGCGGGCCAGGTGGGCTTCCGGCTCGGGCCCCGGATCAACGCGGCGGGCCGGCTGGACGACGCCTCCGTGGGGCTGCGGCTGTTGTGTTCGTCCTCGGAGTCCGAGGCGCGGGCGCTCGCGGCGGAGCTGGACGCGGCCAACGCCGAGCGGCAGGCGATTGAGCAGGACATCCTGCAGGCGGCCCTGGCCCAGGCGGAGGAGAAGAAGGGGCGGCGGGGGCTCGTGCTGTGGGGCGAGGGCTGGCACCCGGGGGTGGTGGGGATCGTCGCGTCCCGCGTGGTGGAGCGGTTCCACCGCCCCACGGTGGTGCTGGGGGTGAAGGACGGGGCGGGGAAGGGGAGCGCACGGAGCATCGGCCCGTTCCACCTGTACGATGCGCTGAAATCCTGCAGCGGTCACCTCGCGCGCTTCGGCGGGCACAAGCACGCGGCGGGGTTGACGGTGGACGCGGCGAGCCTGCCTGCATTCGAGGAGGCGTTCACGGCGGTAGCGGACGGGCTGCTCACGGACGAGGACCTGGTGGCCCAGTGCCGGGTGGACGCTCTGGTGGCGCCGGGGGAGTTGACGGAGAAGGCGGTGGAGGGGTTGCAGGCGCTGGCCCCGTTCGGACAGGGGAACCCCTTGCCGGTGCTCGCGGCGAAGGGGCTGCGGGCGTCACCGCGGGTGCTGTCGCCGAAGCGGCCGGGGGCGGCGGGGCACCTGAAGCTCACGCTGGATGCTGCGCCTGCGGTGGACGTCATCGGCTTCGGGATGGCGGACCGCGTGGCGGTGACGGACGGCCCGTTGGATCTCGCGTTCCAGGCAGAGATGGACGAGTGGAATGGCCGGCGCCGGGTGTCGTTGAAGCTGAAGGATCTGCGCTCGGCCTCCTGAGGCGGACGGCCCAGCGGCTCAGGCCATTCCCCAGGGGACGTGGCCGCGGGGGGCGAAGAGGGCCCCGGCACGGGCGCGCTCGCCCTGGCGGAACTGTTCCGTGCGGAGGCGGAAGGCGCGGCGGCAGCGCTCGGAGCAGAAGAAGTAGCGGCGGCCCGGGACGGTGGCGGAGCGGACCGTCTCCTCGTCCGCGGGGACGCGCGCGCCGCACACCGGGTCCACCGCGTGTCCTGCCATCCTGCGCGCCATGGTGCTGCTCCCCCGTTCCTGCCGCTGCATGGCGGCCGGCGTGGCTGACCAGCCGGGGCAGGAAGGCCTCCTGGAGCAGCACCCGTCACCGGGCGCAGGGCCGCCGGGCGTCTGCTGCCCGGTGACGGCCGTACCAGGGGGACCCTCCTGCCCCCGCCTCGGCGCGGGACTGCCTCGGCGTGCGGCTGGCTTCCCCCCCGAGAGCCAACCGCTCACCGACCGCGCGGGGAGCGGGTTGAGCAGTACGCGTGCCACGTGCGGGCAGAGGGAAGCGGAGGCAGGGCGGGCGCCGGGGCTGGTGTTCCTACCGACCGGGGTGACCTGGCCGCCTGCGCGGGAAACCGGCGCGGCTGCTCACCTGGGGCGAGATCAGTAGTCGAGCCCGAGCGCCGCGCCGAGGAAGGTGTCGTCCATGTATTGGCGACGGTAGCGCGTGAGCTCCACGCGGAAGGAGAGCCGCAGGCCGTTGTCGTTGATCTCCGGCCGCCCGCGGATGCCCACGCCGTACTGGAGCAGGGGCTTCACGCCGCCCACGTCCGTGGCGGTACCGCCCGCGGTGATGCGGGTGTCCTGGTACGCGAGCCCGCCGCCCAGCTGCGCGAAGGCCACGACGGGGCTCTTCTCCCCACCGAGCTGGAGCCCGAAGGCGGGTGCGAGCGTGAAGGCGTGGACGTTCGTGTCCCCGAACACCTCCTTCGTCCCCTGGCGCAGGCCGCTCCACAGCCAGCCGACGTCCAGGAAGAGCCCCTCGTGGAGCAGCTGCTCGCCCAGCGTGCGGCCGAGTTCCCAGGTGAAGCGCAGGCCGAAGGCGGGGCGCGGGTCCAACGCGCCGCGGCTGCCGTCGAGGAGCATGACGCCGCCCACGAGCTCTCCCGCGAGTCCCAGGGCGGGATCGTCCATGGGGGCCATGGGACGCTCGCGCTCCTGCTCGTCCTCGGTGACTTCGCGCAGGTCGTCCTGGTAGCGGCGCCGGCCCTTCTCGCGGACGGGGGCGGCCTGCTCCTGCTCGTCGTCCGGGTAGGGAACCGCCGAGTCGTCCTCGCGGGCGAGCGCGGGGGCGGCGAAGAGGGACAGGGCAGCGAGCAGGGGGCGGACGGACGCGCGGCGCACGGTGGGCCTCATGGAACGTCCTTGCAGTCCGGGACGGGGGTGCTCGCGGCGGGGCACTGGGGCACGTCGGCGAGGCGGAGCTTCAGGCGTCCGAGCAGCTCGTTGCAGAGGAGCTTCTTCGTCTGCGTGTCCTCCACCTGGGAGGCGAGCACGCCCGCGAGGGTCTCGAGGCGGAGCAGGTTCCCGCGGTTGGCGAGGCTGACGATGGTCTCCTTGAGGCCGGGCTTGTCCGGTGCCCCGTTGGCGTAGGCGGCGAGCAGGGCGCGCTGGATCTCCTGGCGTTGGCCGGACTTCTCGCCGGCCTGGTAGAGCGCGGCGGCGAGCACGGTGCCCACCACGTAGGTGCCGCCGGAGGCGTTGTAGCTGTCGAACGGCATGGCCTCGAGGGACTCGCGCTGGGCGGAGGTGAGGCAGCGGTCCGCGCGGGAGAAGTCGCGCGGCTCGGAGAAGGTGGCGGGCACGGAGGAGGCGAGGAAGTTGGGGTTGCAGCCGCCGGGGCCAATGCACGAGGCGCCGTACGCGTGGTAGTCGGCGAAGCCCTCGTCCGCGGCCTTGAGCAGGTTGGCGCCGGCAGAGGCGCCGCCCAGGGGCCAGGTCACCAGCGGGGCGGGGATCGACGCGCCGTCGAAGACGCGGCGGTTGAAGACGCGGTGGCTGTACTCGTGGGCCATCACGCCCGTGTTGAGGGCGAGCGGGACCCCCTGGAGTTCGTCGAACGGGAGGACGAGGAAGGCCTGCAGGGGGGAGAAGTAGAGGGCGTTGTCCGTTTCCGGCTTCGTGGCGCTGGCGCTGGAGGGGAGGGTGAGCTCCGGGAAGTAGTGGAGCGTGAGATCCTGCATCTCCTCCCCCGGCACCCCCACGCCCTGCCAGTAGCGGTAGGCGTGCTCGAGGTTGAACCAGGCGGTGACCATGTTCCACGAGTGGAAGTCCGCGGGCCACAACACGCCGCCCTTGTCGATGAAGCTGGCGCGGACGGGGCTCCCCGCCTGCTTGGTGATGGCGGCGGCGCGGCCCTCGTCCGTGGAGGCGTTGACCCAGAGCGGATCGTTGCCGTCCAGCACGAGCCGCGCGTTGCCCAGCACCTTGCCGAGCGGGCCCGAGAGGGAGACCACGTCCGTCACCTGCTCCAGCTGGACCTGGGAGGGTTGGTAGGTGTTGGGCCCCTTCTCCACGAGGGCCATGACCTGGACCGGGGGAGAGGGGTTGGGGGCGCAGGCGGCGAGGGCCGCGAGCAGGGCGGGGAGGGCGCGGAGCGGAGACGGCATGGGCGGTGGAGGAGCCTACAGCGACTTCGGAGTGCGTTGACGGCTCTCCTGCGGCTCTTTAGGGTCCGCACCCCTATGGCATCCAGGTTCATCACGGACGTGAAGCGGACGAACAACTGCGGCGAGCTGACGGGCAAGGACGTGGGCAAGGAGGTGGTGCTCTTCGGCTGGGTGCACAACCGGAGAGATCACGGCGGCGCCGTGTTCATCGATCTTCGCGACCGCGAGGGGCTCACGCAGGTGGTGTTTGAGCCGGGGATCGAGGCCGCCGCGCACGAGCTGGCGGGCACGCTGCGGCTCGAGTGGGTGGTGTGCATCCGCGGCAAGGTGGTGAGCCGCGGGAGCAACGTGAACCCCAAGATGAAGACGGGGGAGATCGAGGTGAAGGCCACGGAGCTGACGGTGTTCAACCGCAGCGAGCCCACGCCGTTCCAGATCGAAGACAAGATCGAGACGTCCGAGGAGAAGCGGCTCGCGTACCGCTACCTGGACCTGCGGCGGCGGCCGCTGCAGCAGTCGCTCATCACGCGCTCGAAGATGAACGCGCTGACGCGCGCGTACATGGTGGAGAAGGGGTTCCTGGAGCTGGAGACGCCGTTCATGGGCAAGTACACGCCCGGCGGCGCGCGCAACTTCCTGGTCCCGTCCCGCCTGAATGCAGGAAAGTTCTACGCGCTCGCGGAGAGCCCGCAGCTCTACAAGCAGCTGTTCATGGTGGCGGGGTTCGAGCGGTACTTCCAGATCGTGAAGTGCTTCCGGGACGAGGATCTCCGCCTGGACCGGCAGCCCGAGTTCACCCAGGTGGACGTGGAGATGAGCTTCGTCCAGCAGGAGGACATCTTCGAGATCATCGAGGGGCTCATCCAGAAGCTGTGGAAGGAGGTGCTGGGCGTGGACGTGCCCACGCCGTTCCGGCGCATGGAGTTCGACGAGTCCATGGCGAAGTACGGCAACGACAAGCCGGACCTGCGCTTCGGGCTGGAGCACGTGGTGCTCACGGACGTCGTCCGGAAGCACGGGGCGGCGGGCGGCGTTCCCATGATGTGGGACGCGGTGGAGAACAGGGGCATCGTCAAGGCGATGGTGCTGCCGGCGGACAAGGCGCTCAGCCGCGCGGAGACGGACAAGCTCGAGGAGTACGTGAAGGGGATGGGGGCAGGGGGCCTGGCGCGCGCGAAGGTGGGGGAGACGGGGGAGTGGACGCAGTCCCCGCTCGCCAAGACCATCACGCCCGCGCTGCGCGAGGAGATCAACGCCACGTGCGGGGCGAAGGCGGGGGACCTCGTCCTCTTCCAGTTCGGGCGCGAGTCGCTCGTGCACACGGTGATGGCGAACCTGCGCGTGCACGTGGCGAAGAAGCTGGGGCTCATCCCGGAGTACGGCTCGGG
>JBDLRJ010000170.1:0-12409 GCA_039800145.1 Pseudomonadota bacterium | reverse complement strand
CGCGGGCGTGGCTTGCCTGGGAAGGGTCCAACTGGCCGATGAGCGCCCAGAACAGCGCAGCGTGCTCCCGCTCTTCGTCCATCACGTGGCGCAGCACGGCGCGCGCCGTGGGGTTCTCCGTGGCCTCGAGGTGGGCGGCGTAGAGGTTGATGGCGTCCAGCTCGGACTCGAGGTCCAGCCGGAGCGCCCGCGCGAGCTCCGCGTCCGAGAGCTTCCGGGGGAGCGACGTCCCGTGGAACGGAGGGGTCTGGGGCATGGCGCGGCAGGTGGGCACGCACAGGCCCGAACGCAAGGAGGCCCCGGCTCCCGCGTGGGAACCAGGGCCTCCCCGAGTCCGTCCGTGGACGGGAACCGGGACTAGTAGTCCATGTCGTCGCCCGCGTAGTCAGGCGCGCCACCGGCGGCGCCCTTCGCGGACTTCTTCTTCGGGGCCTCGGCGATCATCGCCTCGGTGGTGAGGAGCAGGGACGCCACGGACTCGGCGTTCTGCAGGGCGCTGCGCTCGACCTTCGTGGGATCGATCACGCCGGTCTTCTCGAGATCTTCGAAGGTCTCGGTGCGGGCGTTGAACCCGAACGCGCCCTTGCCCTCGCGGACCTTCTGGATCACCACTGCGCCCTCCCAGCCCGCGTTGGAGGCGATCTTCCGGATGGGCTCCTCGATCGCGCGCCGGATGATGGCGACGCCGAAGTCCAGCTCGCCGCCCAGCTTGAGGGCCTCGAGCGCGGGCAGGCAGCGGATGAGGGACACGCCGCCGCCGGGGACAATTCCCTCCTCCACCGCGGCGCGGGTCGCGTGCAGGGCATCCTCCACGCGCGCCTTCTTCTCCTTCATCTCCGTCTCGGTCGCGGCGCCCACGTGGATGACCGCCACGCCGCCCACCATCTTCGCGAGCCGCTCCTGGAGCTTCTCGCGGTCGTAGTCGGAGGTGGTCTCGGCAATCTGGGCGCGGAGGACGCGCACGCGGCCGTCGATGTCCGCCTTCTTGCCCACGCCGTCGATCACCGTGGTGTTGTCCTTGGTCACCACGACGCGCTTGGCGCGGCCCAGCTCGGCCAGCGAGATGCTCTCGAACTTGTGGCCCAGCTCGTCCGAGATGACCTGCCCGCCGGTCAGCGTGGCCAGGTCCTGCAGCATCTCCTTGCGGCGGTCACCGAAGCCCGGCGCCTTCACGGCCACGGCGTTCAGCGTGCCGCGGATCTTGTTGAGCACCAGCGCGGCGAGCGCCTCGCCGTCCACGTCCTCGGCCACCAGCACCACCGGCTTGCCGGAGCGCACCACCTGCTCGAGCACCGGCACCACGTCCGCCATGGCGGAGATCTTCTTGTCCGTGATGAGGATGTAGGGGTCCTCCAGGACCGCCTCCATCGACTCGCGGTTGGTCACGAAGTACGGGGAGATGTAGCCGCGGTCGAACTGCATGCCCTTGACGAAGTCGAGCGTGGTGTCGAGCCCCTTGGCCTCCTCCACCGTGATGACGCCCTCCTTGCCGACCTTGTCCATGGCGTCGGCAATGATGTTGCCGATGGTGGCGTCGTCGTTCGCGGAGATGGTGCCGACCTGGGCAATGTCCTTCTTGTCCTGGGTGGGCTTGCTCATCTTGTGCAGCTCGGCCACCACCACTTCCACCGCCTTGTCGATTCCGCGCTTGAGGTCCATGGGGCTGTGGCCCGCGGCCACCAGCTTGAGCCCTTCCTCGTAGATGGCGCGCGCCAGCACCGTCGCGGTGGTCGTGCCATCACCGGCCACGTCCGAGGTCTTGGACGCGACCTCCTTCACCATCTGCGCGCCCATGTTCTCGAACTTGTTCTCGAGATCGATCTCCTTGGCGACCGTGACGCCGTCCTTGGTGATCGTGGGCGAGCCGAAGCTCTTCTCGATGACGACGTTGCGGCCCTTGGGCCCCAGCGTCACCGCCACCGCGTCCGCGAGCGTGCGGACGCCGCGCAGGATCTGGTCGCGTGCGCCCTGGTGGAAGTGGATTTCCTTGGCTGCCATGGTCAATGCCTCCGGTGTGGATGGGGTTGCTTCAACGCGACGGCCCGTTGGACCGTCAGAGCGGCGCGCAACCTAAGAGGCGGACCGGGAATGTCAACGGGGCCCCGCGGGCGGCCGTCTCCCGGGCACTACTCGGCGAAGCGGATGAGGGTCAGCAACCTGTTGAAATCAATGGGCTTGGACAGCGTGAGCGCCACGCCCTTGCGCAGCCCCCGGTCCGTCGTGGCGTCGTCCGGCCAGGCGGTGACGAGGAGCACGGGGATGTCCTTCGTCGCCGGGTTCTGCTTGAGCCGCTCGGTGAAGGCGATGCCGTCCATGTGGGGCATCATCATGTCCGTGATGATGAGGCCCACGGTCCGCCCCTCGAGCTGCGCGAGCGCCTGGACCGGGTCCTCCGCGAGGACCACGCCGTAGCCCTGCTTCTCGAGGAAGCGGCCCATCAGTTGCCGAAGATCGGCGTCATCTTCAACGACCAGGATGTCCAGGGTGTTCCCCGAGGCGAGAGACAGCGGCGGATCACACGCCCCTGCACCACGCGTTGTCAAGTTCGGTTATGAGGGCGATCATGGCCAAGCCCCGCCCAGCCCCGCCCTCCCCGCACGCCCGTGAACTGATGGCCCAGGTCGAGTCTGCGCTGGAGGCAGGCCGATCGAAGGTGGCGCGCGCGCTCGCGGTGGAGCTGGTGAAGGTGGCCCCTGAACAGGCGGGCGCCTGGACGCTGAAGGCCGCCGCCCACGCCCAGTGCGACGAGCCGGAGCTGGCGGAAGAGGCCTTCGACGAGGCGCTCGAGCGGGACCCGGACGACCTCGAGATCCTGCTCGCGTGGACGGACTTCCTCGTGTGCCGCCCCGGCGGGGATCTCGAGACACTCGAGACCGGGCTGGAGGCAGCGGCGCGCGGACGCAAGCTGGCGCGGAAGGCGAACGAGCCGCAGCTCGAGGCGGAGTTCGCCACCCTGCAGGGCATTGGGCTGGGTCAACTCGGTGAGCCCGCCGAGGCGCTCACCGCGCTGGACGCGGCGCTGAAGCTCGTCCCCTCCTCGCTCGAGGTGAAGCTGGAGCGGGCCTGCGCGCTCTACGAGTTGTGCCGCTTCGACGAGGCGGAGACCGCGTTCCGGGACGTGGTGAAGCAGGGGCCGGAGGAGCCGTGGGCGCACCAGCACCTGGGCCTCATCGCGGAGCGGCGTGGGAGGACCGCGGAGGCGGCGCGCCATTTTGCCGAGGCGCGGAGCCTCTCCCCGGAGGAGTTCCCCGAGCCCGTCTCCGTGACCGAGGCCGAGTTCGAGGCCATGGTCGAAGCGGCGCTGCGGGAGATCCCCGGTGACTTCCGCGCGAAGCTCCCCAACCTCCGCTTCACGGTGGAGCCCCTGCCGGCCACGGACGACCTGCTGGCCGAGTCACCCCCGCTCAGCCCTTCCCTGCTCGGGCTGTTCCAGGGGACGCCGCTCGGCGAGCGAAGCGTGGGCAGCGCCGCGGACCACGCCACCGCGAGGGTGGTGCTCTTCCAGCGCAACCTCGAGCGCGCCGCGCGCACCCGCGACGAGTTGGCAGAGCAGGTCCGCGTGACGGTGCTGCACGAACTCGGACACCTCGTGGGACTCGACGAGGACGATCTCGAGGAGCGCGGCCTGGATTGACACCGGCCCTCCCGCGTGAGGGATTGCGGCGCGGTGGGACGTCCGCGCCTGGTGGGCGGCTCGGTCTTCAAAACCGATGGAGGGCCGCGCGAGCGGCGCTCGGGGGGTTCGATTCCCCTGTCCCACCGCCATGCCCCTTGCACCTCCCTGCGCCGTGCCCACGTTCCCGGGCATGAACGCACTCGAACTGTTGCGCGGCCACCACCGGCAGGTGCGGAAGCTCTTCGGCCAGCTGGACAAGGCGGAGGACCTGGACCAGCGGCGGGACGGCTTCCTCGAGCTCGCCAACACGCTGACCGCGCACGCGGTGATGGAGGAGCGGCTCTTCTACCCGGCGGTCTACGGCGAGCGCTCCGAGGAGCTGCTGCTGCAGGCCGTCGAGGAGCACCTCTCCGTGAAGCGGCTGCTCGCGGACCTGGTGGACATGGATCCCGGTCACCCCCACTTCCACGCCAAGGTTTCCGTGCTGCGCGAGCAGTTCGAGCACCACGTGTCCGAGGAGGAGTCGGAGATCTTCAAGGCCGCGCGCCGCGCGCTGGACAAGGAAGGGCTGGAGCAGCTCGGGAACCGGATGGCGCGGCTCTTCCAGCGCGAGATGCGCGGTGAACCCAGCGCCGAGCTCCCGGGCCAGACGCGCGAGGCGGCGGAGCTCCCGTGGGGCGCGCACCCGTGAGCCGCTCCTCCCCCTGGCCCGAGGAGGTGGGCCTCCCTTCGTTCTCGGCCCTCCCGGGGACGCGCGCGGTGGACGTGCTCGTGGTGGGGGGCGGCCTCGCCGGGCTCACCGCGGCGTGCCTCCTCCAGGAGGCCGGGCGCGAGGTGCTGCTCGTGGAGGCCCGCACCCTCGGCAGCGGTGAGTCCGGCCGCACCACCGCGCACCTCACCGAGCTGCTGGACACCCGCTACCAGGTGCTCGAGCGGACCTTCGGCCTGGACGGCGCCCGCGCCGTGGCCGAGTCCAGCCGCGCCGCGTTCCAGCAGGTCGAGGCCTTCGCCAACGCGAGCTCGGACGGCTGCGGGTTCCGCAGGGTACCCGCGTGGCTCTACGCGGCGACGGACGCGCAGCGGCGTGAACTCGAGCGGGAGCTCCAGTCCCTCCGCAGGGTGGGCGCGGACGCGGGCTGGGCGGACACCGTTCCGCTGCCGATGCGTTGCCACGGCGCCATCCGGGTGGAGCGCCAGTCGCAATTCCATCCAACTCGCTACCTCCGCGCGCTCGTCACGCGCTTCACCCGGGCAGGCGGCACGGTCCACGAGCACACGCGCGCGTGGAACGTGGAGGACGGCACCCCCTGCCGCGTCTCCACGGACCGCGGGGAGCTCCGGGCGCACGCGGTGCTCGTGATGACCCACGTGCCCGTCTCCACCCGCTTTGCCTTCCACGCCAAGGTGGCCCCCTACCGGACCTACGCGGTGGCCGGGCGGCTCTCGGGAGAGTTCCCGGAGGGGCTGTTCTGGGACATGGACGACCCGTACCACTACGTCCGTGCGCAGGAGACCTCCGCGGGGCGGCTGCTGGTGGTGGGCGGCGAGGACCACAAGACGGGGACCCGGGAGAACACCGCCGCGTGCATCTCGAGGCTCGAGGCGTGGACGTGGGCCCACTTCCCCGACCAGGCGCTTCCATGGAGTTGGTCCGGCCAGGTGCTGGAGCCCGTGGACGGGCTGCCCTTCATCGGCCGGAGCGCGGGGGCCGCCCACGTCTACCTGGCCACGGGCTTCTCGGGGAACGGGACCAGCCTGGGCACGCTCGCGGCCATGTTGCTCAGCGACGCGGTGCTCGGGCGCGCGAACGCGTGGGCACCACTCTATGCAGCCACCCGGATCAAACCCCTCGCACAGGCGCGCGCGTTCGTGGCCGAGAACGTGGACTACCCGGCGCACCTGGTGCGGGATCGCTTCGAGCGCGGGGAGGTCTCGACGCCGGAGGAGATCCCCGCAGGTGAAGGACGGCTGGTGCGCTCGGCAGGGCGCGTGCTCGCCGTGAGCCGCGAGGAGGACGGGACGCTGCACGCCCGCTCCGCCACGTGCACGCACCTGGGCTGCCACGTGGCGTGGAACCGCGCCGAGCGCAGCTGGGACTGCCCCTGCCACGGCAGCCGCTTCGACGCGCGGGGCGAGGTGCTGAACGGACCTGCCACCCGGGCACTCCCCGAGCCGTCCCCGGAGCAGCCCGAGGCGCAGGGTCCCAGGCACTGACCGGCAGCTGGAGCCGAGGAGGCGTGATGGCGAGGGTGGCGTTCGTGTTGGCAGATGGGTTCGAGGACTCGGAGTTCCGGTTGCCCTGGGACGCGGTGCGCGAAGCAGGGCACCACGCGGTGATCGTGGGACGCGCGCGCGGAGAGGTGCTCACGGGGAAGAAGGGCACCGAGCACGTGTCGGTGGACGCGGCACTGGGCGAGGTGCGGCCGTCGGACTTCGACGCGCTCGTCGTTCCCGGCGGACACTCGCCGGAGAGGCTCCGGCGCGAGCCCGCGGCGGTGGCCTTCGCGCGGGAGTTCGTCGACTCCGGGAAGACGGTGGCAGCGGTCTGCCACGGGCCGCAGCTCCTGGCAGACGGGGAGGTGCTCCGCGGCCGCACGCTCACCTCGTGGCCGTCGCTGCAGAGGGATCTCGAGCACGCGGGGGCGCACTGGGTGGACGAGGCGCTCGTGACGGACGGGAACCTGGTCACGTCCCGCAAGCCCGCAGATCTCCCCGCGTTCTGTGACGCGCTGGTGAACCGCCTCTCGCACGTCCACGGGGAGGCGCGTCCATGAGCGCCCGCAAGCGGAGCTCGCCCGAGGCCAGGCGCGCGAAGAAGGCGCTCGCGGAAGGAAAGCGTGTCCCCACCGCGGCGGGGGCATTGTTCGAGAAGGAGATGCACCGCGCCGGGGACAAGACGGCGAAGCGGCGCCCGCGCTCGCGCGCCCAGGCCATCGCCGTTGGACTCTCGGAAGCGCGCCGCGCTGGAATCCCCGTCCCCCCGAAGCCGGCAGCGAAGAAGAAGCCGGCCGCCGGAGGACGCCGGGAGGCGCCCCGCGCCGTCAGCAACCGAAGCGCGAAGAAGCGGCGCGCTCCAGGGCCTCGCGGTGGGAAGGGTGGGCGATCCCGATGAGCGCCTTCGCCCGCTGGCGGAGGTTCTTCCCGTAGAGGTCGACCACCCCGTACTCGGTGGCGATGAAGTGGACGTGGGCGCGCGTGGTCACCACGCCCGCGCCGGACTTGAGGGTGGGGACGATCCGGCTCTCGCCGCTGCGCGTGGTGGAGGGCAACGCGATGATGGGCATCCCGCCCTCCGCGAGCGTGGCCCCGCGGATGAAGTCCATCTGCCCGCCCACGCCGGAGTACTGCCGCTCGCCGATGGAGTCCGCGCACACCTGGCCGGTGAGGTCCACCTCGAGCGCGCTGTTGATGGCGGTCATCCTGGGCTGCTGCCGGATGACGTGCGTGTCGTTGACATAGGCGATGTCCAGCAACGCCACGGCCGGGTTGTCGTGGATGAAGTCGTAGAGCCTGCGGGAGCCCCACGCGAAACCGCCCACGATCTTCCCCGGGTGCTTGCGCTTGCACTCTCCGGTGAGCGCGCCGGACTCCACGAGGCCCAGCACGCCGTCCGAGAACATCTCCGAGTGGAGCCCCAGCCGCTTGTGCCCCTTCAGCGCTCCGAGCACCGCGTCCGGGATCCCCCCGATGCCCAGCTGCAGCGTGGCGCCGTCCTCGACCAGCGCCGCCACCCTCTCGCCGATGGCGCGCTCCACCGCACCGGGCGGCTTCGGCGCGTGCTCCGGGAGTGGATCATGCCCCTCCACCACCGCGTGCAGCTGGCGGACGTGGACCCGCCCGTCCCCCCACGTGCGGGGCAGGTGGTGGTTCACCTGGGCGATGACCTTGCGCGCCACCTGCACCGCCGCGAGCGAGCAGTCCACGCTCGGACCGAGAGAGCAGTAACCGTGCGCGTCCGGCGGAGAGACGGAGACCAGGGCCACGTCCAGCGGCAACACGCCCCGGCGGAAGAGCAGCGGCACCTCGGAGAGGAAGACCGGGAGGTAGTCCGCGCGGCCTGCGTTCACCGCCTCGCGCACGTTGGCGCCCACGAAGAGCGCGTTGGTGCGAAAGCTCTTCTCCATCCCCGGAGCGGCGTACGGCGCGTCCCCCTCGGTGTGGAGATGGATGACCTCCACGTCGCGGAGTTCCCCCGCCCGGGAAGCCAGCGCGCTGACCAGCCGCTGCGGTGCCGCGGCCACGCTGTGAACGAACACGCGGTTGCCGGACTGCACGACCGCCACCGCCTCCTCTGCCGAGACGAACTTCAAGGGGCCCATGCGTGTGCGTTGTACGGGTTCCCAGCACCTCCTGTCGCGCGTAGAGTGCGGACGCCATGACGAACAGTTCGACGTCCGCTCGTCCCATCTTCCGCCTGCGCCCCGCGCGGCGCGGCGACGCGGACGCCCTTCGCCAGCTCGTGTCCGAGCTCGGGTACGGGGAGGCGGCGGACATGCAGACCGTGTCGTGGGTGATCAGCCACCCGGAGATGGAGGTCTTCATGGCGGCCGACGCGCTGGACAAGGGCATCGGGATGCTCGCGCTCTCGCACCGTCCGCAGCTTCGGCTGGGCGGTCGCATCGCCACGTTCGACGAGATCTGCGTCTCGCCGTCCTGGCGTCGCAAGGGCGTGGGGAAGGCGCTGGTGCTGAAGGCCATCGAGCGGGCCAAGACGCTCGGCGTGCGGAGGATTGAAATCACCACGCATGCCGCTGGCCGCGAGGAGGCCCGCGCCTTCTGCCTCGCGTGCGGCTTCACGGAAGTGGGCGGCGACGTGATGCGCCTGGACTTCCCCGCCCCGCGACGCTGAGCGGGACGCGGGCGACACGGCGCCGTTGCACCGGGATCGCCCCCGGCCCCGAGTTGTGGCAGGTTCCCCGCCCCATGAACGCCTCCCTCTCCCTTCGCCTCCTGTCCGCGGCCACGGTCGCACTTCTCACCTTCTCCTGTGGCAGCGCCGCGCCGACGCCGGACGCCGGCACCAACGTCGAGGACGCCGGGACGGGTGGCGGGACCGGCGGGGGCTCGGGCGGTGGGACCGGTGGCGGTACGGGCGGCGGGACGGGTGGTGGATCCGGTGGCGGTACGGGCGGCGGGACCGGCGGTGGAACGGGCGGAGGTACCGACGCGGGTACGGGTGGCCCGGTGATCGGCGCGGGCTGCACGCTCGGCCAGGACACCTGCCCCACCGGCGAGAGCTGCATCCTCGTCGAGGTCACCACGTCCCAGTTCGAGGCCCACTGCATGGCGGGCGGGTGTGACCTGGTCACGCAGGACTGCCCCCAGGGGCAGGCCTGCGGCTACACGCTGGACCCGGTCAGCAACCAGCCGGTGCGCGGCTGCATCGCGCCGGGCAACCGCACGGAGGGCCAGGGCTGCGGGGCGAACATCGGCCAGTGCGCGGCCGGGATGGTCTGCGCAGGGAGCCAGGGCGGCGCCACCTGCCGGCGCTTCTGCGAGAAGGATTCTGACTGCGGCGCCGGCGCGAGCTGCGCGTTCCTTATTTCGGTCACCGGCTCGCTGGAGCGCCCGCTGACCTGCGAGGCCGTTGCCAACCAGTGCGACGTGCTGCTCCAGGACTGCCCGAACGCCGCGGAAGGCTGCTACTTGACCTCCATCGGAAACAAGTGCCAGCCGGCCGGCACGGCCCTGGTGGGGCAGGCCTGCGGCAACACGACGCTCTGCGAGAAGGGCGCCTCGTGCATTGGCACCAGCGCCGGCCCGAACCCCACCTTCGAGTGCGCCCGCCTCTGCGGCTTCCCTGCGCCGGCCACCCCGGCCTGCACCGCGGGCACCTGCACGCAGCTCGTCGGGCAGAACGGCCCGGTGCTCGACGGCGGCGTGGGCGCCTGCCGCTAGGCCACGCCATGGAACTCGCGGTCGCGCCGCACCCGTTGCTGCGGGTGTACGCGTTCACCACGGACTTCCCGGCCGCGCTCTCAGCGCTGCCGGGAGTTAGCCTGCACGCGCGTTGGCTCGTCCCCGGTGCCTCGGCGCACCTCGCCTCCACGGACGAGGTGCGAGGCGCGGTGAGGGATCTCCTCCGGCACGGCGGCTACAAGCCCACCGGGCGCGGCAAGCCCGCCTCCGAGTACCTGCTCCGCGCGGTGGCCGAGGGGACGCTCCCCGCCATCAACCCCGCGGTGGACGCGTGCAACGCGGTCTCGTTCCACTCGGGGCTGCCCATCAGCGTGGTGGACCTGGACCGGGCGAAGGGGCCGTTCCGCGTGGCGGTGGCGCCTGCAGGTTCGTCCTATGTCTTCAACGTCTCCGGGCAGGAGATCGATATCTCCGGCCTGCTGTGCCTGTTCGACGCGGACGGCCCCTGCGCCAACGCGGTGAAGGACGCACAGCGAACCAAGACGAACGGAGAGACCTGCAGGACGCTGTCGGTCATCTGGGCGCCGGCCTCGCTGGGGGACCTGGGCGCGCGTGCCGAGCAGTGGTACCGCGCGCTGCTGTCCGAGCACGGCGCCACCCCGGCAGACGTGGCGCTCACGTAGCCCCGGGTCACTTCCCCGCTGCCGCCTCGGCCCGGGCCTGGAGATCACTCCAGCGCGCGTAGAGGCGGTCCACCTCGGCCGTGGCCGCGTCCAGCTCGGCCTGGAGCCCGGCGCCCCTCGGCGGCACCTGCGTCCACACCCCCGGGTCCGCCAACTGCGTCTCGAGCTCCGACTTGCGCGACTCGGCGGCGAGGATGGCCTCCTCCATGCCGTCCAGCTCGCGTTGATCCTTGTACGAGAGCCGCTCGCGCTTCTGCGGCGGTGCAGCCGCGGCGGGAGCGTGTGCCGGCGCGGGCTTGTCCGTCGCCGGCTGTGCCGCCGCGGACTGGGCCTTGAGGCGGCGGTAGAGATCGTAGTTGCCCTCGTACCGCACCACCTTCCCGTTCCCCTCGAACGCGAGGATCGCGGTGGCCACCTTGTCGAGGAAGTACCGGTCGTGGGTCACGAGCAGCACGCTGCCCTGGAAGTCCATCAGCAGCCGCTCGAGCACGTTGAGCGTGACGATGTCGAGATCGTTGGTGGGCTCGTCCAGCACGAGCACGTTGGCCCCCTGGAGGAACAGCCGCGCGAGCAGCAGCCGGTTCCGCTCGCCGCCGGAGAGCGCCCCGACCTTCATGCGCTGCATGGGCACGGGGAAGAGCAGGTCGTCCAGGTAGTCCCGGAGCGCCACCTTCTTGTCCCCCAGCAGGACGAACTCCTCGTCCCACGCCGCCTCGTAGACCGTCTTGTCCGGGTCCAGCTGGACGCGGTGTTGATCGTAGTAGGCCACGCGCGTGTTCTTGCCGACGACCACGGTGCCCGCGTCCGGCGGCGTCTCGCCGAGCAGCACGCGCAGGAAGGTGGTCTTCCCCACGCCGTTGGGGCCCACGAGCCCCACGCGCTCGCCGCGCTGGAGGATGAGGTTCACGTCGTCCAGCACCTTGCGCTGCCCGTAGGACTTCTGGACGTGCTCCGCCTCGATGACGGTGTGCCCGAGGCGCGGGGCCGCAACGGTGCGGAGCTCGGCCACCTTCGGGCGCTGGAACCCCTTCTCCGCCATGAGCTTCTGCGCGCGCTGGATGCGGGCGCGGGACTTCGTGCGGCGGGCCTCCACGCCCTTGCGCAGCCACGCGACCTCCTGGGCAATCCACCGCTCGCGCTTGTGCTGGGCCACCGCCGACTGCTCCTCGGCGAGCAGCTTCTGCTCGAGGTAGGCCGCGTAGTTGCCCGGGTAGCTGGTGACGCCGCCGCCCGGCTGCACTTCCACGATCCGGTCCACGAGATCATCCAGGAAGTACCGGTCGTGGGTGACGAGCAGGATGGCGCACTCGAGCGCGTCCAGCTCGTCCTCGAGCCAGTCCACCGTGTCGGCGTCCAGGTGGTTGGTGGGCTCGTCCAGCATCAGCATGTCCGGCTTGCTGAGGATGGCGCGCGCCACGGCCACGCGCTTCTTGAGGCCACCGGACAACTCCGAGATGGGACGGTCCCAGTCCTTCACCCCGAGCCGGTCCAGCAGCGTCCGCGCGCGGTGCTCCGTGTCCCAGCCTCCGAGCCGTTCCACCCGGTCGGACAGCCGTGCAAGTTCCTCCAACTGCTTGTCCGTCGCCCCGTCCCCGAGCCGCGCCGCGAGGGCCGCGTGCGCCTCGAGCGCTTCCCTCAGTTCGGGGAGGGCGACCGACAGCTCGCTCTGCACCGTGGCGCCGGGTGGGAACTCCGGCTCCTGCGGGAGGTAGGTGATCTTCGCGCCGCGGCGGACCTGGATCTCCCCCCCGTCCGGCTTCTGGGCACCGGCGAGGATCTTCATGAGCGTGGACTTGCCGGAGCCGTTCACGCCGACGAGGCCCACCCGCTCCCCTTCCTCCACGGTGACCGTGAGGCCCTGGAAGATGGTCCGGTTTCCGTAGGTGACGAGGAGATCTGCGCCGCGGAGCAACGTCATGAGGCGCGCCACCCTACGTCAAACCGGCCGCTGCCGCTCGCTCACCTCGCTGCCCGCCCCGCGAGCAGGGCGCGCACGTCCGCCTCCCGGAGCACGAAGAGGCTGAAGGTGATGGCGTAGGCCCCCACCACGTCGATGGTGTAGTGCAGGTGGCTGAAGAACACCGAGGCCACCACCGCCACGTGGCCCACGAGCATGGCCCAGCGCAGCGGTGGATCCCGCCACGCGTAGAGCAGCAGCAGCAGCGTGGTGGCAGTGTGTCCCGAGAAGAAGAGATCCTTCGTCAGGTACACGTGCGCGGAGTCCCGGCCGAAGACCCCCACCGGGGAAGCG
>JBDLRJ010000169.1:0-3602 GCA_039800145.1 Pseudomonadota bacterium | reverse complement strand
GTGCGGCACGTGGTCGGTACCCCGCTCCGCTCGCTGCTCACCGTGTTCGGCGTGGCCGTGGGCGTGGCCACGCTCGTCGGCATCACCGCCATCAACCGCTCGGTGCTCCGCGCCTTCCGCTCCACCGTGGACACCGTGGCAGGGAAGGCGGAGTTGGTCGTCACCGGGGCCCAGACCGGCTTCGACGAGCAGGTCCTCGAGCGCATTCGCGCCACGCCCGGCGTCGCCCACGCCTCGGGCGCCGTCTCCGTCGTCGCCGCGGTGGAGGGCCGTCCCGGCGAGCGTCTCTACGTCATGGGGTTGGACTTCCTCGACGACGGGTTCTTCCGCGACCTCGAGGGCGTGGACCGGGACGTCGGCGGGCTCGCGGACGACCTCGAGTTCCTCAACTCCACGGATCGCCTGTTGCTCGGGGAGCGTTACGCCCGCGAGCGCGGACTGAAGCGCGGTGACGCGCTGAGACTGGTCACCCCCACGGGGTCGCAGGACTTAACCGTCCACGGCCTGCTGCGCGAGACGGGGCCCGTGAAGGCCTTCGGCGGTGCCGTGGCGGTGATGTTCCTCGGCAGCGCGCAGGAGGCCTTCTCGCGCACCGGTCGCCTGGACCGCGTGGACGTGGCCACCGTGCCCGGGCAGTCCATCGACGGCGTCCAGGCAGGGCTGGGGTCGCTGCTCGGTCCCACGTACGAGGTCGAGCGCCCCGAGCGCCGAGGCGCCAGCGTCCAGAAGATGGTCCTCAGCTTCCAGATGGGGCTGAACCTGGGATCCCTGGTGGCGCTGCTCGTCGGGGTGTTTCTCGTCTACAACACCGTGAGCATCGGCGTGGTGCAGCGGCGCCGGGAGATCGGCACGCTCCGCGCCCTCGGCGCCACGCGCAACACGCTCCGGGGACTCTTCACGCTCGAGGCGCTGCTGCTCGGAGCGGTCGGCACGCTCGCCGGCATCCCGCTCGGCCGGGTGCTCGCCCAGGTCGCCCTCCGGTTCGTCTCGGAATCCATCAGTTCGCTCTACGTGCAGGTGAACGCGCGGGACGTCCAGGTCGGCGCGGTGGAACTGGCCCTCGGCGTGGCGCTCGGGGTGGGCGGGGCGGCGGTGGCTGCGCTGGGGCCGGCCGTGGTCGCGTCGTCCATCCACCCGGTCGAGGCCCTCCGCAGGGACGTCGCGGTCGGGGCAGGGACCGTGACCTGGCGCTCCCGCTCCGTGCTCGCAGGCCTGCTGCTGATCGCGGGGGTGTACCCGTGCACCCACGTCCCGCCCCCGGTGGAGAACTTCCCGCTCGGCGGGTACCTCGCCATCTTCTTCACGCTGATGGGCGGCACGCTGGTGTCTCCGCTCGTGCTCCGGGGGGCACGCGCGGTGTTCGTACGCCCGGTGGAAGCCCTGCTCGGCATCAGCGGACGGATTGCCGCGGACAACTTCGCCCGCGCCCCGGTCCGCACGGCGGTGCCCGTCGCCGCGCTGGCCATCGGCGTCTCCATGACGGTGGGCATCACCGGGTTCATCCAGAGCTTCCAGCGCTCGTCCGAGCGGTGGATCCAGCAGGCCGTCCCCGCGGATCTCTTCGTCACCTCGTCTGCGCGGCTCGCCGGCGTCCGCAACACGCCCATGGCGCCGGACATGGCCGAGACCCTCCGCGCGCTTCCCGGCGTGACGGACGTGGACCTGGTCCGGATGCTCCCGCACGACGCGTTCGGCCTCCGGATCTTCGTCATCTCCGTCGTGATGGACGTCTACCACCGCCACGCCCAGCCGAAGGTGCTTGCCGGAAAGTTGCCCACCGCGGAGCAGCGAGCACGGGGCTGGGTCACCATCTCCGAGAACCTCGCCCGTCGCCGGGGGCTCTCTCCCGGGAAGACCTTCGTCCTCCCCACGCCCTCGGGTCCCCAGTCGCTGACGGTGGGGGCGGTGATCGTGGATTACACCTCGGACCAGGGCGCCATCTTCCTCGAGCGCAGCCGCTTCAGCGCCTTCTTCCAGGACGACCGCGTGGACACCTTCGAGGTCTACGTGGAGAACGAGCCCCGCCGCGACGAGGTTCGCAGGGCCATCACCGAGCGTTTCGGGAAGACCTACGATCTCTACGTCCTCACCCACGCGGAGCTGAGGGACGAGGCGCTCGGGCTCATCGACGGGGCGTTCAAGGTGACGTACGCCATGGAGGCGGTGGCCGTGCTGCTGGCGCTCCTCGGAGTCATCAACACGCTGCTCGCCGCGGTCTTGGACCGGACGCGGGAGATCGGCCTCCTCCGCGCGGTGGGGGCTTCCCGTGGACAGGTGCTCACGCTGATCGCCGCGGAGGCGGGCCTGATGGGCGTCACCGGGGGACTGCTCGGGATGGCCATGGGCGCGGTGCTGGGCTGGACCGTCACGCACGCCGTGGGAGAACAGGCCACGGGCTGGTCGTTCCCTTACGTTTTCCCGCTCACCACCGGGCTGGGGATGCTCGCCGCAGCGTCCGTCTGCGCGGTGCTGGCCGGGCTGCTCCCGGCCCGCCGCGCTGCCGCTTTGGACGTCGTCGAGGCGCTCGCCTGGGAGTGAGGCCGCGTTACGGCAGCCGCGGGTGCAGGTAGCCCGCGAGCGCGATCATGTCGTCCCAGTCCACGTTGGCGAACTCCACCGCCACGCCCTCGAGGTGCTGCCGGCGAACCACTGCGGTCACGCGGATCTCACGCCCCTCGAGCGGGATGATGACCGGGAAGCGCTCCAGGTCCCCCAGGGGGAAGGCGCGGAGGAACATCCCGTTCAGGGAGAGATCCCGCGCCCGAGCGGGGATCACCTTCCCGTTCAGGAGGACCTTCACGTCGAAGTTCGCCTCGATGCGCGGGTGGTAGCGCTCTCGGGTATCCAGGTTCTCGGTGGCCATGCGCTCGCTCCAAGGGTGAAGACAGGGTGCAACAAGGATGAAGCCCGTGGCCTGCAGCGCAAGTTTTCACGCGCAGGGAGCGTCCGCGCAGGCGGATGCAACCGTCTCTTTCCGGCACGTGCCATCTTCCCAAGTGCCTGAACTCACTTGAGTCCAGGGAGGCATGGTCCCTGTAGAGCCCCGCGGCGTCGTTCACCCACGTGCCCCGGAGCTTCACATGGACTCCTCCAATCGCCTCTCCTCGCTGTCCATCGTTCCGTCCATCCCCCGCCAGACGCCCAGGCGTGAGTTCGGTGACGAGCTCGCACATGCGCTCGGCCAGGGCGCCCAGTTCGGCGCTGGAGTCGTCAACGCCGTCGTGCCTGCCCCTCCTGTCGTCAGCGCGGCGGTCTCGGCAATCTCCCGCATGGTCGCCCCGGCGGGTCTCACCACCAGCGCCCCGGGGGCAGTGACAGGGCTCGGCAGTGGGGGAATTCAGCGCCCGGTCGAGCCTTCGTCCGGCGGGACCGCCTCGGACACGCTCGCGAAGCAGGCCGAGCTCAACCGTGAGAGCCAGGCCTTCACCGCCATGTACCTGCAGCTCCAGAGCGAAATGCAGGCAGAGAGCCGCCAGTACAACGCCGTCTCGAACGTCATCAAGGTTCGGCACGAGTCGGCGCGCGCGGCCATCAACAACATCCGGTGAGTGGGCACGGACATGACCATCAGACCCATTGGAGCGGCGCCGGTATCACCGGCG
>JBDLRJ010000168.1:0-5119 GCA_039800145.1 Pseudomonadota bacterium | reverse complement strand
CGCCGTCCCTGGGCCTCTCCGCCCGCGGGCCGGAGGATGCCGGCGTCGGACTCGAGCCCTACCTCGTGGCCGAGCTCCAGCAGCCGCGCCGCCCGGGCCGCGAGCTGCTCACACGCGCGGTCCAGCGGCTCGCCCTCGAGCGCAGGCACGCGGAGCCGGTAGCTGCGGCGCTCCTCGTGTTCCCGCAGGGCCCGCACCCACTTCCCGGCGGTCGCAGACTTGAGCCAGTGCACGCGCCGCGCATCCTCGCCGGCCTGCAGTTCTCGGAGCTCCGCGAGATCACCCGCACCATCCCCGCGCCGCGCCCGGCCGCCGTCGCCGGTGGCCCCGGGCGCGCCGGGGTCCTGCACGGCCCCGGGCGCCACGCGCCGCGGGTACACCAGCAGCTCGTCCTGCAGGTCCAGCTCCCGGCTCTTGATGAACAGGCCGAAGGGCCAGGGCGTGCTGATCTCCACGGCCGTGAGCTGCACGGGCCCTCTCCGCGCCGCGCTCGCCTCGCCGCGCACCACGGTCTCTTCGCCCGGCGGCAGCGCGACCACGTTCCCCTCGGCCTGGATCCCTCCGCCCACCTCGCGCAGCGTGAGGGCAAAGGCCCAGCCGCCTTCGCGGGAGAGCGCCCAACGCCAGGCGAACGGCTCACCCGCGTACGCCCCCGCCGTGCCCAGGCGCCGCACGCGGAGGCCCTGCATCACCCGCTCGGACAGCACGCCGCTCACCACCACGAGCGACAGCAGGAGTCCAAGGGCCAGGTAGAGCAGGTTGTTGCCCGTGTTGAGCGCGCCCACGCCCACGCCCAGGGTCACCACGAGGTAGGCGCGCCCCGCCGGGGTGATCTTCAAGCGCCGCGGCGGGCGCATCCACCCGCGCAACTTCTCGCGGAAGGTGGGGGGCGTGCTCGGCTTCATCGCGGGACGGGGACGGTGGCGAGGATCTCCCGGAGCAGGTGGCCGGCCTCTGCCCGCGCGTACTGGCCGGGGACGGAGGATCTCAACAGCACGCGGTGGGCCAGCGCCGGCTCCGCCACGACCTGCACGTCCCCCGGCGTGACGAAGGCGCGTCCCTCCCACAGCGCGTGGGCGCGGGCCGCGGCGGCGAGCGAGAGCAGCGCACGCGTGGAGGTGCCGCGCTCGAGCCCGCCGTGCTCGCGCGTGGCCTGGCCGAGCCGGACCATGTAATCCGCCACGCTCGACTCCAGCGTCACCTCGGCCGCGGCCCGCTGCAGCGCCCCGAGCTCTTCCGGGCTGCTCACCGCCCCGAGCGACCGGGCAGGATCCTCCAGCCCCCGCGTCCGGAGCAGCTCCGCCTCGACACCCGGTGCAGGGTGCCCGAGCGCGAGCCGGAACAGGAACCGGTCCAGCTGCGAGTCAGGCAGGGGAAAGGTCCCCGCCAGGTCTTCGGGGTTCTGCGTGGCGATCACCGAGAACGGCGTGGGCAGCGGGTGCGTCACCCCGTCCAGGCTCACCTGTCGCTGGGCCATGGCCTCGAGCAGCGCCGACTGCGTCCGGGGCGGCGCGCGGTTCAGCTCGTCTGCCAGCACCAGCTGATGGAAGAGCGGCCCCGGCCGGAACTCGAACTCACCGGTCTGCGGACGGAGCACCTGCGCCCCGAGGATGTCCGCGGGGAGCAGGTCGGACGTGAACTGCACCCGCGCAAAGGACAGCCCGAAGCTCCGGGCGAGTGCCTCCGCGAGCGTCGTCTTGCCCACGCCGGGCACGTCCTCGAGCAGCAGGTGCCCGCCGGCCACGAGGCAGGTCACCGCGAGCCGCGCCTCCGCCTCCTTGCCCCGCACCGCGCGGGACACATGGGCGAGGACGCGGTCGAGGGCTGGACGGAGGGGGGAGCTCATGGCCGCACGGATGCTAACGCGTCCGTGCCGACTCGGCCTCCCCGAGTTTGTCCCCGTGCGCCTTGAAGGTGGCCCACGAGTCCATCACCCGCCGCGGATACCCCGCGAGCACCCGCTCCCGCTTCGCGCGGTCACGGAGGATCTGCCGCGCCCCGGCCGGGCCGTGGTTGTAGGCGAGCAGCGCCTCGGGCAAGGAGCCGAACTGCAGGATCAGGTGCCGGAGGTAGGACGTCCCGAGCTCCACGTTCAGGTCCACGTCCAGCAGGTGATGCTCTCCCTCGAGTTTAAGCCCCTTGCCTGCCATGAGGTGGTGGCCGGTGACGGGCATGAGCTGCATGAGCCCAAGCGCCCCCGCGTGCGAGCGCGCCGTCCGGTCGAACGCGCTCTCGTGGTAGATGACCGCCGCGACGAGGAGCGGATCCAACCCGTTCCGGTCCGCCTCCCGCACGATGGCGCGCGCCACGCGGGGCTCCAGCTCGGCCCCGCGCCTCGCTGCTCGCAACGTCTTCGCCACCCGCTGCTCTGCCGCCTCACGGGGCCTGGGCGTCTCTCCCTCCGTCGCCCCCCACGCCAACACGCCCGCCGACAGCCACGCCGCCACCGCCACCCACGCCCGTCCCATGTGTCCCCCTCCGCCCGCCCCACCTGCCGGGCCGGACCGAGCCAGCATGCGTGCGCCGTGCCGTGCGCCGGGAGAGGGACGGGCGCGGTTCGCCGACCGGAGGACACTGTCGTTTCGAAAGGGGTAGACCCCTGGACGGTGAGCGCCCAGTTTCGGACGCAGCCATGGCCTGGACCGCGTCCGTGATCCTCCTCGTCCTCTGGGTGCTCGGGTGCGTGGCCGGGTCCACGGAAGGGGCGTGGGTGCACGGGTTGCTCGCTGCCTCGCTCGGGGCCTTCACGGCGGGGCTGCTCTCCCGCGCCGGGGCTCACCGGGATGCGGTACGGTCTGCGCCCGCATGCAGCGCCTCGCCTTCCTCCTTGCCTGCGTCCTCGCCGCGGCCCCCGCACGGGCCCACGACGCGGACCTCGTGACCGTCCAGCTGACCGCCAGCGGCGATGGGCTCGAGGTGGAGGAGACGTGGGCGCTCACGGCGGAGACCCTGGGGCTGCTCGCGCCGGTGGACGCGGACGGTGACGGGCTGCTCACGGACGCGGATCTCGCCGCGCGGGCGGACGCGGTGCGCGCCGGTGTGTGGGACGCCGCGCCCCTCACCTCCGCCGGGCGCCCCTGCCTGCTCACGGGGGCACGCGCCCGCGTGGGAGAGCGGACGGTGGGACTCACCGGGACCTTCCGCTGCCCGGTGGCGGGCGAATGGGTGCAGACGTTCCGCTTCCTGTCCGTGCTCCCGTCGGGGTACCGGGTGGTGGTGGGGGACGTGGCCGGGCAGCGGTTCGCCCAGGGACAGGAGCAGATGCTCGTGGTCTCGCCGCCCCCGTCCTCGGGGCAGGGGAGCACCGAGTCCCCGCGGCCGCCGTCCGGCTTCGGCGGCTGGGTGCTGCTCGGCGTGGAGCACATCCTCGTGGGGTGGGATCACCTCGCGTTCCTCGCGGCGCTGCTGCTCGCCGCCGTGCGGCTGCGCGCCGTGCTTTGGATCGTCACCGCCTTCACGCTCGCCCACTCGGTGACGCTCGGCGCCGCGGCGCTGGGGTGGGTGACGCTCGGGGCGCGGGGGGCGCTGGCCGTGGAGGTGATCATCGCGCTGTCCATCGCGGTGGTGGCGGCGGAAAACCTGCTCCGGGATGCCCCCCGGCAGCGCCCGGCGGTGGCGTTCGGCTTCGGGCTCGTCCACGGGTTCGGCTTCGCGTCGGTGTTGAAGGAGTACGGACTCGGTGACCAGGCCGTCCGCGCGCTGCTGGGGTTCAACCTCGGCGTGGAGCTCGGGCAGGCGGCCGTGGTGGCGGTCACTTTCCCGCTGCTCGCGGCGCTCCGCCCGAACGTGCGCGTGCACCGGTGGGTGCACCGTGCGGGGTCTGCCGCGCTGGTGCTCGCGGGGATCGCATGGGCACTGGCCCGGCTCACGGGCGCAGCGGACCTTGTGACGGCGAACACCGCTCCCTAACCTCCGGGGAGGGGGGGCATGGAGCGTTCCGAGACCAGGCTCCGGGCTGCGCTCGCCGCGGCCTGGGAAGCGGAGGTGATCTCCGCGCGGAGGCTGCAGACGGCGGCAGAGGAGGCCTCGCCGGGGGCTGACCGCGCGCGGCTGCTCATGCTCGCTGCCTTCTGCCGCTCCCACGCGGCCCGGCTCGTGGCAAGGCTCTCCACGCTCGGGAGCTGTCCGCTCCCGGTCCCTCCCGAGCACGTCCCGAAGGACCCGGATCTCTCCCGCGAGCTCCGGCGCCAGGCGCGTGCCGCCCGCCGGGCCGCGGCCCGGTACGCCGCGCTCGCGGAGGCCTCGCGGGCCCGCGAGGACATCTCCTCCGCCTGGGTCTGCGAGCTGAACCGGGCCGAGGAGGCGGAACTCGCCGAGGCCCTGGAGGGACTCTCGCCCACGACTGCCCGCTGAGGTAGAAGCCCGCCCACCATGGCTGGCTACGACGATCTCATCTTCCAGGTGGGCGACCTCGCGCGCGATCGCCTGCCCGGCAAGCCCACGTGTCCCCGCTCCATGGAGCGGGTCTACCGCGCCGAGGAGGCGCTCGTGGCGCGCCGCGAAGAGATGGCGGGGCTCGAGCAGCAGCTGAACGACGAGGACTTCGCCTACCAGGACTTCCTCGCCGCCCAGTCCGAGGAGAAGGCGGGGCTGGAGGAGACGGTCAAGAAGTGGAAGCGCGTGGTGGACGCGCTCGGCAGCCGCGTGAAGGATCTCCACAAGCGCATCGCCTCGCGGCGGGCCGAGGTCCGCTACCAGAAGATCGGGATCAACACGGAGGAGCGGCGGCTCGAGCAGCTCCTGATCGAGGACCGGGATCCGCGCACCATCGAGACGGTCAAGGCCAACATCAAGAAGCAGCGCCTCCAGATGATGCGGGGCCTCCGGGATGCCGAGGAGTGGGAGCGCGAGTTCGACGTGATGCTCACGCCCAAGCCCGGCCAGCCCGGGGCGGAAGGCATCCTCGCCCAGCGCCGCCTCCTCCAGATGGAGAACGAGGCGGCCGCCCGCAAGGAGGAGCACGCGCAACTCATGGGTGAGCTGGAACAGGCCATCATGGACAAGGACCAGGAGGTCAAGGCGGCCGAGGAGTTCTACGACCAGTCGCTCTACCTGCTGGGCGAGGACTGCTACAACCGGCGCATCAACGATCCCGGCCTCGCCGCCCTCTACGCGCAGC
>JBDLRJ010000167.1:0-16224 GCA_039800145.1 Pseudomonadota bacterium | reverse complement strand
AGGCTGTCCAGCTCCACCCCGAAGGCGCTCTGGGTGCGGGTGAGGCGGGCCACCCGGCCGTCGAAGCCGTCGAAGAAGATGCCGAAGAAGATGGCGAGCGCTGCCTGGTGCAGGGCGCGGGGCGAGGCCTCGCCTGCGCAGAGCGTCAGCGCGTAGAAGCCGCAAAAGATGGACGACACCGTGAAGAGGTTCGGGAGGACGAACATCAACTTCGGCGGCGGCCGGGTCTGGGTGTTTTTCTCCACGGGCAGGCAGGACCTTAACAGAGGATGATGGAGCTGCCTCCTCTATGACAACCGCGGTGGAACAGCTCTTTCTCGCCGCACTGGCGCTCGCCCTGCTCTTGGGGGGCTGGATGTACCTGGCGTTCCGGGCCTACCGGCTCACGGGAACCCCGCCGAATCTGGTCCGGGTGAGGACGACGGACGGGTGGGAGCTGGCGCTGCACCACCGGGCCGCCGCCGTTCGGAGGTACCGGGAGCCCGTGGTGCTGGCGCACGGGCTGGGGGTGAACCACCGGTTCATGGACTTCGAGCCCCCGTGGTCGCTCGCCCACGCGCTGAACGACGCGGGGTTCGACACCTGGTCCGTGGACTTCCGGGGGACAGGCGGCTCGGCGCGGTGGTGGAAGGGGCACCACGCGGTGGACGACCACATCCAGCACGACGCGCCGGCGGTGGTGGAGGCGGTGTGCCGGGCGGCGGGCTCAGAGCGGGCCCTTTGGGTGGGCCACTCGCTCGGGGGGCTCATCGGGCTTGCAGCCGCGGCCACGGGGCCTGCGGGCGAGCAGCTCGCGGGGGTGGCGGCACTCGGGGCGCCGGTGCACTTCGGGCCGAGGCCGGCGCTCACCCGCGCGCTGTGGCTTGGGCGGCTGCTCTCGTGGCCCTTGAGGCTGCGGCTCGAGTGGCTGACGTTGGCCGCGGCGCCGGTGGTGGGGCGGCTGGTGCTGCCGCTCTCCGACATCGTGCTGAACCCGGCGCACGTCCCTGCGCTCGTCCAGCGGCGGCTCAGCAGCCACGTGCTCGCCTCCATGTCACACGGGGTGCTTCGGCAGCTCGCGCACTGGATGACGTCCGGGGAGTTCACGTCCCTGGACGGGCGGGTGGACTACCGCGCGGCCGTCTTCCGGCTGCGGCTGCCACTGTTCTTCGCTGCGGGGACCGTGGATCACCTCGCGCCGGAGGCGGGCGTGGTCCGCGCGTACGAGGCCTGCTCCAGCCCGGACAAGGCACTGCACTGCTTCGGCCGTGCGCACGGGCAGGCCGAGGACTACGGGCACGGGGATCTCTTCTTCGGGGCCGGTGCGCCGACGGAGGTGTTCCCGGTGGTGCAGGCGTGGCTGGAGCGGCACGCGACCTCCACCCAGGTGGAGTGACGGCCCGGCTATTCTTCGTCCGATCCGTCTTCCGATTCTTCTTCGTCGTCGTCTTCTTCGTCGTCCTCGATTTCGACGGTGTCCGTCACCGAGCCATCCATTTCGCTCACCCCTGTCACGTCCAGGTCGGTGACGTCGAGGTCCTCGAGCCGCTCGGCAATGGACACCCGGCGGGCGTCCACGTCCCGGAACGCCACCGCGAGCACGTTGCGCCAGGAGCGCACCTTCTCGGTGTGCCGCAGGGCGTCCCGGATGACGTAGTGCGGGTCTCCTCCGCCCAGCCGCTCGGGCGACAGCTCGGGCGGGAGCACCTTCCCGGCGAGCTTCAAGAGGGCCTCCACGTGGGAGCCCTCGGGGGTTCGCGGCAGCACGGCGAGGCAGGCCTCGGCCAGCCCGTCGAGGGTGGCGCGGTCCACCCCGAGGTACTCGCGGTGGCACCAGGCGTCCCGCCCCAGGCTGAACACGTCCTTGCTGCGGAGGAAATGCGTGGTGGCGTTGTGCGGGTTGAGGAAGGGCTCACCGGGGTGACGGCGCCGGGCCTCGGCAACCACCTCGGCCGCGGAGGCGGGCTTGCCGAGTCCGCGGAGCGTCTCCACCCACATCTTCTGCACGCGGCGCCGGCTCGAGTAGGCCGCGGTGTCCACCACGTCCACCCAGAGGAAGTCTCGGAGCAGCACTGCCTCGAGCCCGGGCGGCAGTTGCACCCCGAACTCCCGGAGTACGGAGCGCGCGGCCTCGAGGGTGGAGTTCGAGGCGAGCGCCTCGTCGAGCGCGTTGCGGATGCAGCCGCGGCGCAGCTTCACGCTGTCCCTGTCCCCGGAGGCGACGACGGTGGCGCCCTCCACCGTCACGAGCGTGAGCCGCTCGGCCGCGGCGGCGAGCTGGACGAGGAACTCGAGCTCGCCTTCGCAGGCAGCCCCGCAGGCCGCGAGGCAGCCCTCGAGGGGGACGAGGCCGCCGGAGGCCTCCACCAGCGCCTCGACGGGGGCGAGGAGCTTCTCGGCACGGGCCCCCAGGCGCCGCGGTGCTCCGCGAGCTTTTTCGCGACGACCTGGCGGACCCGCTCGCGCGAGAGCCCGAGCTGGACCTTGTCCGCGGTGGCCTGGAGGGTGAGCCCCTCGGCGAAGCGGGCGTAAAAGATGGCCCGCGTCCGCGGCGTGTCGAGGCGCGCGAGCCACGCGGCGAAGAGGGCCGTGGCGGTGCCGGGCACGTGGTCCGTCCCGAAGACGCTGCGGGCGAGCCCCCCCGTGCGGGCTCGCTCGAGCAGCTCGGCGAGGAGCGCGATGGAGCGCTTGCCGAGCACGTCCCGCGACGGCCGCCCGGTGCGTGTGGCAGCACTCGGCTCCAGCGCGGAGTTCCAACTCGGGCCGGAGCTGCTCATCCGCTGGAGGACCACGCCGCTCCAGCAAACCCTCCGTCGCGCGGCTGCCTGCTGACCGCCTGCTGGGTGGGCACGACTTCGCACCGTGAAATGGACGCTCCATCCCCCGCGGCTACGGTCCTCGCGCCATGCCCAGCATCCAGAACCAGCCCCTCTACGACGCCACCTTCCGCCACGCGAGCACCCTGGCGAAGCAGCTGGGAACGGCGGCGTTCCCGTGGGCCCGGCTCGCCCACGGCGACTGCCTCTTTCGCTACAGCAGCCAGAAATGGTCGGACGGCGAGGAGTCCGGCGCCCGCGCCCAGTGGACGCCCCTCGACCGTGACACGGGCAACCGCTGGTCCGGCTCGGACAACTCGGGGGGTGGCGCGCTCGGGATGTATTTCTCGCGCGAGGAGGCGCGGAGCGCGAACACCGTCTTCTCCGAGCTGTACCACTACCTGCCGGACGAGACGCTCCAGCACGTGCCCGGACAGAACGAGGCCATCAGCGGCGTCACCTACTTCTCGTACCTGCGCAACAGCCTCCCGAAGGGGCTGGGCCTGGACGGGGTCCTGAAGTGGTACTCCACCGCCAACCGCGCCCACTACATGTTCAAGTGGTCGCTCAAGAAGGCGGTGCAGGGGGCGGAGCTCCTCGTCCCGAGCGGGGCCCCGGGCGGCATGGCGCAGCGACAGGGCTTCGTGGACGCGGTGTACGCGCGGCTCGGGTCCGACTCGCAGCGGCTGCTGCAGGGGAGCGGCGGCGCGGCCCGGACCGCACGGGATCTCTACCTGGACCCGGAGGACGCGAGCTTCTGCCGGGCCATCGGGAACGCGTGCCTGCAGAAGGCAGGGTGCGAGTTCCTGCAGGTCACCTCCACGCGGGACAAGGCCCTGAAGGCCGAGTCCATCGTCCTCAACGCGGAGGAGGCCTACACGGTCCCGGACGTGGCGAAAGACAAGCGGGGGAATGGCAAGCGCGGCATCGGCTACCTGCAGCCGCTCGGACGCAGCACGTTCTTCACGGACTTCTTCAAGAACATCCAGGCCCGCGTCACCACCAACGACATGAGGTACAACGACCAGCTGTCGGTGCCCGTGTACGACGGACCGTTGGACGATCCTGCAGCTGCCTGAGGAGCGGGACCTTCGGCCTACGCCGTGGCCGGGGGTGCGCCCGCGCTGGACCGCCTCGGACGGGGGCGGCGGAGCGCGTGCAGGAGCGGCTCCACCTCCACCTCGCCGAGCGCGCAGCAGAGCCACTCGCCGCGCTGCCGCCACGCGCCCTCGCCCCAGCGCAGGGGCAGGCGGAGGACCCTCCCCGCGACGTGCAGGAGCACCTGCTTCAAGGCCAGTGGCACGTGGCCGTCCAGGCCCTCGAGGTCTTCCACGCGGACGCGGAGCTCGAGCAGCGGCGCGCACGCCCCCTGCGGCCACGAGACGAAGACGGCCGCGTGGACGAGGGTCCCTTCGTAGGGCGCACGGAAGCGGACCTGGGCGGGCTGAACCGACGGGAGACGGTGGCGCATGGGCCGGTGGACGCGCTCCGCGGGGCGGCCTGACAATCGGGACGAGGTTCTTGCCGACAAACGTCACGGGAGGCATTCCCATGGGAAGTACCCTGCGCGCACGGAGCTGGAAGTGGATCCACAAGCTCCTGTCTCGGCGCCCCTGGTTGGATTGCCGCCTCGAGGGCGCCCCGGACGCCCAGCGGTTTCTCCTCTCGGCTCCTCGCGGTGAGGCGCAGGTCGAGGCCTCCGAGGAGGCGCTCGCGGTGTCCCACCCTCGGGAAGGCCGCGCGCTGCTGACCCTGGACCGGGCCGCGCGCACACTGCGCACCGATGCAGCGGCGTCCATCCTGGGCGAAGTGCTGGATCCACTGCTGGCACCGCACGGCACGTGGCCGGAGACGGACGGCCGGACCCGCGATGCGTGGCTGGTCACCTTCGAGGCGCTCGGGCTCTACGCGGGTCCAGCTTGCGTGGCTGCACGCACCACGGCCCTGGGCAGCTGGAGCGCAGGTCAGCTCGAGTTCGCGTGCGGGGGAACCGTCCTTGGGCCGAGCGACCAGCTGGCGGACCTCCTCCATCCTTCGTGGAGGAACGCCTCGCGGCCTGCCCGGCAGGGCGGGCTGGCGCGCTTCGCCCTGGGAGAGGAGACGCCGGAGCTGCCGCGTCTCCAGTCTTTCTGGCGCGTGAAGCGGGCGCGGCAGGCTCTCTTCCCACCCAACGCGCTGGGACACGTCCTCGTGTGCCAGCCCGACGGCCATTGGACGGCGCTCCACCACGCGGAGATGGGTCGCCAGCGGCTCGACCTGGACGTGGTCCGCGGCTGGGGCGCGCTGTGGTCCGGCCCGGAAGCGACCTGGCTCGTCACGGAGCACGGACAGGCGTTGCGGATCCCGAGTGACGGGAATTTCGGGATGTACGGCACCTCCGAGCACGTCGAGACGTCGCTCCGGGCGCGTCCGAACCCCATTGGCAGTGAACGGCTCCCGGCGCTGCTCGCCGGGGCCGGCGGGTTCCTGGTGGCAGTGGACCCGGGCGGTCACACCCGTTGGATCCAGGAGCCTCCTGCCGCGGACGGCCGGGGCCTTGTCTCTCAACTGGCTGGCATGGCCGTGTCCTCCGAGGGAGTACGCTTCAACCTCGGCCAACTCGCCGCCGTGCAGGGCGCGCGCGTCTTTGCCGCCACGCCCTCCTGGAACGGCGCCGTGTTCGATGTCGACGGCGGTCGGCGGTGGCGCTCGACGGCCACCGCGGGACCCGATGGACACCCGGTCGGGGCTGCGCTTCACCCCGACGGCCGACTCGCGGTCCTGGTCTCCCGGACGCTCGACTGCTTCGACGCATCCTCGGGCGACCTGCTGCTCACCGTGAAGCCCCGGCTCGACGTGCCGCTGAAGCCCTCGGTGGCCTTCAGCCCGGACGGCCGCTTTCTCGTGCTCCAGGCCGGCGCGGCTCTCGCCGCCATGGACCTGGTCACGCGGCAGGTCCGCCACCTGCTCTCGGTCCAAGACGACGCCCTCGAACCGGGCGACCCCCTCCCCACGCCGTCGGCGCTCTGCTTCTCGCCGGACGGGCAGTACCTCTTCACCTCGCGGACGAACATGCACGTGTTTCGCTGGGCAGACCTCGAGGCCATCTGGCGCCGCGCCCCGGACCTGCACGGCTGGGTGACACCCGCGGACACCACTGTCAGTCCATCGTCGGACGCCACGTCGAGGTCCGCATGAGCCTGACACGCGTGGTGAAGATCAAGACGCAGGTGGCCCCGCTCCGGAGCACGGAGCGAACCCGGATGGCCCTGCCGTACGGGCCGAAGGACCGCTCCCCGAAGGTCCTCTTCGCAGAGGCCGCCGAGGCCATGGCGTCCGCGCACGCGGCAGAGCCCCGCCGGGGAATGTTCCTCTTCGCCGCGCATGCGCGCCACGGACTGCTCGGGCGCATGTGGCTCGAGGCGACGCCGGAGCCGCGGGCCGCGGTGCTCGGCCGCCACGACGCCATCGACTTCGCGCTCCCCCTCGACGACTCGCTCTCGCTGCGGCACGTGCTCTTCCTGGTGCGGGAGGGGGAAGGCGCGGTCCACTTCTGGGCGCTGGACCTCGAGTCCTCCAACGGCATGCAGCTCGACGGCGACGAGCCCACGCGGCTGCTCTTCGCCCACGGCCCCACGCTGCTCCAGCTGGGGGCCTTCACCCTCTTCTGTCTCCCCTCGGGAGAGCCCCTCCCCTGGACGCGGGGTGCACCGGGATGGCCCTGGACGGGACACCGCGAGCGGCGGTCGAAACCCGGCACGGCCCCGTCGCTGACGGTGGGCGAGGTAGAGCTCAAGTCCGAGGACGAGCAGAGCATCACCCCCATCCAGATGCGCCACCTCGAGCGCGGGGTGCTGGTGGGGCGGGACGAGCGGTGCACGCTCACCTCGTCGCTGGGCTCGGTGTCCCGCGTCCACGCGGTGCTGCTGGAGCTGGACGGCGAGCCGTACCTCGTCGACACGGGCAGCACCAACGGGACGTGGGTGAACGGGCGGGAGATTGCGCTCAGTCCCCTCGCCGACGGCGCGGAGTTCGACCTCGGCTCCGAGCTGAAGCTGCGCTGGCGCGTGGCCGCGGAGCTCAGCGCCCGAGCCTGACGCAGGCCGGGGACTTGCCAGCCCACTTCCCCTCGTAGCGGGAGATGCGGACCGAGGCGCCGGCGGCGCACTCGGCCCAGGTGGGCGGCGTCTGCTCGGGGCCGCGCAGCGTGTCCACCTCCACCACGGCCCGTTCCAGCGCCGCCACCAGCGCCCCGCCCACCTTCGTGCCCGAGAGGACGCCCACGCGCACCTCCGCGCCCGCGTCCGCGGCGAGCACTGCCTGCGGCACGTCCACCGCCTCGAGCGTGCCCACCCACGCGCGCGTGCCGCTCCCCACGCGCAGCCCGCTCGCGCCCACGCCTTCCACGCGGAGCCAATCGAGCCGCACGTCCGCGCGGTGCAGGAGCACGCCGTCCCCGTCTCCCTCCGCCTCGCGGCGAACCTTCTCCACGTCCACGCGCTCGAGCCGTGCCGTCCCGCCCACCACCTGGACCCCGGCGAAGCGCGCACCGCGGACGCGGAGGCCACTCACGGTGGCGTCTGCCTCGGTGAGCTGGAGCCCACCGAGGTTGCCCGCGTCCTGGATGGACACGTCCGCGAGCCGGACCACTGCCCGTTCCACCGCCACCCCTGCCCGCTCGGCACCCTGGGAGCGCACGTCGCTCGCGTCCAGGCGCACCTGCTCGCCGGCGAGCACGCCGTATTCGTGGCCCTCGATCTCGATGTCCCGGAGCGCCACCACCGCGCCCCGGCCGAGGTGGACCGCCGGCCCCCGCCCGCCGCCGCTCCACAGGGACGTCACCTCTGCCTCCCCCCCGAGCACCTGCAGCGCCGTCACCGCATCCTGGAAGGCCACCGCCTGCAGGTTCACCTTCGCCGCGTCCGACTCGATGGCGCGCCGGAAGGGTCCCTCGAAGCGCCCCTCCCGCAGGCGCAGGGAGGTCCCCGGCTCGAGCCGGATGCCGCGCAGCTCCGACACGGTGGCTTCCACCCGCAGCCGCTCTGCGTCGAGCCCCCCCGAGGCCACCCGCACGGCCGCCTCGCGCTGGCCGCTGAAGGAGACGTCGCGCAGCTGCACCTGCCCGTCGGCACACAGCCCCACGCGCCCGCCCTGGATGGCCACGTGCTCGAGCAGCGCCCCTCCGGCCTTCACCGCGCAGGGCCCATCGGCGTGGAGGAGAACCTCTCCCTCTCCTCGAAGCACCCAGCCCTCCGCGAGCGTCACGGGCTCGTCGTAGAGCCCCTGGTGGACCCGGAGTTCGGCGGGGCCCGGTGCAGCGGCGGCGATGGCCTGGCGGAGGGTCTTGAAGGGACGTCCCTCGGAGCCGTTCCCCCTCGGGAGCGCCGTGCTCGAGACGTGGAGCACCTGCTGCGGCCGGGCGCCTCGGGACGGCCCCCACCCGGCACATCCGGACAGGACAGCGAGCACGGTGAGCAGGCAGCGGGACATGGGGGCTCGGACGTCTCCAGTCAGCGCGCCGGGCGCTTCTGCTTCTGCGGCTTCGCCTCGGGGCCCGGGCAGCGGCACTCGAAGGTCTTCCCGCACCCGCTCACGGTCTGACCGCACTCGACGAGCTGGGCCATGGACGCGCAGGGCTGCCCCTCGATGCAAGGGGCCGTCATGGAGCAGCGGGGGAACCCCGGTCGCGCCCGGGTGAACGAGACGTGGCAGCGGGGCTCACGCGCCCACGCCGGGCTCCCGGTGGAGAGGCCTCCCAGCACCACCACGGCAAGGACCTGCATGCGCATGGCCGGAGGATAGGCACGGGGCGGGCCGCCCGGCCAACCCGGAGACGGGCCCGCTTTCGATCTGTCCATTCAGACCTCGGATCAGCAGTCCCCGCCAAGTCCCCGTAAGTCGATGTTTTTTGTTTCAAACACTGATCTTAAATTTCGTTATTTTGATCCAATTAAAGTGCGACAACGTGTTTTTTTGCTGCCGGCTATTTACGACGAAACAGGTGCGACAAAAGCGCACTTAAAAACAACTCCGGGGCCGAAAAATCGGCCCAGGACGAAGGACTCCCGTTGACACAAAGAATTGTTTGCTGGTACCCAGCGCACCTCACTTTTCAACCACCCCTGGGAGGGGCGAATGACCAAGGCAGAGCTGGTGGAGCAGGTGGCGGCGCAGGCGAACCTCACGAAGAAGAACGCGGCCGAGATCCTCGACGTCGTGTTCAGCAACATCGGCAAGGCGGTGAAGAAGGACGCGCGCTTCAGCTACCCGGGCTTCGGCACCTGGTCGCTGCGCACCCGCAAGGCCCGGAAGATCCGCAACCCCTCCACCAACGAGATCATGAAGCTGAAGGCCTCCAAGACCATCGGCTTCCGCCCGGCCAAGGAGCTGAAGCAGACCCTGTAGTCCGGGCCTGCCTCCTCACGGCATGGAGAGGGGCGCCGCCTTCGGGCAGCGCCCCTTTCTACGTCTGGGGCTCGCCCTGCCCCGCGGCCCAGGCCTCGAGCAGTCCCAGCGCGTCCGGGACGTAGACGAAGTACAGCCGTTCACCGCGGAAGAGGCTCAGGAAGACGCCCTCGCCCCCGCGGGTGCCCCGGCAGTCGAGGAACTCCACCAGGCGGGGCAAGGTCCCCGCGACCAGCCGCTCGACCGGCGCCTCCCCGGACAGGTCCACCTCGTAGCTCCAGGCCGAGCCCACCTCCCCGGCCACCGCCTCCCGCTGCGCGGAGATGAGGGCGTTGGCCTCGCGCGCCTCCCCTTCTGCGAAGGCGAGCGAGAGCAGCTGTGCGAGGCGGTCCGGGGTGGGGCTCACGCGAGACACTTTCGCGCCGCCGAGGGGCACGCGCTAGTCTCTGCGCCCATGCGTTCCGCCCTGCCCCTTTCCACCTGCCTCGCCGCGGTGCTGTGGCTCGCCGCGTGCGGCAAGCCTGCAGACGGACCGCTGCCGAAGTCGCTGTCCCTCTCGGGCGTGGTGAAGGACGAGTCCGGGGCCCCCGTGCCCGGCGCGCTCGTGGTGCTCTTCGCGGACACCGCCGGCACCGCCCAGCCGCCCGCCGCCTACGAGCCGGCACCTGCCATCTCCCGGGCGGACGGCACCTTCACCTTCGAGCAGGTCCCCGGCGCCGACTACGTGGTGCTCGCGGACCGGCGCACCCCGCCCGGTGCCCCGAGCGAGCGCGGGAGTGCGCGCGTGTCCCTGCGCGCCAACGCGACCGGCGTGGAGGTACGGCTGCGGAAGCTGCTGGATCTCCTCGGGGACGTGGTGGACTCCGAGGGAAAGCCGGTGGCAGGCGTGGAGGTGGACGTGGAGGCCGAGACGCCCCGGCCCGAAGATCCCGGCGAGCAGCAGCTGCACGCGGTGACGAACGCCGAGGGGCGCTTCGTGCTGCGCGGGCTGTCCCCCATGGCCTACTCGCTCCGGCTGCAGTCCCCGGAGCTCTACCCGGTGCCGCTCAAGCAGCTCACCCCCGGCGGCGAGGCGCTGAAGCTCTCCGTCGAACGCTGCGCGGCGGTGCACGCGAAGGTGGTGGACCCGGAAGGCACGCCGCTCACCCAGCTGCGCTTCAACGGGGAGATCCGCGATCTCGCGGCGGGAGCGTTCCACCAGCCCATCTGCGACGATCTCGAGGCGTTCCCCGCGCTCAAGGACCGGCTGCTTCACTTCTCGGCTCCCAACTTCGTCCCGCGCAGCGTCCCGGTGAATGGGCTGCGGCGCGGACAGCGCGTGGACCTCGGCACGCTGAAGCTGGACCGCCCGCGCGGCCTGCGCGTGAACGTGGTGGAGGCCTCGGGCGGGGCACCGGTGGTGGCCCCGGACGTCCGCGTGGTGGCCCCGTCCCTCGAGCAGGTGACGGCCCGCTTCACGAAAAAGGGCGAGGTGCGCGTGGATGGCCTGCCGCCCGGCGTGACGACGCTCACGCTCGCGGTGCCGGGCTTCATCCCCGCGGAGGTGACGGTGCCTGGAGGGGACGCGGCCGCCACGGCGCGGCTCTCCCGCGGCCTGTCCATCCGGGGCGTCGTGAAGAACGGCGCCGGGCTGCCGGCCGGGAACCAGAAGCTGCGCGTGGTGGGCACCGACAGCGAGCAGGAGCTCTCCACGGACGCCGCCGGGCGCTTCACCGCGTCCGGGTTGAAGCCGGGCCCGGTGCGCGTGGTGATGGGCGGCCAGCGCTTTGGGGCACAGGCCATCTCGCGGGAGCAGGTGGAGGACGTCCGCCACGCGGTGGCCGGCGACACGGCGGAGCTGGAGGTACGCCCGAGCGTCGCGTGGCAGGAGGTCACGGTGAAGGTGAAGGGCGGGACGGTGGAGCGCGCCGTGGTGGTGGCGGGCCAGCAGAAGGTGGACGACTCGGTGCTGCGGCACGGCGAGCCGTGGCCGCTCGCGGAAGGGGCCGCGCGCGAGGCCTGGCTCGCGTCCCACCCGTGGGGAGATCCCGGCGTGGACGTGGCCGGCATCCGCACTGCGCGCGAGGTGCCCGGAGGGCTGGACTTCGGGCGGCTCGGCAACGGGCGCTACACGCTGCTGGCGCGCAGCAAGGACGGCCGCACCGCGCGCGTGCCGTTCGAGGTGGAGGAGGGGCCGGTGGCACTCGCGGTGGAGTTCGGCCCGAAGTGAGGGAGTCGAAGGCGCAGAAGACGGCGCGCGCGGCGGCCATCCTGGACGGGCTCGAGGCGCACATGCCCGAGGCCCGCATCGAGCTGGACTACACGACGCCTCTGGAGCTGCTGGTGGCGGTGATGCTGTCCGCGCAGTGCACGGACAAGCGGGTGAACCTGGTGACGCCTGCCCTCTTCCGGCGCTACCGCACCGCGGCGGACTACGCGGCGGCGGAGGTCTCCGAGGTGGAGGGATTCATCCAGACGTGCGGCCTGTACCGCGCCAAGGCGAAGAACGTGGTGGCCACGGGGAAGCTGCTCGTGGAGCGCCACGGCGGGAACGTGCCGCTGGACCGCGAGACGCTGCAGGAGCTCCCCGGCGTGGGGCGCAAGACGGCCGGCGTGGTGACGACACACCTCGGCGGCACCCCGGCCTTCCCGGTGGACACGCACATCCAGCGGCTCGCGGGCCGGTTGGGGTTGTCCACGGCGAAGACGCCGGACGGCGTGGAGGAGGACCTGCGCGCGCTCGTCCCCGAGTCCCGCTGGACGACCGGACACCAGCTGCTCATCTGGCACGGGCGGCGGACGTGCGCCGCGAGGGCACCCGCGTGCGAGCGCTGCGTGGTGCGCGCCCACTGTCCGCGCCGCGGGGTGAAGTAACTACGCCGTCGTCTCGCGCGGGGCCCGCCTCGGGCGCTTCGGCGAGACGACCGGGGTCTCCACCTTCAACTTCTTCATCCGCTTGCGGATGAGCTCGCGCTTGAGCGACGAGACGTGGTCCACGAAGACGATCCCGTCGAGGTGGTCCACCTCGTGCTGGATGGCGATGGCGAGCAGCCCCGCGGTGGTGAGCTCACGCGCCTCGCCCTGCTCGTCCAGGTAGCGCACCGTGACGGTCTCCGCGCGCTCCACGTCCTCGGACTCGCCCGGGATGGAGAGGCAGCCCTCGTCCCAGGTGGCGGTGCCCTCGCGGGCGGTAATTTCCGGGTTCACCATGGCGAGGGGCTTCACGCCCTCGTCGCGGGGGCTGGTGTCCAGGACGATGACGCGCTGGAGCACGCCCACCTGGGGAGCGGCCAGGCCCACGCCCTCTGCCGAGTACATGGTCTCGAACATGTCGCGGACGAGCGTGCGGACCGAGTCGTCCACCTTCGCCACCTTGGAGGCCTTCTTCTTCAGGAGGGGATCCGGCCAGATGAGGATGTCTCGAACCATGACGGGATGAAGCTTTAGTTCCGCCCGAACGGGGCGGCAAGGTGGAGCAGGCCCCGGCGGGTGTAGGTGCTCAGCGGGCCCGGTGCGGGGACGGCTTTTTCGTTGTCCCAGAGATGGACCTGACGAGCAACTCGAGCGCACGAAGGGCCTGTGAGCGTGAACGAGGCGTGAGTTCGTCGAGGATGCGCCAGATGCGCTGAGCATCCTGAACCTGGGGAACCGGCGGGCGCATGCGTTCAGCGACACGCTGCGATCCGTCGGCGAAGAACTCCGCGAGGGAGATCCCAAGTCCCGAACAGAGGCGTTCCAACGTGGCGACGGAAGGCGTGTGAAGACCTCGGAACGCGCGGGATACGACTTCGGGAGGGAGTCCAGCCTGGCGCGCGAGCGCCCGCTGGGACAGTCCACGGTCGCCCGCGAGCGCCACGAGGCGCTCTGCAACCCGTTTTGCTGTCACCTCGTCTCGCATGACGTCCGCACCGTAGGGAGGGCAGATCACGAACGTCAGAGTGATGATTTTACACCGTTGCAATTCCTCAACTACCAGTCCTAGGTTCGTCGGCTCTCAACGGAGACCCAATGAATCCAAGACTCTCGACGATGATGTTGCTGCTCGCGCTCACTGGGGTCGGCACGCTGACCGCCTGCCAGACCCCATGCGACGCGACCAATTGTGGTGGGTGTTGCAACGCAGAGGGACTCTGCGTCGGTGGCGGGGATGTCTCTGCCTGCGGCGCCGGCGGGAATGCCTGCAGCGCCTGCATCGCCGGGCAGAGCTGCTCAGGCGGAGCATGCGTTGTGGCGCAGACCGGATGCGGTCCGGGGAATTGCCCGAACGGCTGCTGCCAGGCCGGCGTCTGCAAGACCGGTAACGAATCCTCTGCGTGCGGCATGGGCGGCGGGGCTTGCACCAGCTGTCCTACGGGCCAGGCCTGCGGCGCGAACAAGGTTTGCGAGTCGGTCTCGGCAGGCTGCGCGGCGAGCTGCGCGGGCTGCTGCGTGGGCAACAGCTGCTCCAACGGGAATACAGCGGATGCGTGCGGTACCCTCGGGGCTGCATGCCAAACCTGCGGCGCAGGGCAGACCTGCAGCCAGGGACAGTGCGTCACGTCAGGGTGCAGCCCGCAGAACCCCAATGGCTCCTGTGGCGTGGGTCAGCAGTGCCTGAACGGCACCTGCTGCGCCTCGTCGAATGTCTGCAGTGGAGCGTGCTGCGGCGCAGGGGAGACCTGCATCGCGGGCGCATGCTGTGCACAGGGGAAGACGTGCGGCAGCAACTGCTGCGGCTCCCTGCAGACGTGTGTCGATGACGGTACGGGCGCACTCACGTGCAGGAACATCTGCGCGACCACCAACGAGTGCCCGACGGGCACCGGCTGCCAGGCGCTCTTCAGCTCGAACCAGTTCATCGGGTACGGCGCGTGCCTTCCCATTGCAAACATCAGTACTGCGCTCTGCGCCCAGTCCTCTGACTGTTCGCGCATGGGCCTTGCTGCTTGTGCCCCGCTGGGAGCGGATGGCTCCGGCGTCTACGCCGCGGCGAAGGTCTGTGTTCCGAACGACGGCGCGCCGTACCACGGGTGCAACGGGTCCACGACCTGCTCCGGCGCCTATGACTGCATGCAGGACTTCTTCGGAGACAAGTTCTGCACGAAGAGCGGGTGTGCCAACGACTCGGTCTGCGGACCTGGCGGATCCTGCAAGACGTTGGTCTGCGACAACGCGTTCTCCAGCTGCAGTGGTTCGTCGAAGGGCAACCCGGGCCCGGGCTGCACGGCAAACTATCCGTAACCCTTGAAGCGAGGCGGCGGGGCTCGAGACCGGGCCCCGCCGTCACTCCACCAGGAACCGCGCGTACGCGGCCCGGAGGCGGTCGTCGCGGAGTGCCCGCACCGCCTCGTCGAGCGCGGCGCAGACGGTCTGCGCGTCCCGCACCAGGCCCGCGTCCGGGTGGCCCACGTACTTGAGCGGCTCGAACTCTGCCCGCAGCGTCTCCCACGCGCGGAGCACCTCGCCCGTCCCGGCCGTGCGCGGGAGCCCCAGCACCTCGAAGTAGTCCGCGCGGGACACTTCCTGGAGCTTCGCCGCGAGCCGCTCCAACTCCCTCACGCCGAGCGCGGCAGGCGCGCGCTGGTCGGGCGGCTGGAACTCCAGCGCGCCGAGCACCTCGAGTGCGGCGAGCAACCCCACGGCTGCCTCCTCGCGCAGGCCGGAACCGAGCAGGAGCGCCTCCACCGTTCCGCCGCTCGCCTCCCAGCCTTCCCACCAGGAGCGCTCACGCGGGGTGAGCTCCAGGGCGCCGTGGGGGAGAAGGTGGGGCAACGGCTTCACGCGCGCCCCCACCCCGCCGATCCGCTCGAGCACCACGGCCGCGACCGCCCGTCGGCGGAGCGACTCGACCAATAGCGCCAGCGCGGGCACGCCCACCGCGACGGACGGCACGTCGCCCGGCACGTCGTCCGCGGGGACACGCTCGAAGCGAATGCGCGAGGCCGCGAGTGCCTCGAGCACCACGGAGCGGAGGTGACGCGAGAGAAGTGGGACCACCTCGTCCTCGCGGACCCAGCCGCGGCTGCGGAGCGCGGCGAGCTGCTCGGTGGCGCTCGCCCGGCGCAGCTCCCGCAGGGCCGTGAGCTCTCCTGCCGTCACCAGTCCGTCCAGCCGGGCGCGCTCGAGCAGCGACTCGGCCGCGACGCTCGACAAGGCGGCCACCACGCGGCCGTGCTCCAGCCACAACCACCGGCCGCGGCCCGCGTCATCCTCGAGGTGGAGCCGCTGGAGCCTCCCGTCCACCGCCCACGCCCCGAGGCGAAGCGCGAACGGCTCGAGCGGCTCTTCGCCGGCACCGGGCTCGAGCCGCGGCGGGAGCGCCACGACGGCGGCGCCTCCGCGCGAGTCCGGCGACGTGACGGGGAGTTCGGGAGCGGACGCGGTGCCGGCGGCCTCGCCGGGAGACGGCACCTCCTGGGCAAGGGCCTCTCGGACGCGCAAGGTGAGTCGACCGACCTCGAACGGCCGCGGAGGGACGTGGCGTGTCCCACCCGGCAGGTCCTCACCGCCCGGCGCAGGAGAGAGATACCGCCGCTCGGGTTCGCCGGCCCGTGACGGGACGGCAACGTCCGGTACGGCACCTCGTTCCGCGGCATCGCTGGTTGCTGGACGTCCAGTGCCCGAGCTACCGGCTGCCACGCCGGGAACTGACCGTGTCGGAGGTCCCGGGCTGAAAGCGGCCCGTTCCCACAGCGCTGCCGCCCGCTCGAGGCGGCTCCGTGCATCGGCCGCAGAGGGCTCCGCGGCGCGCGCGTCCGAGGCGGAGGTGGGTACCTGCGCGGAGGAGGCCAGGGTGCCCTGCGCCCGATCGTCGTGCACAGCGCGCGGCGCGGCATCGGGGCGAGTGACTGCGGGCGATGCCCACGAACCGGCCGGAGACGATTCCGCGGTGTCACCCCGCGACGCAGGCAGTGCGCCATCAGCGCGAGTGACTGCGGGCGATGCCCGCGAATTGGCCGCAGACGATTCCGCGGTGTCACCTCGCGACGCAGGCAGTGCGCCATCAGCGCGAGCGCCTGCGGGCGATGCCCGCGAACCGGCCGCAGACGATTCCGCGGTGTCACCTCGCGACGCAGGCAGTGCGCCA
>JBDLRJ010000166.1:0-23120 GCA_039800145.1 Pseudomonadota bacterium | reverse complement strand
CCATGCTGCGCCACGTCGCGCTCAACCTCCTGAAGAAGGCCGACCCGCTGAAGAAGACCAGCCTCCGCCTCAAGCGCAAGAAGGCCTCCTGGAGCCCGGACTTCCTCTGCCACGTCCTCGGCCTGCCCAACGAGTACAAGCCCCGCCTGCCCTCCAAGGGGCCTCGGGCAGCCCCTCGGGGATGATGCGATTGCCCTGGTTCGCTGCGGGAAGAAGCGCCGGGATGTCAGGGGGGCGGCGTAGAGTGCCCGGCTGGACATGAGCGCACGGGGACCAACGCTCCGGATCTTCCCGGACGGCGGACGGATGGAGGAGGCGCTCGTGCGCGCGGCCGCCACGTCGGGCTTCGTGGACGCGGCCGGCTTCTGCACGTTCGCCCAGCTGCTGCAGAAGCTCGAGCCTGCACGGCTTCTCGGCCGGGCGGTCGCCTCGGACCTGTCCCTCCAGTGGCTCGTCCGCGCGTGCGCCGTCCGCGCGGGGCAGGGCCCGTTCGGGACCTGGGCGCTCACGCCCGCCTTTGCGCGCGCCGCGGCCACGCTGTTCTCCGAGCTGAAGGGCGGGGGACTGGAGCCGCTCTCGTTCCGACGCGCGGTGCGGGCCTTCCCGGAGTCGTCGCGGGAGCGGGGCGCCTGGCTCGCCCGCACCTGGTGGGCCTACGAGCAGGCACTGCGGGCGCGCGGCCTCGCGGATGCCGGGGATGTCCTGCTCGCTGCCACCCGGCGCCTCCGGACCGAGGGACTTCCGCCTGCGCTCGCACGCTTCGGGGGCGTCTCGTTCCACGCCCTCCACGACTTTCCCCCGGCACGTCGCGCGCTGCTGCTTGCGCTCGCCTCGGCGTGCGAGCGGGCGGGCGTGGCCTTCCGGCTCGAACTCCCGGCCGCGGGCGGCCCCGGCGCGGATGCCGCCGTGGACCCGGTGCTCCAGCTGTTCGAGGCCGAGGCCCAGGCATGGACCCACGTCGAGGCCCTGAAGGACGACCGGGCGCCCGAGTCGGGACTCGGTGCGATCGGGGCGGTGCTCTTCACGGCGGACCCACGCACGGCCGAGATCCCACCGGGACGGCTCCGGGTCCTGCGCGCGGCGTCCGAGCGCGCGGAACTCGGGGCCATCGTCCGCGAGGTCGCGCAGGCTCTCGAGGCCGGTCTCCCGCCCGAGGAGGTCGCCGTCGCGTTCCCCGCCCTCGGCGACGAGGCGGAGGTGCTTCGTGCCCACCTCGCGGAGCTGGACATCCCGGCCTGGACCCGCCGCGGATCGCCCCTGGCCGACACGCCCCTCGGGCGGCATGCACTCTCGCTGCCGGGGCTCGTCGAAGAGAACTTCCCCGCTGAGCGGGTGGCGCACCTGCTCGCCGGTCACCATGCGCCTGCCCTGGGCCCTCCGCTCCCGTCCGCCTTCCGCCTCCTCGCAGACGCCGCGGTGACGGACGACGTGGTCGGGGCCACGGGCGGCGTCGGCGCTTTCGAGCTGCGGCTCGGGGGGCTCGCGGTCCGCAGGGAGCGCCAGGGGAGGGAGCGCGAGGCCGCCCGCGCGAGGGCACTGCTCGAACGCTGCCGTGCGGTGCTTGCCCTCCGCGAACACCTTCCACCTCGGGCATCGGCAGCCGCCTTCGTCGCAGGCTGGTGGCGGGCGGTGGAGGCGCTCGGGATGGACCGGTGCGCCCGTGGGCAGCAGGAGATCCCCGGCCCCGAGGGACGCCTGGGGCGTGCGCGCGCCGAGGCCCTCGCGCGGGACGAGGCGGCCTTCCGTGCGCTCGCGGAACTCGCCGCGGCGCTGAACGCCGCGCTCTCCGCGTCAGGTGCAGGCGGCGCGGAACTGGAGCGCCCGGAGTTCATCCGCTGGCTCGAGGCCGCGGCGGCGCAGGTGCGGCTCGAGCCGCGCGGCCTCCGGACCGGGGCGGTCCAGGTGCTGGATCTCCGGGAGATCCCCGGCCGCAGCTTCCGGCGGCTGTTCCTCGCCGGGTTGTCGGGGGCGCGCTTCCCTGCGCGCGAGCGCCCCCCGGTCCTGCTCGGCGAGGATGCCCTGGCGGCGCTGAACCGCCGCGAGCGGCGGGAGGTTGTCCGCCTGCGGTCCGGCGAGGAGGAGGGGCGCGCGCCGTGGGCGCTCGCCGAACAGCGGCTGCTCTTCGCGTGCGCCCTCTCCGCGGCCCCCGAGTGCATCCTGTCGTGGCCTGCCTCGGTGGGAGGCAGGGAACAGCTCCCGAGCCCGGTGCTCGAGGAGTTGCTGCGCCGTACGAACCTCGGGGTGGAGTCTCTTCCATCCGCCCCGGTCCCCAGGCTCTCCGAGGCCATCCACGAGGAGGACCGCCGCGCGCGCCTCGCGCTGGAGTTCCTCTCGCCCCCGTCCCTCCGCGTCGGGGAGGCGGACCCCGCCGCCCGCGCCGCGGCACTCGCCGAGGCCTCCGCGCCCTGGATGGGGGAGGCACGGGAGCTCTCGCAGGTGGAGGTCGAGCGCCTCCGCCACTTCGCCTCGGCGGATGCGCCGCCGGGACCGTTCACCGGGTGGGTACCGGGGGCCGGGGAGGCGCTCGCCTTCGGCCCGGAGCGTCCCCTGAGCGCTGCAACCCTCCAGCGTGCGGCGAACTGCCGCTTCCAGGCCTTCCTCTCGGACGTGCTCGGCCTCGACGGGGCGGACGCGCCGGGGGAGGACCTGGACGCGGCCGCGCGAGGCAACCTCTGGCACGCCGTGCTCGAGGCGCTCTTCCCGGCACTCGCGGAAGCAGGCCTCCTCGGGCGCGCTGCCGCGGACGTCCCGGCTGCACTCCTGGAAGCCGCCGTGGCGCGGGCCGTCGCCAGGGTGAAGGCCCGCAACCACGTGGGCCACCCCGCGCTCTTCCAGCTCGCGCAGGAGCGCGCATCCTCCATGGCGCGCCGGCTTTTGGATGCCTCGCACGCGGGGCTGCCGTTCGACGGGCTCGTTCCCTCCGGACACGAGGTCGCCTTCGGCGTCCCGGAAGCTCGTCCGGAGCTGCGCGAGGTGCAGCTGCCCGCGGCGCTTCCGGGAGAGGCCCCCGTCCACTTCCGGGGAGGGATGGACCGCCTGGACGAGGCGGGTGGGCGGCTCGCGGTGGTGGACTACAAGTCAGGCACCGTCCGGAGGCGCCCGGAGGACCTGCTCGTCAGCGAGTTCCAGCTTCCGCTGTACGTCTATGCCGCGCGCCAGTGGGCGCCCGAGGCGGCCGTGGACGGGGCGTGGCTCTCCTTGAAGGACGGAGAGGCGCCCACGCTGTCGTCGCTCTTCGAGGGCGGCGTGCCCCCTTCCTTCTTCGCCGTGGACGAGCCATCGCGTGCACGGGCCAGCGAGGAGGGGGTGCCCAACTTCGCCAACGCCGTGCACGCCCATGTCGGCGCGCTCCGCCGCGGGGATTTCGCGGTGCACCCCCGCGACTGCGGCCATTGCAGCTTCCGCCCCATCTGCCGCTTCCGCAGCGACGACGCGGGCGAGGAGTCCGCGGAGTGAGCGCGCCCGGAATCACCACCGTGGAAGAGGCGCTCGCGCTCGAGCGCAACCTGGCGCTCATGGCCGGGGCCGGGGCAGGGAAGACGTGGAGCCTCGTGGCGCTCTGTCTCCACGTGCTCGGCGGAGCGCGTCCGGGAGCCGAACCGCTCCACCCCTCGAAGCTCGTGCTCGTCACCTTCACCGAGAAGGCCGCCGGCGAGCTCCAGGAACGGCTCCGTGGACGGCTGCGCGCGCTCGCGGCCGGAGACGTGTCGGGAGAGGCCGTGCTCGTCCGGACCTTCGAGCGGGCAGGGAAGCCCTTCCCACCGCCCGCGCGCTGGCAGGGGCTGCTCGAGGCCATGGGCCAGGCCTACGTGGGGACCTTCCACGGACTGTGCGTCCAGCTGCTCCGCCAGGCCCCCGCGGGACTCGGCGTGGAGCCCGGCTTCACGCTGCTGGACGAGGGGCAGGCGGAGGCGTTGTGCCGCAGGATTGCGTCCCGCACGGTGCTGGAGGCCCTCGAGTCCGGGAATGCCGAGGTGGCTGCGCTGTGCCGCGAGTGGGGCTTCGAGGGGGCCGGGCGCGGGCAGGGCCTCGTGGACGCGCTGCTCCCCGTGTTCACCCGGCTGCGGGAGGAGGGACGCAGGGCGGCGGAGCTCCCGGTGACGGACGCGGAAGACGCGGTCCGGGGCTTCGAGGACGGACTCCGGGAGGCGCGGTCGGCGCTCGCCGAGGCACAGCTCGCTCTCGCGGGCCGCCCGCACGGGGCGTGGCACGCCGCGCTCGGTGAACTCTCCCCCGTGCTGGCAGGGCTCTCGGTGGAGAACTTCCACCACGTGACCGGTTTCCCCGCCGTGCAGCGGGCAATCTCCGGCGCGCGGCTGCCTCCCTCCGGGGCGCACAAGCCCGCGCTCGTCCGACTGAAGCAGGCGCTCGTGGGGGGGGCCGAGGCACCGGGGCTGCAGGCGCTCTGGCTCGCGCTCTACGCGGCCCCCCAGGAGCGCACGGTCCGCGCGCTGCTCACTGGGTTGGAGCGTTCGCTCGCGGCGTCCTTCGCCCGCGAGGGCGTGCTGGATTTCACCGAGCTGATGCTCCGCGCCCGGAACCTGCTGCGGGACGTGCCGGCGTTCCGCGCCGAGGTGCAGGGGCGCGTGGGGGCGCTCCTCGTGGACGAGTGCCAGGACACCAACCGCGTGCAGTTGGAACTCGTCCACCTGCTCGCCGAGGAACGGGAGGGCGCCCCGCGTCCGCTCGGGGAGGAGGGGCCCCTCGCGCTGCCGCTGCAGCCCGCGAGCGTGTGTGCCGTGGGTGACCGAAAGCAGTCCATCTACGAGTTCCGCGGCGCGGACGTCGCGGTTTTCGAACTGCTCGCGCGCAGCATCGAGGCCTCTGGCGGCGTGCGGGCTTTCCTGAAGGACAACCGCCGCAGCACGCCGGGACTGCTCGCCGGCTTCAACCACGCGTTCGCGCGGGTGCTGCGGGGCACGCCCGGGGCGGGGGACGAGGAGGTGGCCTACGTCCCGGACGAGGATGATCTCCGCCCCGTCCGCTCCGAATCGGACGTCGGGTCCCCGGTGGAGCGGCTCCTCCCTCCCGGAGAGGGGCCCGAGCGCTCTCGGGAGGCGGACGCACTCGCCCGGCGGATCGCCGCGCTGCTGGCGCCCGGGGCGCCGGAGCGGATCGCGGACCGGGAGGGCCGTCCGCGGCCCCTTCGCGGTTCGGACGTGGCGCTGCTGTTCCGGGGGCTCACCCACCTCGAGACCTACCGGCAGGCCCTGCTCCGCCACGGCATCCCGCACCGCGTGCTCGGCGGTCGCGGCTTCTACGCCGCGCAGGAGATCCTGGACGTGGCCTCGGGGCTCGCGTGGGTGGCGGATCCCTCGGACCGGGCCTCCTTCGCGGCGGTGCTCCGGTCTCCCTTCGTCGCGCTCACGGACGCGGAGCTGTACGCGGTGCAGGAGCGCGCAGGCCTCTCCGCCCGCAGGGCGCGGGAGTGGCTCGGGGGGGAGACGCCGGAGTTGACGCGCGGGAGCCGGGAGCGCCTCTCCCGGTTGCTCGCCCTGCACGCAGACCTGGTGGCCTCCTGGGACGGCATCCCCCTCGAGACGTGCGTGCGTACGCTCGTGCGGGACAGCGGGTACCGGGTGGCAGCGGCTGCCCTGCCGGGCGCCGAGCAGGTGCTCGCCAACCTGCAGAAGCTGGAAGAGCTGGCCGCGGGGTGGCGGGGCGAAGGGGGGCTGCCGCAATTTGCCCGCGAGCTGCTCGCCCGCGCCCGAGAACAGCCGAGGGAAGAGCAGGCGCTCACGGTCGACGCTGGAGACACCCGCGCGGTTCAGCTCCTCACGGTGCACAGGTCCAAGGGGCTCGAATGGCCCGTGGTGGTTGTCCCCGAATTGGGCTCCCCGCGCAGCAGCCGGAGCGGTCCGCTCCAGTACGACCGGCGGGTGGGACTCGCCCTCCGCCCCGTGGCGCCGGGGGGGATGACCGGTGACACCGAGCGGCTGCTCGCCGTTCGAGAGGTGCGCCGCAAGCGGGAGGAGGCCGAGAGCCGGAGGCTGCTCTACGTGGCGCTCACCCGTGCACGGGACAAGGTCCTGCTTGCAGGCGCGCCAAGGCGGGGCGTCGGGGGCACCTGGTGGCACTGGCTCGACGCGGCCTTCGCCGAGGGCACCACGCCCCACGTGGTGGACGTTCCGCACGAAGGGCCCGCCCCGGCCCCGCGGCCAGCGGAAGCTCCTCCCGAGTCGCAGCCGGTCGCCTACCCGAGCGAGCGCCCGCGTCGGACGCCCCCCCGGACGCTCGTCTTTCCCGTCACCCAGCTGCAGGACTTCTTCCGCTGCCCGCGGCGCTACCGGTACCTGCACGTCCTCGGGCTGTCGGAGGCGAGGATCTCGCTCGAGCCGGTGGCGGAGGACGGGGCCGAGGCTACCCCCGCGGGCGTGCCGGACGCACGGGCCCGCGGGGTGCTCGCCCATGCGCTGCTCGAGTCGCTTCCCGCCGAGGCGCTCGGAGATCCGCACCGGGCGGATGCCGCGTTCGCCGAGATGCTCGCCACGCGCGGCGTGGACCCGGAGGGGGAGGCGTCGCGCGAACTGCGCCGGGAGCTCTCGGGCTTCTCCGGTTCACCGCTGGCCCGGCGCATGGCCTCGCTCGGGGTGGACCGCGTCCACCGCGAGCTGCCCTTCGTCCTCCGGCTCGAGTCTCCGGACGGCCTCGCTCTCCACCTCCGAGGCCAGGTGGATCTCCTGCTCCAGGACGAAGACGGCGGTGCCACCGTGATCGACTACAAGTACGCGGAGCGGCCGTCGGACCCCTTCCACGCCTACGGCTTCCAGCTCGACTGCTACGCGCTCGCCGCGCGGGCGCTGGTGGGAGAGGGGACCCCGGTGCGGACGGGCCTCGTGTTCCTGCGCGGGGGGGCAGGGGTTCCGGTCATCCGGCAGGAGCTGCCCGCCGGGGACCCGGCCCGGCTCGAGCGCGCGTTGCTCGAGGGGGCGGCCCAATGGGCCCGGTGCGCACAGGGCGCCGGCTGGCCGGGGATTGAGCCTCGGGAGTGCGCGCGGCTCCGGTGCGGGTTTCTGTCACGCTGTCACCCCCGAGTGGGTGGGCTATAACCGGGAGCATCATGTCGAACGTCGTGGTGGTGGGCGCCCAGTGGGGCGACGAGGGGAAGGGCAAGGTCGTCGACCTGCTGACGCAGCACGCGCAGGTGGTGGTGCGCTTCCAGGGGGGCAACAACGCGGGCCACACGCTCGTGGTGGGCGGGCAGAAGACCGTCCTGCACCTCATCCCGTCCGGCGTCCTGCACGCGGGGAAGATCTGCGTCATCGGCAACGGCGTGGTGGTGGACCCGCGGGTGCTCGTCCAGGAGGTGGAGGGGCTGAAGGCTCGGGGGCTGCTCAAGGACGACGGGCAGCTGCTCGTCTCCGGGAGCGCCACGGTCATCTGCCCCTGGCACACCCAGCTGGACGTCCTCCGGGAGAAGCTCCGGGGGGGCAGCGCCATCGGGACCACCGGTCGTGGAATCGGGCCGGCGTACGAGGACAAGGTGGGGCGCCGGGCCATCCGCATGCGGGACCTGCTGCTCCCCGAGCGCCTGGCGCACAAGGTTGCCGAGGCGCTGGAGGCCACCGATCCGGAGCTCCGCCGCCTCGCAAAGGCCGCTGGAGTGAAGCACGTCCCCCTGGACCCTGCGCAGACGCTCGAGCAGTTCAAGCAATGGGGCGAGCGGCTCCGCCCCCACGTCACGGACACCTCCGTGTACCTGGCCAACCGGGTGGCGCAGGGCTCCCGCATCCTCTTCGAGGGGGCCCAGGGCACGCTGCTCGACGTGGACCACGGGACCTACCCCTACGTGACGAGCAGCAACTGCGTGGCCGGCAATGCCGCCACCGGCTCGGGGCTGGGGCCCACGGTGCTGGACCGCGTGATGGGGATCACCAAGGCCTACACCACGCGCGTGGGCGGCGGGCCGTTCCCCACGGAACTCACGGACGAACTGGGCGACCTGCTCCGGAAGACCGGGGACGAGTTCGGCGCCACCACCGGCAGGCCGCGCCGCTGCGGCTGGCTGGACGGGGTGGTGCTGAGGTACGCCGTCCGCGTCAACGGGCTGTGGGGGATGGCGCTCACGAAGCTGGACATCCTGTCCGGGCTCAAGTCCCTCCAGCTCTGCACGGCCTACGAACTGGACGGGCAGCGGATCACCGAGCTTCCCCCGGACGTGGAGGACCTCGCGCGCGTCACGCCTGTCTACGAGACGCTCCCCGGCTGGGACGAGCCGCTCGCCGGAGCCCGCACCCTGGACGACCTGCCTCCGAATGCCCGCCGCTACGTCCGCCGGGTCGAGGAGGTGGCGGGCGTCCCCGTGGTGTGTGTCTCCGTCGGGGCCGACCGGGGCGAGACCATCCTCCTGCAGAACCCTTTCCGCAGCTGATAGATCCGCCTCTCGGAGGCCCGTTCCGTGTCCATTCGCCGTCTCAGCCTGCTGTTTCTCCTGACCTCTCTCCCTGCGGCCGCAGACCGGACCCCCGCCGCCCAGTCCGCGTACGAGCGCGCCCTCCGCGCGCAGGCGGAGAACCGGTTGCCGGATGCGCAGGCGGGGTACCAGGAGGCACTGGCGCTCTCGCCGGGAGACGCCGAGTCCGAGGTCGGGCTGGGCGCCGTGCTCTTCAAACTCGGCAAGCCGGATGAAGCGGTGCTCCATTTCCAGGCCGCCACCCGTGCCGACCCGGCTAACAAGCAGGCCTGGTTCAACCTCGGCTTCGTCCAGAAGAAGACCGGGAACTACGCCGGCGCGGTCGAGTCCTACGAACGATACGTCCGGCTCGCCCCCACGGAGGCGGATGGCCACTACGGCCTCGCCGACAGCCTGCGCCTCGCGGGCAGGAAGGCGGAGGCCATCGCGAGCTACGAGCAGTACCTGGCCCTCGAGAAGCGGCCGGGACAGGAGAAGTTCCGCGCCCGCGCCACCGAGAATCTCGCGGCGCTGAAGGCGGAGACTGCCACCGCCGCGGCGGCACCCGCCGCGCCCCCTCCTCCTCCTTCGGGCAGCGTCCTCGTCTCCCCGGGGGCCGGGGGAATCGGTGCGGGGGGCGTGGTCTCCGCAGGTGCCGCAAAGCCTCCCCCGGCCGCTGTTGGGAATGCCGCTGCCGGGACTGTCGCTGCAGAGCCGGCCGCTGCCGGGACTGTCGTGGCGGGGACTGCCGGTGCCGGGACGACTGCTGCCGCAGAGCTGCCGGGAACGGTGGGCCTGGGTGGCCCCGCAGTCTCCACCGTTCGCGACACCCCGCAGACGCCCCCCCCGACACTGCCCGCCGCCGAGCCCGCACCGACCAACTCCACGCTGGCGAGGGAGAAGCTTGCCGAGGGTGACGCCCTGTTCGCCCAGAAGCGCTACCGCGAGGCCTCCTTCGCCTACCAGGACGCGGTCAACGCAGATGGCAACGACGTGGCGGCGCTTTTCAAACTCGGCCGGAGCTACGCGGTGCTCGGCTACTTCCAGCAGGCCATCGACCGCTGGCGCCGCGTGATGCTCCTGTCGCCGGATCCGTCCGTCCGCAAGAGCGCGGACGACCAGATCAAGAAGGCGGAGGCGAAGCTCGTCGCACAGGGGGGAGGGAGTCCGCAGGCCCAGGGACTTCCCGCGGGGGCAGGCCCCACCAGCGAGTCCGCCCGGGCCTCGGCCGCGCGCCTGTACGAAGAGGGCGTCAAGCGGGTGATGGCCCGCGACTACGGCGGCGCGGTCGACCACCTGACGGATGCCATCAAGCTCGAGCCCAACCTCGGCGTGGCATGGATTGCCCGCGGCAGCGCCAACATCGGCCTGCGTCGCTACGTGGACGCCATCGCCGACTACGAGCAGGCCTTGAAGCTGGACCCGAACCGCGCCTCTCCACTTTACGGGATCGCGGAGGCCAACCGGGGGCTTCGCCGCTTCTCCGAGGCGCGGACGTACTTCCAGCGCTACGCCGCCGCGACCGCACCCGACGTGCAGCCGTCTCTCCAGGCGGAGGCACGCAAGAAGGCGGACAAGATGCGCTGAGCCGCTCCCGTGCCCACCTTGGCAGGGCATGGAGCGCGTCTACGTCGAGCCCCGGACTTTCCGCCCGGCCCGCTGGGTCGTCTTCACTTTTTCAATCGCCTCGGCCTGGTGGGCCTGGGCTGCGACGTGGACCGCCCAACATGGCCCACGGGAATGGTCCACGCTGCTGGGGGCCGCTTTCTTCTCCGCCCTCTTCGGCCTTGCAGCCACCCACCACGGCATCAGCGCCATCACCGTGGACGAGGAAGGCATCAGCCACCGCGGACTCTTCGGCGCCACGCGCGCACGGTGGTCCCAGTGCGAGGGCTTCGGTGTCCTGCCGGGGCCCGTGACGCTCTACGTCCTGAGGGCCTCCGGCCGGATGGTGCGCTTCACCAACCTCTACCGACAGCACCGCGAGCTCGCCCGGCACCTCCAGATGCGCCTCGGGCCTTGACCGGAGTCCTCAGAGCCACGCCGCGCCGATGAGGGCTGCAGCCCCGCCGAGTCCGATGAGCGCCCGAAGCCATCCCGCCGCGGACGGGGCGGGCGGCGAGGGCTCGGTGGTGGCCGGCGTCTCCGCCTCCTGCAGCCCCGAGCCCTTTGCCGCCTCCGCGGGCTCGGGGACCGGGAGTGGGACGTCGCGGGCAGGCTCATCGCGGACAGGCTCAACGAACCGCAGCCACACCCGGCCGAGCTCCAGGACCGCCCCCCGCTTCAGTGCGCAGGTCTTCCACCGTCGTCCGTCCACGAAGAGCCCATTCGGCCCGCCGAGATCCTCCACCCACCAGCTGCCCTCCCGCAGCTGGAAGCCGAGGTGGGCGCGGGAGATCGTCTCGTCCATCAAGGCGAGCGCGGCCCCCCGCCCGCGTCCGAGCACCAGGGGCCCGGTGCGCCCGAGGATCAACCTCCGGCCCACGTCCCGGCCGGACAGCACCACCAGGGAGGCGCTCTCGGGGGAGAGCCCCTCGGACTCGTCCCCGAGAAGGTGACGGGCCAGCGCAGATGTCCCCGTGCTCTCCCCCAGCGACTCCCGGCCGTCTCCGGGGACCGTCACGAGCGTGAGCCGCAGGTGCTCGCCGATGCTCACCTGCTCGCCGGGAGCCCACAGCCGCCAGACGTGCGCGGGAAAGAGCAGGGAATCCAGCGAATGGGGCTCCGCGGTCCTCAGCAGGAGGTGCGGGCCTGAACGGGTGACCTCGACGACCGCCGCAGGGGCTCCTTCCAGCCTCCTCGTGTCGGTGAGTTCACCTCCGAGCGTCACCCGTTCCCCCGTCCACTCCAGCCGCGAGGCCTTGCCCTTCCACGTGATGTCGATGTGCATGCCGGGCCGGTCCAGCACGCCCCCGGCCAACGGCACCTGCTGGGAATTCGCACTGCGGCGCGAGCGTCCTTCTCCCGCCGCGGACGGGTGTCCTGCGCCGCGGACAGCGACGGCGGGCTCGCGTAAGGTCCCCGCCGCCATGAACTTCGCCCGACTCCTCCTCGCCGTGGCCGTCGCTGCGTCCCTGTCCGGCTGCCGCGACGAGCTCGCCGGCCCGAAGAACCGCCGCGCCCCGTCCGCGGCATCCTCGACCGGCACCCCCGCACCGGGGGCCGCTGCCGGGGCCACGCTCGGCGGGGGGACGCTCCGGTACAAGGGGAGTCGGGTCATGACGGGGCTCGGCAACGCGCGGGACGGCGTCCAGGTCATCCACCAGTTCGAGGCGCTCAAGCCTCCGCCCGCCGGCTACCGCTTCTTCGTCCACCTGGTGGACGAGGCGTCCGGGGAGATCCTCCAGAACGTGGACCACGACTTCCAGGGCGGGGCGCTTCCGCTCGAGCAGTGGAAGGTCGGCGAGACCGTGGAGGACCGCCACGCCTTCCGGATTCCGCCCTCGCCGAGCGGAAAGGTCCGCCTGGTGCTCGGCTTCTGGAACGACGCGGGGCGCCTCCCGGTGGACCAGCCCTCCGCCCACCGCGGAGACCAGCGCCTGCTCGGTCCTGCGCTGGAGCTCACCCGGGACGAACTCCCCGTCTACAAGGCGCCGAAGGCAGCGGCCCCTCCCACGGTGGACGGCGTGCTCGACGACGCTGCGTGGGAGAAGGCGCCGGTGGTCCAGCTCAAGGGGAGCTACGACGGGCGGAGCGTTTCCCTCCGCACGCTCGCCCGCGTCACCTGGGACGACCAGTTCGTCTACGTCGGCTTCGACTGCGAGGACCCGGACGCCTGGGGCACGCTCAGCAAGCGGGATGATCCCATCTACAACGAGGAGGTCGTCGAGGTGTTCCTGGACGCCAACGGCGACGGGAAGACCTACAACGAGCTCCAGGTCTCCCCCAACAACGTCCAGTTCGACGCCGCCTTCGTGGCCTACCGCTCGGATCTGGATGCCGCCCGGGCCTGGCAGAGCAGCTACACCACCGCGGTGAAGGTGCGCGGGACCGCCAACGACGCGTCCGACAAGGACGAGGGCTGGTCTGCCGAGCTGCGCATCCCCATCTCGGAGTTGATGGAGGTGCCCCAGGTGCCGCCGCGCCCCGGAGACCGCTGGCGCTTCAACCTGTACCGGCTCGAGCACGTCGGCCGACGGCAGGTGGAGGGCCAGGCCTTTTCTCCGCTCTTCAAGGGAGACTTCCACCACCTCCCGCGCTTCGGCTGGCTCGAGTTCGCCCCGTAACGGGCTGGGTCTTCAGGGGTCGGGATCGATGTCCCAGGCCGCGTCCACCACGGAGCGCCGGGAAGGATCTCCGAGGAAGTGGAGGAACCCGCGCAGCTCCAGCGTGTCCACCAGTTCCTCCGCCTCGAGCTGGGAGAAGCGGTGCTCTTCCACCAGCAGGTCTCTCATGAGTGACTTGCCCCGCAGGTAGCCCTCTGCGCCGCGGTGGCCGAGCGCCCGCTGCAGGTCCCGGGCGAGCTCGGCCAGGTCGAGATCTTCAGGGATCATCCCCGGTACCCTGCGCACGGTGTGCCGCTCCGGCAAGCCCCGCAGGCGCAACCCTGGAGGGGACGACGCGGAGATCCTCCCCGTCGCTCTCCACCCGCACCGCCCCGTGCAGGTCCGTCCGGTAGCAGGTGGCGCCCAGCGCCTCGTACCGCGCCTGCACCTCGGGGGCTGGGAAGCCGAACCGGTTCTCCCGCCCCACGCAGAAGACCGCCACGCGGGGACGGACGCGCTCGAGGAAGGGCGCTGTCGACGAAGTCCTCGACCCATGGTGCGGCGCCTTCAGCACGTCCGCCGGCCAGATGGGCATCAGCCCCTCGGCGTCCGCCTCCATGTCGCCCGTCAGCAGCACGCGCACCCGTCCGTGCGTGATGCCCAGCACCACGCTGCGGTCGTTGACGGACTCGAGCAGTGCATCATCCTCGGGGGGCCCGAGCACCTCGACCAGGGCCTCGCCGAGGCGGAGCGGGGGGCTCCCACGGTGGACGTGCACCACCTGCGCCCCGCGCGCGGCCTCCCGGACGCTGCGCGTGAGAGGCCCCTCCTCGGACCCCGCGCCCAGCCAGAGGGCCTCCACCGGGACGTGGCGCAAGGTGCTCGCGAGCCCCAGGGCGTGGTCCGGGTGCGGGTGCGTCAAGACCGCGAGCGCGAGGCGGCCAATGCGCTCGTGCCGGAGAAACGGAACCACCACGCGCTCGCCCGGGTCCGAGCCGTGCGGAACGCCGCCGCCATCCACGAGCAGGTGCCGGCCCCGGCTGCTCACCACGGTGGCATCTCCCTGGCCCACGTCGAGGAAGGTGATCACCAGCCCCGGTCCCCACCCGGCGGGCATGCCGACCCACGATGCCAGCAGCGCGGCGGGCGCGAGCGCGCCCCAGGCACGCCAGCGCCCCCGTCCGAGCGCCCAGGCCGAGAGCCCCGCGTACCAACAGCCCGCGCCCCACGCACCGAGCGGCGGGAGCTCGAGCGCAGCGCCGGGCAACTGGGCCGCCGCACGCGCCAGCCATGCGAGCCACGCGGCCATGTGGCATCCCGCCCACCCCGGTAGCCCGGCCAGGCCAGGGGACACCGGGAAGAGGGCGGCGGTGCCTGCCGCCGTCACGGTCAGCGCCGCGGAGAGCGGGAGCGCGACGACGTTGGAGAGGACCCCGACGAGGCTCGTCCGCCCGAAAGTCGAGGACAACACGGGCAGCGTCCACAGCACCGCCGCGAGGCTCCCGCATGCGGCCGCGAGGACCGGCTCGAGCGCCCTCCGCACGGCGCCGAACCGGCTGCCGCCCGCCTCGCGTGGGCGGAGGAGGGGCAACGCGTCCCGCAGCGCAGGCGTCCCCACCATCAGTCCCATCAACGCGAGAAACGACAACTGGAGTGACAGGTCCGCCACGCCGCCGGGGGAGACGGTGAGCATCAGCAGCGCGGCCCAGCCCAGGAGACTCGGTCCATCCGGGAGCCGCGCCGCGGCCAGCGCGAGCGCCCCCAGCGACCACATGAGGGCCGAGCGAACCGCCGGTCCCTGCCAGCCCGTCCACGCCACGTAGAGCCAGGCAGGTGGAAGACAGGCCGGCGCGGCCCAGCGCCGGAGATCCACGGAACGGATGCGGTGCAGCACCACCGCTGCAAGCCAGCGCGCGACCGCGAGCAGCGCCAGGGACAACCCCGCCACGTGCAGCCCGCTCACCGACAGGACGTGCGCGAGCCCGCTCCGCGCGAAGTCCTCCTCGAGTGCGTCGTCCAGCTCCGCCCGCCGGCCCGCGGAGAGGGCGAGGAACAGCCCCGCCGACTCCGGCCCCGGCGCCAGTGCCCGGACGAAGCGGGCGAACCGCTGCTGCAGGTACGCCCTGTCGCGGCCCCAGCTGCTCCCCTCGGCCACCAGCGCGACGTCCCGCTCGCGGACGCTCCCGGTCCACGCCACGCCCCGCCTCGCCCGCGCGTGGCCCCAGTCCGGCTCTCCGGGGTTGGTGGCAACGGTGACCGGCCGAAGCCTCGTCACGAGACGCAGCCGCGCGCTCGGGGCGGGCAGCGCGTCCCAACCGCGCGCGGTGAGCAGCGCCCGCCCGTGGGGGGAGCTGAGCAGCTGGACCTCGAGCCGGCCCCGGCCTTCCCGCGTCTCGGACACCGCCTCGACCTCGACCTCGCCGGACCACGCCCTCCCCGCGGACGGCGGATCGACCGCGTGGAGCCGGGCCAGGCAGCCGCCGGCCAGCAGGAAGCCCAGCACGAGCGAACCCCACCTCGCGGCAGGGCGGAGCGGTTGCGCAGCGAGCATCCACGCGGCGACCGCGGCGAGTCCCAGGGCCCACGCGGGGCCCGGCTCCACGACCGCTGCACCCACCACCGCCGCGAAGGCCGGCACCACCACCGGCCGCCCCAGCAGCGTCCTCCAGTTCCAGCGCTCCATGGCCCGCCCCCCGAGCGGGCGTTCAGCAGAAAGCGTGCCCCGGCGAGCAGGCGGCGGCCGCATTGAGAAAGGGGCAAAATTGTGCTAGGCGGTCGCCCCTCGGATTTCAGGCTGGGACCCGCGGGTTCCCGGCGAGGAGGCAGCGCGCGTGCAGACGACGTTCAAGCGGGGCGACAAGGCTGTGTACCCGGGCCAGGGCGTGGGCGAGGTCATGGGGATCGAGCACACCGAGGTCGCCGGTCAGCGCCAGTCCTTCTACGTGCTCCGCATCCTCGAGAACGGGATGCGGATCTTCATCCCCATCAACAAGGTCGGCTCGGTCGGTCTCCGGGAGATCATCTCCGAAGACGACGTCCGTCAGGTGTATTCCATCCTCAAGGAGAAGGACATCTCGGTGGACTCCACCACCTGGAACCGCCGGTACCGGGAGTACATGGAGAAGATCAAGACCGGCTCCGTGTTCGAGATCGCCGAGGTGCTCCGCGACCTGTACCTCCTGAAGGGGGACAAGGATCTCTCCTTCGGCGAGCGCAAGATGTTGGACACCGCCCGCTCCCTGCTCATCAAGGAGCTCTCGCTCGCCAAGGGCTGCACCGAGGACGACGTGGAGAGCGACCTCAAGAAGATCTTCAACATCGCGGCCTGACGCGGATGGCAGGCGACGCGCAGGCGCCGGACGGTGCGGACGACCTGCCCGAGGTGGACCCGGACGAGGCGCTCGCCGAGCTCGAGCGCCGCTCCGCACGCTCCACGCTTGGCATCCGGGCCCCGGTTGCCCTCGCTGGGCTCGCCGTGGTGGGGCTTCTCGCGTGGCAGGGTCGGGCGGACGTCGCCTACTTCTTCTCACCGCGCGAGCCGCTCACGCTCGGTGCGGAGGGGGCCTACCTGCTCGAGGCGATCCAGCCCAACCGCTACGTTCAACTGCACGGTGTCCCCACCCAGCGGGGCCTCTACGTGGACGAGTCCGGGCGGGCCTCGGTCATCGTCGGGCTCCGCGACAGCCCCTTCTTGGTGAAGCGCGGCCCACTCCCCGGCGAGGAGCGCGTCCCCGGCCGTGCCCCGCCGCGCCCCGACCAGCGCCCGTTCGGCGTGCGCGGCAGGCTGCTCTCTCGGGAGGATGCTCCGGCCTACGCTGCTGCCTTCGACCAGCTCCGGGGCTTCGGTGAAGTGCAGCCGGTGAAGGGTGAGCTCTTCCTCGTCGTGGAGGGAGAGAAGCCGGGGCGGGACGTGGTGCTCGCGCTGGCCATGGGCCTGCTGTCCGCGTTCGCCGCGTTCAACGCCTGGGTGCTGACCCGCGCCGTGCGCGGATGGCTGCGACCGCGCTGAGCCACGCCCAGGCCCAGGCGCCCGGCGTCGAGGACGCCCCGCACCCACAGCTGCCCACTGCAAGTTCGTCCAACGGTGCGCCTGCGTCCGGGACAACCCCCGCGTCTGCCGGGCCCGGCTCACCAATGCCCCCGTCCGTTGACGGGAGCCCCGCGTCCCCGGGCTCGCCTGCGTCCGGGGGCTCGGGCACACCCGCGTCCGGCCCCGGCGTGCCGCCGAAGCACCCGGAGACGTGCACCGCGCGCGGCGTGGCGCAGGACGTCGGCGAGCCGCAGGCCGGCTCGGGAAGCGAGGGCGGACTGCGCCCCGTCCCGATGTCCGCGAGGGCCGGGTAGGCCACGCGCACCTGCGCGAAACGCCCGTCCGACGGTGGGGACTCGAGCCAGCCGAAGATCTTCTCCTGGTACGGCGCGCCGCCCCCCACCTTCGGGTTCCAGGCCCCGCGCGAGGCGGCGTAGGTCGGGTTGTTCGGGTTGTTGATGAACGCGAGCCCGTTGTACGCCCACGTCGCCGTGTACCAGTGCTCCACCACCGTCGGGAGGTTGTCTCCCACGCACGGCGTTACGCGCCACTTGCCCGCGAGGATGGAGGCGCCGGTTGCAAGGTTGTACAACGGCTCCGCGGCCACGCGGAGGCGGTCGAAGCCCGGCGTCTCCCCGGTGTGCATCCCGCTCGTCACCTGGGAGATGCCGTACCCGCAGTCGAACGAGATGAGGGTCTGCGACGGCTTCCCCACCTGGTCCGAGGGGCGGTCCGGCACGCAGAACTGCTTCCAGCCGGATTCCTGCTGGGCAATGGCCCCGAGCAGCTCGCACGGGAACCGCGCGGGCACCTGCACGTTCGGCTGGGGCTTGCCGCAGCCCTGCCCGATGTTCGCCACGCCGGGGCCGTTGGGCCCCCACGCCGCGGGGCCGCCCGCGACCACCTGGAACAGCGCGCCCCACTCGGCGACCGTGGGGTTCGTCCCGGCGGCCGCCTCGATGCCGCAGTCGTAGGTGTTGGCGCTGCTGGAGAGCGTGTAGCTCGGGCAGTACGCGGAGGCCGTACCGGCCGCGAGCAGCAGGGGGGCGAGCGCCACGCGCGCGGCGCGCGTCACGGGGCGCCTCCCTCGAGGAAGCCCAGCACCTCGGGCCTCACCTCGCGGGGCACGGGCAGGGACGCGTGGGCTCCGCCGTGAACCTCCGCGAGCACGGCGCGTGGGAACTCCGACGGCGCCTCGTGGAGCCCCGCCATCCAGAGGCCATCCGCGCTCGACGCGCGCCACGCGTCCACGCCTGGCCCGAGCCGGCAGCGGCGCTTTCCCTCTGCCCCGTCCCTCCACGCGGCGTTCCCCACCGCGTCCAGCTGCACCAGCACGCCTCCCGAGGCGGCCCAGGGCAGCAGCGCGAGGTGTCCCCCTGCACCCGGCAGCTCGCGGCGCGTGCCGGAGGCCACGTCGATCACCCGCACCCGCCAGTCATCCGGGCCCAGGCCTCCCTGCTGCGTGAAGTAGAGGCGCCCGTCCGCCGCGAGGCTGAAGTCGCGCGCGAGCGGGAGATCCGCGGCGACCGTCCGTACGCGGCGCGTCTCCACCGACACCGCGAGCAGGGGCTGGGCCGCGGGGCCCGGCACGTAGACCAGCAGTTCCCCCCGGCTCACGCCGATGGGCAACGCGAGGAACCCGGCCCCTTCCCACAGCGTCCGGGGCGCCGCGGTCCCGGAAGCGGCGACCGCGTCCACGCTCAGCAGGTCCACGCGGTAGGCGCCCTCTGCGGGCACCGGGCCGAACCGTCCCCGCGGGACGGCCAACTCGCCTCGGGGCAACGCCACGGGGCGCACGCCCGGGTAGACCCGGTCCGCGCGCTGCCGGTGACCGCCGGGGCCGAGCACCCACAGCCCCGCGCTCCAGGAGGGATCCGCCCGCTGCACCTGCTCCACGACGACGGCCGCGGAGCCCGCCCCCAGCACCACGCCGCGCGGTTGGCCGTCCGGTGCGTGGGACAGCTCGGGCCACTCGGCCACCTGCGCATTCCCCTCGAGGACCACCACGCTCGACGAGATCCCATGCGGCGGCGACAGTGTGAGCAGCAGGGGCGGGGGACGCACCGGCTCGCTCGAAACGGCCGCGGCCAGCACGCCGAGCGCGCCAGCCGCGATCACTGCCCAGGTCCTGCCCGTCACGCTGCCTACTCTCCGAACGCGTCTTCGATGGCGGAGCGCTTGGCCGGGGCCTTCTTCTCCGGGGCCGGGGCGTCGTCACCGAAGGCGTCCGAGATGGCGCTCCGCGCCGGCTTGTCCGCGCCGCCCACCTGCGCCATGCCGGACTTGGCAATGGAGTTGGACGGATCCTGCTTCAGCGCCGCCTGGAAGGCCTTGCGCGCCTCCGCCGTGTTCCCGCTGTCCAGGTGGTGGGCACCGACCGCCGCGTACACGCCGCCGATCTGCCGCTTGATCTGCGGACCGTATGCGCTCCAGCCGGAGGACAGCCTCTCGTCGATCTTCTGCGCCACGCCGAACTGCTTGAGCGCCCCGGCCACGTCACCGGACTCGCGCGCCTCTTTGCCCGCGGCGAACGCATCCCGGAACTTCACCAGGTCCGCGGCGAGCGCCTTGTCGCCGGCAGCCTCCGCGGCCTCGATGGCCAGGTCCACCTTCCCGGACTCGTAGCGCGCCAGGATGGTGGCGCGCTGCGGGTTGGCGGCGGCGTTGTAGCCCTCTGCCGGAGCTGCCTCCACCGGCTGCTCGGGGGCAGGGACGGGCGCACGCTCGGCCGAGGCGGCCGGCTTGCGGAGCGCCGTGGCGGAGGCCGCTGCCACGGGGGCCACCCGCGCGACCGCTGCGACCGGGGCAGGAGCAGCAACGGGGGCAGGGGCCGCCGCGGCCTCCCGCGGCAGTTCCCGGTCCGGACGCACGCCGCTCTTCACCACGTCCACAACCACCGCCTCTTCTTCGATCACCGCGCGCCGCGCGACCGGTGCCTCCCCGGCGACCGGGGCCTGGACCGCGGCGACCTCGGCGGGGGCGGGGGACTCGGAGACCGACGCAGTCCGGACGAACGCGTACACCAGCGTGGCCGCGATCCCCGCGCCCACCGCGCCGGCAAACAGCGCCACCTTCACCGCGTTGCTCATGCCGCCCCGCGCACGGGGGGAGGCCACCGCGGTCGAATCTCCCGTGGGTCCCCGCAGCTTCAGCAGGGCCGTGCCCACGGTGATCTCGTCCCCGGCGCCCACGAAGGTCCGGCCGCGGATCTTCTTGCGGTTGACGTACGTGCCGTTCTGGCTGCCCAGGTCCTCCAGCGTGAACTCGTCCCCGCGCCGCGCCAGCCGCGCGTGGCTCCGGCTCACCGAGGGGTGGTTCAGCCGGAGGTCCGCGGTGGAGATGCGGCCGATGACGACCTCCCCCTGCTTGACCGGGATCAGCTGCCCCGCGCCGGGGCCGCGGTCCACGTAGAGGAACGCCGGCTTGTGGCCGGGGTCCGAGACCTCCTCGGAATAGGAGGGACGGAGGGCCGCGTCCTGGCCCATGGGGTTGTGGCGTGTCGGGGTCTCGTCGTCCATGTCGCGCGCGCTGGCCCGCATCGGCTGGCCGGAGATGGGCGTAGCATCGTCGTCTGCCTCGAGGATGGGAAGGTCCGCCTCGTCGGTGTGGCTGTCCAGTCCCTCGGCGCCCGTGTCGGCGGAGGTGCGGCGGGTGGGACGGGAGGGGCGGCTCGGCATGTGAGATCCTCTGGGGTATGGGCAGGGCCCACACGGATTGTCGGGATCCGCCCCGAAATGTTGCGGGATTTCGCGGGCTTGATCGCGGCGTGCATCAAAAGCCAAGGAAATCCGACGACTTGGTCAGCTTCGAGGCTAAACTCAGCAGTCCCTATGCCGCTGCCCACTGTAAACGTTCACAACACGCTGACCGGTCAGAAAGAGCCACTCGTCCCGCTCAAGGAGGGCGAGCTCGGCGTCTACGTCTGCGGCCCCACGGTCTACAGCTACGTCCACATCGGCAACGCGCGGACCTTCACCGTCTTCGACGTGGTGGTGCGCTACCTGCGCGCGGTGGGGTACCGGGTCCACTACGTCCGCAACTTCACCGACGTGGACGACAAGATCATCAAGGCCGCCAACGAGAACGGGGAGACGGCGCAGGCGGTCAGCGAGCGCTTCATCCAGGCGTTCCGCGAGGACGCCGCGGCGCTCAAGCTGGTGGAGCCGGACGTGACGCCGCGCGTGTCCGAGCACCTCCCGGAGATCCTCTCCATCATCCAGGCGCTCATCGACCGGGGCGTGGCCTACGAGAGCCGGGGGGACGTCTACTTCCAGGTGTCGCGCTACCCGGCGTACGCGAAGCTGTCGAAGCGGAACCTGGACGATCTCCGCGCGGGCGAGCGCGTGCAGCCCGGCGAGCAGAAGCGCGAGCCGCTGGACTTCGCACTCTGGAAGGCGGCGAAGCCCGGCGAGCCGGCGTGGGACAGCCCGTGGGGACCGGGGCGGCCGGGGTGGCACATCGAGTGCTCGGCCATGAGCGCGAAGTACCTGGGCGAGACGTTCGATCTCCACGGCGGCGGGGTGGACCTGGTCTTCCCGCACCACGAGAACGAGATCGCCCAGAGCGAGGCCGCGTCCGGGAAGCCCTTCGCGCGCTACTGGATGCACGCCAACTTCCTGGACCTCGAGGGCGCAAAGATGTCCAAGTCCCTCGGGAACGTGGTGCGCCTGCGCGACGCGCTCGCCCGCGTGGATGCCGAGGCACTGCGCTTCTTCTTCCTCTCCACGCACTACCGCAGCCCGCTCAACTTCGTGGACAAGGCGCTCGCGGACGCCGACGCCCGCATGGAGTACTTCTACGAGACGCTCCGCAAGGTGGACGAGCGGACGGCCGGCAAGGCGTTCGGCGAGGGGCCGCTGCACGGCGAGCCGTCCCGGCACCTCCGCGGCTTCCACGCGGCCATGGCGGACGACTTCAACTACGCCTCGGCCATGGCGGACGTCTCCGCGCTCTTCACCGAGCTCAACGAGCTGACCGACAAGCCGCCGGTCAAGGACAAGGCGCTGGTCGGGCGCACGCTCGCCGCGCTGCGGGCGGACGTGCGGCAGATCGCCTCGGTGCTCGGGCTCTTCGAGGACGTCCCCGCCGAGTGGCTGCTCCGCCGGCGCGACCGCGCGGTCCGGGAGAAGGGGATCGACGTGGCGAAGGTGGAGGCGCTGCTCCGGGCGCGGAGGGAGGCACGCGCGGCGAAGGACTACGCCGCGTCCGACCGGCTGCGGGACGAGCTCAAGGGGCTCGGCGTGGAGATCATGGACACCGCCGCGGGCACGGGCTGGAAGGTGGCCTGAGCCCCGCGCGTTCCCGGAGCGAAAGCCCATGCCCCCCTTCCGCGTCGTCAGCGATTACCAGCCCCGCGGGGACCAGCCGCGCGCCATCCGAGAACTGGTGGAAGGGCTGCAGCGCGGCGACCCGTACCAGACCCTGCTCGGCGTCACCGGCTCCGGGAAGACGTTCACCATGGCCAACGTCATCGCCGCGGTGCAGCGGCCGACGCTGCTCATGGCGCACAACAAGACGCTGGCGGCGCAACTCTACGGAGAGCTGAAGACGCTCTTCCCGGAGAACGCGGTCGAGTACTTCGTCAGCTACTACGACTACTACCAGCCCGAGGCGTACGTCCCGGCGTCCGACACCTTCATCGAGAAGGACGCGACCATCAACGACGAGATCGAGCGGCTGCGGCACTCGGCCACGCACTCGCTCAACACGCGCAACGACGTGGTGATCGTCGCGTCCGTCAGCTGCATCTACGGCCTCGGCGCGGCGCGCTCCTACGTGGACATGGCCGTCACGCTCGAGGTGGGGACCGAGCCGGGGCTGCAGTCCGTCGTCCGCAAGCTCGTGGACTGCCAGTACGAACGCAACGACGTCGACTTCCACCGCGGGACGTTCCGGCTCCGGGGAGACGTGCTGGAGATCTTCCCCGCGTACGAGGAGGACCGCGCCGTCCGCGTGGAGTTCTTCGGCGACACGGTGGAGCGCATCACCACCGTGGACCCGCTGCGCGGACTCTCGCTCGGCGCGCAGGAGAAGGCGGTCATCTTCCCCGGCAGCCACTACGTGACGCCGGAGGCCCAGCGCGCGGTGGCCGTGCGGTCCATCCAGGAGGAACTCCGGGAGCGGCTCGCGGAACTGCGCGCCGGGGGACGCCTGCTCGAGGCGCAGCGGCTGGAGCAGCGGACGCTCTACGACCTGGAGATGCTGGAGCAGGTGGGGTTCTGCAACGGCATCGAGAACTACTCGCGCCACCTCTCCGGCCGCTCCGCGGGCGAGCCGCCGCCGTGCCTCGTCGACTACTTCCCGCGCGACTTCCTGCTGCTCGTGGACGAGAGCCACCAGACGCTGCCCCAGGTGGGGGCCATGTACCGCGGCGACCGCAGCCGCAAGGAGACGCTCGTCGAGTTCGGCTTCCGGCTGCCGTCCGCCATGGACAACCGCCCGCTGAAGTTCAACGAGTTCGAGAAGATCGTCCCCCAGGCGATCTTCGTCTCCG
>JBDLRJ010000165.1:0-5236 GCA_039800145.1 Pseudomonadota bacterium | reverse complement strand
TTACCCACGTGTTACGCACCCGTGCGCCGCTCTACTAAGGGTTGCCCCTATTCGCGCTCGACTTGCATGTGTTAGGCACGCCGCCAGCGTTCGTTCTGAGCCAGGATCAAACTCTCCAATTATTTACTCAGAGTGTTGAACTGGCAGGATGCACCTTGCTGGCAAGTTGCATCCCCGTTCGGAGGCACCTCCTAAGAGGCGCCTTCTTAGAAATTGACTGCGAAGTCCGCAATCACTCTTCTTCTTGGGCTTGCTATCCAGTTTTCAAAGACCGACGGCTTGTTGCTGCCGTTCCCTTCGCTTCGTCGCCCCGTTGGGCGGTTCGGCGAGGGGCGCGCTGTATACGCCTGCTTCGCTCCGCACGTCAACACCCCGGATCACTTTTTTTCGTTTTTTCCTGGGGCCGCGCCTCGGTCCGGTTGGCCCCGTAGGGTAACCGCCTGATTCCACAGGGCTCTTGCCAGCGGCAGGGTCTCCCCTCGGTGCGCCTCCTCCTGCTCACAGCGCTGTTTCTGATCCAACCGGTGGGGGGGCAGGCCCATGCCGAGGGGGCGCTCGAGACCACCGTGAGCGGCTCCCCTGCAGGCGAAGCCGAGGCCCTCCCCGAGGAGCGGGCCACGGGGGCCGTTACCCGGAGGGACATGGAACGGCGGCTTCCCCGCTCGGCGCCGGATGCGCTCCGCTACGAGCCGGGCGTCTTCGTGCAGCAGACGGGACACGGACAGGGCTCTGCCTACCTGCGGGGGCTGACCGGGCAGCAGACGGTGCTGCTCTTCGACGGCATCCGGCTCAACAACTCCACGTACCGCCAGGGTCCCAACCAGTACTTCTTCACGCTGGATGCGCGGACGCTGCAGTCCATCGAGGTGCAGCGCGGCGGGGCCTCGACGCAGTGGGGCTCGGATGCACTCGGCGGCGCGTTGCTCGCCCGTCCCCTCGAGCCCTCGCGCGCGGGCAGTCCCGGCCTGCACGTGGAGCCGCGGGTGACCTTGCGCGGGACGACGGCGGACGGTGAGTTCGGAGGACGGGGGCAGGTCGACGTGGCTGCGCGGACTCCGGGGGGCGTGGGTCTCTCGTTCCTCGGAGGGGCAGGCTACCGCCGCGTGGGACTGCTGCAGGGGCCGCCGGTGCTGAACCCCTCTCGCGGAGAGGGCCGAAGCGCGCTGCCCTGGGTGCCGCGCTACGCCGAGTACGTGCCGACCCTTCCCTTCGAGGAGCAGCCGGCGCTGCGGACGCAGCTCGGCACGGGGTTCCGCGAGCTGACGGCGGATGGGCGCTTCGTGGCGGAGCTGCCCGGGGCGGGGACGCTGACCGCGGCGACCTACCTGTACCGGCAGTTCGACGCGCCCCGGACAGACCAGTGCCCTGCGCCCACGGCCCCGTTCGACGAGTGCCTCACGTACGAGGAGCAGTTCCGGCACCTCGCGTACGTGGCCTGGGAAGGCCCGGCAGGCCTGCTCGCGGACACGGTGCGGGCCACGCTCTCGTGGCAGCAGCAGCACGAGCGGAGGCGGTTGGATCTCACCTCCGCCAACCAGGTGGCGCGCGGCGTGGACGACGTCGACACACTGGGCGTCACTGCGCGCGCCCGGAAGCTGGCCGTGGCCGGGACGTCGCTCCAGCTCGACTACGGGCTCGAGCACTACGCAGACGCGCTGCGCTCCACGGCGGGACACCTCTACACGGACACGCGGCAGGCGGTGACGCTCAGCCGGGGCCAGTACCTCGACGGCTCGAGCTACCACTCGGGAGGGCTGTTCCTCGACGGGGCCCTGCCGCTGCACGGGGCCGTGACGGCGCGGGCCGGTGGGCGGCTCGCGTGGGCGGCGGCGCGGGCGCCGGCGGATGCCACGTCCGGCACGGCAGCGGTGGACCGCGCCTGGTTCCCGGTGGTGGGGCACGCGGGCGTGGAGTGGAGGCCGGTCGAGCCGCTCCGGCTCTTCGTGAATGCGGACCGCTCGTTCCGCACCCCGAACCTGGACGATCTCACCTCGCGGCAGCAGACCGGGCCGGGCTTCCAGTTCGAGAACCCGGGGCTGCGCCCGGAGCTCGGGCACTCACTCGAGCTGGGGAGCCGGTTGCGACTGCCGTGGCTGGAGCTGGATGCCTGGGTGTTCGCCACGAGGCTCGACGACGCGGTGCTCAAGGTCACCCGCCGCTCGGCCGACTGCCCGCCGGCCACGCCGCAGTGCCTCGGCTCCTGGTCGCGCTTCCAACTCCAGAATGCCCCCAGCCCCTCCGACATCCGCGGCGTCGAGTCCGCTGCGCGCGTGCGCCTGCCGGCAAGGTTCACCGTCCGCGGCACCGTGACCTGGACCTGGAGCGAGGGACCCCGCGTGGGCGAGCTGGGCGAGGGGGTCATCGGCGTCGTGGTGGGCGAGCGCGTGCCGCTGTCCCGAACCCCGCCCCTGAATGGAACGGCCGAGCTCGGCTGGAGCCATCCTTCCGGCTTCGGCGCCGGGGCGGCACTCCAGTGGGCCGCGGCACAGGAGCGGCTCGCGCTCGCCGACTACTCGGACGGGCGAATCCCCCGGTACGGAACTCCCGGCTTCGCCGTGGCGCACCTGCGCGCCTCGTGGCGGCTGGACACGCGGCTCGCGGTCTCCGCGGTGCTGGAGAATGTCTTCGACTCCCCCTGGCGGTTCCACGGGTCCAGCGTGAACGGGGCGGGGCGCGGGCTGATGGTGCAGCTGGATGCAGGACACCTGCTGTTCTGAACGAAGGACGAAAGGACGAAGGCTCGAATGTCTCGGATGAACCCGTGGATGGCGCTCGTCGCCGCGACTGTGCTCTCGGCATGCGGTATGCCCGCGAACCCGGCAGATGGAGGGACGGATGCAGGCGTGGACGGTGGGACCGGGGGAGAAGATGCGGGCAGCTGCTCGGGCGGCCAGGTGCGCGCGGGCGGCGCCTGCAGCGCGTGGGTGGAGGACCTCTCCAGCTGCACGCCGGACGCCACGGACTACCAGCCGCGTGACGGCGTGCCGGGCGACGACGGGTGGCCCGCGTGCATCTCGGATGACAACACGTACCACCTCGTCGGCTCCGGGCTCCCGGCGGCGGCAGCGCGCACCGCGGCGTTCGACGCCATGGCCCTGAAACTGTGGAAGAACCCCTCCGTCCCCACGGCCGCGGATTTCCTCTCGGCGCGGGACGATTACTCGGTGGCGCAGGGGCTGGCCTCGCGCGTGGCGCGGCGGCAGGACGTGACCTACCCGGAGGTGCCCGGCGGGGACAAGTTCGCCTGCCAGTCCGCCGGCATCCCCGAGCAGTACCCGGACCGTTGCGTGGGTCCTGCGAAGCTCAAGCCCCTCGTTGACGACGCGTTCCAGAAGGGCGCCGCGTGTGAGAAGCCGCTCGTCCAGGCGGCCCGCATCGAGGCTGCCCTGCTGTGGTTCCTGCACCTGTCCATGACGAGCGAGGTCTGGACGTGCAGCTTCGAGAAGCGCGAGGACTGCGACGCGGCGATGGGCTACTACGCCACCGAGCCCGTCCGGAGCTCTCACACGGGCTACGCCGGCTACGTCCACGCGCTCGCCCCCGCCTCCCACGACGCGATCTTCGACGCGCTGCTCGCGGTGCGGTGCTGGCGGGACGCGGACACGGCGCTCCCGGCCGCGAACATGGCGTTGTACGACCTTGCGCAGGCGCAGGTGCTGGACGCTTCGCTCCGCGGGATGGCCGTCGTCCTGAGGGACCGCGTGGGCAAGCTCGCGTGTACGCAGGGTGAGGAGCTCGAGGCGCACCAGGCCTTCGTCCAGGTGATCGGCGGGTTCCTCGTCCACGCGGCCGAGCCGAGGAACGCGCAGGCAGCCGCACGGCTCGGGGCCTTCGCCGCGGCTCCGTCCGGGGACGCGGCCGCGGTGGCAGCGCTCCAGGCAGACCTCGACACCCTGTTCAGCTGCCCCTGACGGTTGCACGGACTTGCGGCGGCTTGATAGGCCGTGCGTCATGGCGACTTTTCCTGGCATCCCTGTCTCCCGGCGCATGCGCTTGCTCGTGGGCGCGGCCGCGTCCTGCGCTCTCCTCCTCCCCCTGGCAGCCGGCGCGGGAGGCAACCTCCTGGTGTCCGTGCCCGGGATCAAGGGCACCTCCACGGTCCTGGGCTTCGAGCAGCAGATCGAGGCGAGGTCCGTGTCCTTCTCTGCGTCCGCCCCGAATGGAGCGCAGCCTGCGCTCGGCCCCATCACCGTGACCAAGGCCATCGACGACGCCACGGCCGTGTTCTTCGACGCGCTGGCCAAGGGGAAGATCTTCCCGTCGGTGGTCATCAACAATGTCATCCAGATCAACGGGCGCATCGTGGCGTCCGAGCGCTACACCCTCACCAACGTGAAGGTGACGGACCACCGGATCGTGGACCAGGCCTCAAACTCGGGCGTGCGGGGAACCGAACAGCTCACGCTCGTGGCCGCCGGGCTGCGGATGGAGACGATCGCGTACGATCCCAACACCGGCGCGAAGGCGGGCTCGAACATCGGGTCGCTCCCGTGACACGGGGCTCGCAGTGCAAGGTGACGCTCGCGGGCGCAGCCTGGGGGCTGGCCTGCGCGGGGCTGCTCTGGGGGTGCAACCGCCCCCTCCGGGAGGACCCGCCCGACGCGGGCGTTCCGCCGGCAGAGCAGCGCTGCGAGGGCTTCCAGCAGGTGGGCGCAGAGGAGGCCGTGGACCTCTCGACGGGGCTGCGCTGGGACACGTACGCCGAGCTGACCCTGCTCACGCACGAGGAGGCGGCCGCGCGGTGCGAGGCGCGCGGCAAGCGCCTGCCCACGCGCCAGGAGCTGGTTGCATTGCGCCGCCCGGCTCCCGACGGGTGCGCGCTGCCTGCCTGCCCGTTCCGGGGAGACCGCTGCGCGACCATCCAGTGCGGCAGCAAGATTCCCGGTACCAGCGACCACTGGGGCGTGGCCTTCTCGGGCGGCGGGCTCGTCGGAATCCCCGCGGGGCAGCCCGAGGTCGTGCTCTGCGTGGCCGGTCCTTGAGCTGCGACTGACGTGCTTCGACGGCGGCGCCCGCGGGCGCTAGGGTTCCGCGGCGTGCGTCCCCCTGCCGTACTCGCCGCGTGGCTGCTGTTGGCCGCGTGCGCTGGAGATCCTCCGCCCCCGGTGGGCATGGCCACCGGACCGGGGCGCGTCCTCCCGTCCACCCCCGGACAGGTTCGGCTCGCGGGCTCCGGTGCAGCCACCCCGCTCGTCCGCGAGGCGCTCGCGGTGCTCCGTCCACGCACGCCCGAAAC
>JBDLRJ010000164.1:0-14252 GCA_039800145.1 Pseudomonadota bacterium | reverse complement strand
CGCGGGTGCTGAAGCTGGCCGCCGTGCGTGGCCACACCCTCAAGGTCTTCCCATGATCGCCCGCTACAGCCGCCCCGAGATGGCCCGCCTCTGGTCCGCGGAGGAGCGGCTGCGGCGGTGGCGGGACGTGGAACTCGCGGCGCTCGAGGGGATGGTGCGCGAGGGGTTCGCGCCGGCCTCCGCGTTGGAGGACTGCCGCGCGCGCGCCGGGGACTTCACCGCGGCGGACGTGGCGGACATGGACGCCATCGAGAAGGTGACGAAGCACGACGTGATCGCCTTCCTCACGTTCCTCGAGCGGCGCATCGGTCCGTCCGCGCGGTACCTGCACCTGGGGATGACCTCCTCGGACGTGCTGGACACGGCGCTGGGCATGACGCTGCGGGACGCCGCGGACCTGCTGCTGCAGGGCGTGGACCGGGTGCGGGCGGCGGTGAAGGGGCTGGCGCTGCGGCACAAGCGCACGCCCATGATGGGGCGCAGCCACGGCATCCACGCGGAGCCCATCACCTTCGGCTGGAAGCTGGCCATCTGGTACGACGAGCTGGGGCGCGCGAGGCGGCGGTTGGAGGCGGCGCGGGAGTGCATCTCCGTGGGGATGGTGTCCGGCGCGGTGGGGACGTTCGCGCACCTGTCGCCGGCGGTGGAGGCCCACGCCTGCGCGGTGCTGGGCCTTCGGCCCGCGCCCGCGTCCAGCCAGGTCATCCAGCGGGATCGCCACGCGGAGTACTTCACGGCGCTGGCGCTGCTCGGGAGCTCGTTGGAGAAATTTGCAACGGAGATCCGCCACCTGCAGCGCACGGAGGTGCGCGAGGTGGAGGAGCCGTTCACGCCGGGGCAGAAGGGCAGCTCCGCCATGCCGCACAAGCGCAACCCCGTGCTGAGCGAGAACCTCACGGGGCTCGCGCGGCTGCTGCGCGGCTACTGCCTGCCGGCACTGGAGGACGTGGCGCTCTGGCACGAGCGCGACATCTCCCACTCCTCCGTGGAGCGCGTGGTGGGGCCGGACGCGACCGTGACGGCGGACTTCATGCTGCACCGCTTCGCGGGGCTCCTGGAGAACCTCCGCGTCTACCCGGAGCAGATGCTGCGCAACCTGGACGCGCTCGGCGGGGTGGTGCACAGCCAGCGGGTGTTGCTGGAGCTCGCGCGGCGAGGGTTGGACCGGCAGGCGGCGTACGAACTGGTGCAGCGCAACGCCATGCGCGTGTACAACGAGGGGATCCCCTTCGAGCAGGCGCTGGCGGCAGACGCGGAGCTCGGCCGCCACGTGGGCCGCGAGGAGCTCGCGGCCTGCTTCTCCCTGGACGCGCACTTCCGCCACGTGGACGCGGTGTTCGACCGCGTGTTCGGCCCCGGCGCCTGACCGGGGATCAGCCCAGCAGCCCGGCGCCCCGCAGGTTCCGTTCCAGCCGCGGCAGGACGGGCCCGGGGGTGAGCCCGAGCGGCTCCCCGGCGAGCCGCTCGAAGGCGGCGCAGTAGGTCTCCGCGGCCCCCACGCGCACCGCGTCCGGGATGACCGGGGTGGGGCCGTCCCCGGAGAAGCCCACCTCGCGCAGGAGCCACTGGCGCACGGTCTCCTTGTCCAGCATGCGCGGCTCGTCCCCGGCAGCGAGCCGCGCCTCCAGGTCCGAGGCCTCCCAGAAGCGGCTGCTGTCCGGGGTGTGGATCTCGTCCATCACCAGGAGCCGTCCGTCCGCCTTGCCGAACTCGTACTTGGTGTCCACGAGCAGCAGCCCGCGCGCGGCGGCCCAGGCCTGTCCGGCGGCGAAGAGCGCGAGCGCCGCCTCGCGCACCTCGGCCCAGTCGCGCGCGGAGGCGAGCCCGGAGGAGACGATCTCCGCCTCGGACAGGGGGGCGTCGTGGCCACCGGACGTGTCCTTGGTGGTGGGGGTGAGGAGCGGCGCGTCGAACGCCTGGTGGCGCGTCATGCCGGGAGGGAGCCCGAGGCCCCAGGGCAGGGGTCCACCCTTCTCGTATGCGCGCCAGAGCGAGCCGGTCAGCCGGGCGCGGACCACCACCTCCACGCGGAGCGGCTCGCAGGCGCGGGCCACGAGCACGTTGGGATCCGGCACGTCCAGCAGGTGGTTGGGCACCACGTGCGCGGTGCGGCGGAACCACGCGGCGGCGAGCCGGTTGAGCAGCTCCCCCTTGAACGGCACGGTGGTGAGGACGCGGTCGAAGGCCGAGAGCCGGTCCGTGGAGACGAGCACCAGCCGGTTGCCCGAACGGTACGTGTCCCGGACCTTCCCGGCGTAGCGGGTTCCGAGCGCGTCCAGGTGCGTCGAGGAGAGCGTGTGCGGGAGCTGCGCGGTGAGCGTCTCGCGGAGGGCCATGGGCGGGGTGTTCCCCTGCACCACGCCTGGTGTCAACTGCCCGCGTCCGGGGCTGCGGCCAGCAGGACGAACGCCGGGTTGAGGCGGAGGACACCGTCCACGTACGCGGCGGCGTAGGGGGCGAACGCCGCGCGCTCCACCTGGACCGGGACGCTGGCAGGGATGCCCCAGCGTGACAGCAGCGCGCGGGCCACCAGCTCGGCCGCTTCCCGCTCGGAGAGTCCCTGCAGCGCGTCCCGGCGCTCGTCGCTCCAGCCGAGGCCGGGGCGCATGTCCAGGTGCAGGCGGAGCGCGGGAAGGGCCGCGGGGGCGAGCAGGTCCTGGCGTGACTCCAGGGCGGGGGCAGCGAGCGCGGCCTCCCCGAGGAAGAGCGGGAACAGCGAGTGGCTGCTGGCCGGCTGGCCCGCCTCGGCCTGCGAGGCGCGGAGCAGCTCCTGCCTCCACGCGGCGCGCAGCGCGGCAGGCGTCTCCTCGAGCAGCTCCGGGGCCTGCGCGAGCGCCTGCCGGGCCGTGACGGGACCGCGCGCGGACGGGGCGCCGCCGCAGGCGGACAGCACGAGCCAGAGCACGGCGTGGGAGGCACGGCGCATCACGCGTTTCAATATACCGGCGCGATCTGCACCGGGCCACTAATGTCCCCGGCCGCACATGGCTTCCCTACGCCCCTCCCTGCGGATCGTCCTGCACCAGGTCCGCTCACCGGACAACCTCGGCGCGGTGCTTCGTCTCATGAGGAACTTCGGGCTGGGGGATCTCTCGTTGTCGGATCCCGCCACCACGGAGTTCCACGCCTCGGCGAGGCTGGCGCGGCGCGGGGTGGACCTGCTGGACGGGATGCGCGTGGAGCGGACCCTGGACGACGCGCTCGCAGACTGCGTCTACGCCTGCGGCACCACGTCCCGAGAGGCGGTGGAGCGCAGGGAGACCTTCACGCCCGAGGAGGCCGTGCAGCGGCTGCTTCGCCACGCCGCGCGCGGGAAGGTGGCGCTGGTGTTCGGGGGAGAGAAGCGCGGGCTCTCGGACGAAGAGCTCGCGCGCTGCCAGGACATCTGCGTCATCCCCACGGAGCCCGCCCCGCAGCCCTCCATGAACCTGGCCCAGGCGGCGGCGGTGATGCTGTACCTGGCCTCGCGCGCAGGGGAGCCCGAACGGCCGCCCGCGCCCGTGCCCGAGGGGGCCCGGCTTCAGGCGGTGAAGGCGCTCGAGGGGCGGATGGAGGAGGTGCTGCGCCGGGCGGAGTTCTTGAACCCGCAGGCCCCGCCGTACGTGCTCGAGGAGTTGCTGCAGTCGCTGCACCGCGGGGCGCCCACGCAGCGCGAGGTGGAGCTGTGGCTGGGCGCCTTCCGCGCGCTGGGGCGAACGCTGTCCGCCGGAAATGGAAAGCCCCCGGCCGGGTGAGGGCAGGGGGCTCCGGGTTCCGCGAGACGGGGAGAGGGGCTTACGCCGCCTCGGCCTTCTTGTAGGTCTCGTTGAAGTGCTTCTCGCACAGGCCGGCGCGCAGCACCTTCGTGCGGCACTCGGCCTTGCTGCAGGTCCGGTAGCGGGAGTGCGGGAGCTCACCCTGCCGCCACTTCTTGTAGTGGAAGAAGCAGAAGCCCTTGGCGCGGTAGGCGCGCTTGCAGCCCTCCGCGGTGCACGCCTTCTTGCCGCCGCCCTTGGCCTTGCGGGCCCAGGTCTTCTTGGTCGCCTTCTTGGTCTCAGCCACGTGATGCCTCGATGTCCGGTTGGAGCTGCAGGGTGAAAAAGGGCGACCTACATAGCGGACGAGCCGGGGGGGCGCAAGGCGGCATCCTGCGCGGGGGCGGCGGCGCCGCGGACGGACAGCGTCAGCGCGCGCCCGTTGCGCAGCACGCGCAGCGACGCGGGCGTCCCCGGGAAGGTGAGCGCCAGCTGGGCGGCGAGCGCGCGGACGAGCGGGGCCTCGCGGTCGTCCAGCGAGAGGATGACGTCCCCGGCGCGCAGGCCCGCGGCGGCAGCCGGGCCGCCGGGCTGAACGGCCTCCACCTCCACGCCCCCCGCCGCGTCCCGGACGCGGAGCCCGAGCCAGCTGCGGCGCGGCACGGGGTCCGGCCAGAGCCGGAGCAGCGCCGCTTCTACCGCCTCCGAGGGCTGGGCGAAGGCGATGCCCTGTCCCGAGACGTTGACCGCGTTGGCCATGGCCACCACCTCGCCGTCGAGGCCGAGCACCGGTCCACCGGAGCTGCCGGGGTTGATGGCCGCGTCCGTCTGGATGAACTCGAACTCGCCGCCGCGCCCGCCCGGGTGGATGCCCGTGCGCCCCTTGAAGCTGACGATGCCGAGCGACACGGTGTGCGGAAGGCCGAACGGGTTGCCGATCACCATGATCCAATCCGCCACCTGCAGCGGGGCGCTGCGACCGAGCCTCAGCACCGGCACGGGCCGGCCGAGTTCCACCTTCAGCAGCGCCACGTCCGCTGCCTCGTCCTCGCCGAGCACCTGGGCCTCGGTTTCCGGGAGCCCGGTCTCCGGGGCGGGCTGGACGCGCACGCGGGTGGCGCCCTGCACCACGTGCTGGCTCGTGAGGAGGTAGCCGTCCGGGTGGATGAAGAATCCGCTGCCGAGTCCCTTGTGGACGTCCGGGGTCCCGGCGGTCCCGGTCTCGGTGAAGAGCGCCACCACCGCGGGGCGGGCGTCCCGCGCGAGCGAGACGAGCAGCCTCCGTTCGCGGGCAACCTCCAGTGCCCCGTCCCGCGGCGCCGCGCGCGCGGCCACCGCGCCTGCGAGGAGCAGCGCGCACCACCCCGCACCGAGGTACCCCCGTCCACGTGCCGCCCCGTCCATGTCCGCCCTCCCCGCCGCCCAGCGCGCAGGGTGGTGACGGGAGGCGGGGCGCGCAGCCGGGGCGCTACTTCTTCTCCGCTTTCCGGGCGATGAGGCTGTTGAGTCCCGCGCGGTCCGCGGTGCTCACGTGCTCCCGTGGACGGTCCTTCGAGGCCACGCGGTCCTTCACCGCCTCCTTCGCGTCCTCGAGGCCGTTCTTCGCGGAGCCGAACGCGTCGTCCAGGTGGTCCTGGATCTTCTCGAGCGGGGTGGGGTTGACGGTTCGCCGCCACGCGCGGCGGCCGTGCTCGAGGGGCGTGCGGCCTCCCACCTCGACGCTGGCGAGGAAGATGCCGAAGCCCACACAGCACAGGGACCAGAGGAACGAGCGCAGGAAAGCCATGGCTCAGCACGTTGCGGCGGATCCCCGGCCGGATCCAATTCCCAGCCGCGGCGCGGGGGCTATGATCCGCACGCCCATGACCGAGCCCCGCACCGGACCGCGCTTCCACCTGCCCACCTCCGCGTTCGCGGTGCTGCTCGCCGTGGGGGTCGTCGTCGCGGCGCTGGTGGAGTCGTCCCGCGCTCCCCTGCTGAAGGCCGGGGCGGGCGCGCCGGGGGCGGACCTGGTGATGTTGGACGGCAAGCGCGTGTCGCTCGACACGTTCAAGGGCAAGTACGTGCTCGTGGACTTCTGGGCCACGTGGTGCCCGCCGTGCGTGTCGGAGCTGCCCTACCTCGTGAAGGTGGCCGCGGAGAACGCGCCGCGCGGGCTCGTGTTCGTCGCGGTGAACCACGGGGACGAGACGCCGGCGAAGGTGGCGGCGTTCGCCGGGAAGGTGCCGGGGCTTGCCGCGGTGACCGCGTTCGCCCCGGACGGCCTCCCCCCGGCCTGGGCGGTGAGCGCCCTGCCCACGTTGTACCTGCTGGATCCGCAGGGCCGCGTGCTCGAGGGGATCTCCGGGGCGCTGGACGAAGAGGATCTCCGCGCGTTGCTGGACAAGCACCTGCCGCGGGCGGCCCGCTGAGCGTCACGGCGCCGCGTCAGGTCCGCGGGGCTTCGCCGTAGACGGCCGCTGGCTGCTGCGCCAGCATCCGTTCCATGCCCATCACGCGCGTGAACACCGGTCCTTCTCCTGCCTTCTCCTCGGGACGCTCGCTGTCCAAGGGGGACGCCGGCCAGGAGGTGGCGCAGCTGCAGCAACTGCTCACCTCCGCGGGCTTCGACCCCGGCCCGGTGGACGGGCAGTTCGGTCCCATGACCGAGGCGGCGGTGCTCCAGTTCCAGCGTCGCAAGGGCATCTCCGTGGACGGCTCCGTGGGAGCGGAGACGTGGGGCGCGCTGTGGGGCGGGAACGCCGCACCGGCGTCTGCCGCGGCCACCGGGGCGCGCGGCATCCTCGCATCCGGTGCGAGCGGTGCGTCTGTAACGAAATTGCAGCAGGCGCTGACTGCCGCCGGGTACGACCCGGGCCCGGTGGACGGCGAGTTCGGTCCGCAGACGCGCGCTGCGGTGGTGCGCTTCCAGCGCGACGCCGGATTGGTGGTGGACGGCCTGGTGGCCGCGCAGACGTGGCGGGCACTGGAGTCCGGCTCCTTCAGGCCCGCGCCGTCGCGGCCCTCGGGGGGCACGGCGGTGGGGGGGCCGACGGGGCGGGACGCGGTGTTCCGCCGGCGGATCCTCGAGGTGGCCGAGGGTGAGCTCGGGACGGTGGAGGCCACGAACAACAACGACGGCGCGGTGGGGAAGTACCCGGCGTTCTTCGGTCGTGGGCGCGAGGCGTACTGCGCGGACTTCGTGTCGTGGGTGATGCACAAGTCCGGCGGTTCGCTGAACGATCCGTACTGCCCGTCGCTCCGCAACAAGTTGATCGCGTCCGGCAACTGGAAGGGCAAGAGCAACCCGCAGCCAGGCGACATCGTCCTGTTCGACTGGGACCGGGACGGGGTGGCGGACCACGTGGGCCTGGTGAAGTCGGTGAACGCCAACGGCACGTTGACCACGCTCGAGGGGAACACCGAGGGGCCCGGCGGGCGCGAAGGCGTCTGGGAGTGCACGCGCGCGTGGGACCACGTGATGGGCTTCGGCGACCCGATGTAGCGGGCGCCCGCAGGGCCCCTTGCCGGGAAGAGGGCGAGGGGCTATCAGCGTTGTCACACCGAAAGGGGGCGACCTGGTTTCGACGAGGGCATAGACGCTTGTAGACGCGTGCCGAGCCCGCCCAAAGGCTCGTAAATCCAGAGGGCAAAAACACAAAAGCCAACGACAACGTTGAGCTCGCTCTCGCGGCTTAATAACCCGTGAAGCGCGGTCCGCCTTGCCTCCGCAGGTGGGTGGGGGCCGGACCGTCATAATGCCTGCTGGCTGCGAGGGGGCCTGGACCCGAAGCGGCGAGACTTCCCGGGACCGCGTTGGCGAGAGGGCGTCCGAGCCCGCTCCCAGCGTCAAATCAATCCTCGGACTACGCACGTAGGGTTTGCCAGCAGAAGGCTTTCGGACGAGGGTTCGATTCCCTCCGCCTCCAAGTGAAAGTCCCGGTTGCCGGGCCCGGTTTTCCGCCGGGCCCGGCGTCCGCGGACCGGGTCAGGACGCGTGGCCGCCTTCCGTCTCTTCGTCGCTGTGGATGTCTCGGCCGAGGTGCGGCGTGCGCTGGACGAGGCGCTGCGGCCGCTCCGGGAGTTGGCCCCGGGCGCGCGGTGGACGGCCCCCGAGAAGTGGCACCTGACGCTGCAGTTTCTCGGCGGGGTGGATGCGCAGCGGCTGGGCGAGCTGGCGCAGGGGCTCGGGCAGGCCGCCCTCGCGTCTCACCCGTTCGCGCTGCAGCTCTCCGGGGCGGGGACGTTCGGCAGGCCGGGCCACGACACCGTGCTCTGGGCAGGTGCAGCCGAAGGGGCGCTGCCGCTCGAGCGCCTGGCGCGGGGCGTGGGGGCGGTGTTGGCGCCGCTCGGCTTTCCCCCGGAGGCGCGCCCCTTCGCGCCGCACCTGACGCTCGCGCGGGCGCAGGACGGGCGACGGGGGGATCCGCACCTCGCCGCAGTGGCCGCCGCACTCCGGGGATGGAAAGGGCCCACGTGCACCGTGGACCGCCTGGTGCTCTACGAGTCCACGCCCGCCGGCGCGTACCTTTCCCGGCTGGCCGCGAGGCTCCCGTCCTGGCGCTTCGTCCCGCACACCGCCGAGGTGAAGGTGGAGCTCGAGGCCGACTCGGAGGCCGGCCTCTTCTCCGCGGCGACGGGGGCATTCGCCGAACTCCTGTCCGGTGCGCCCGGCGTGGCTGGGCGCTCGGTCGACCGGGAGGTGGAGGTGCACGGGGCGGATCCCGTGGCGCGCTGGGTGGCCTTCTGGGACGAGCTGGTGTTCCTGTCCGAGACCGTCCCCGGCATTCCCCGCCGTTGCCGGGTGACGTCTCTCGGCCCCGAGGGGATGCGTGCGGTGGTGGAGGTGGCCGTGGACGCCCCGCTGGAGACGCCCGTGAAGGCGGCCACGCTGCACGACGCGAACTTCACCCCGGGCGCGGACGGCCCGTGGCGCGCCGCGGTGGTGTTGGACGTCTGAGGCCATGCACACCGTGGAAGACATGATCGACGACGTGGTGACCGAGTTCCCCGTGGAGACGCAGCCGGGCATGCACGTGCCTGCACGCGTGGTCGCGGATGCCGCGCTGCTCGGTGCGATGCGCGGGGACCGCAGCCTCGCGCAACTGCTCAACGTGGCCACGCTGCCGGGAACCTGGGGCGCGGTGGTGGGCATGCCCGACATGCACGAGGGGTATGGCTTCCCCGTGGGCGGCGTGGCGGCGACGCTGCTCCCGGGGGGCGCCATCTCGCCGGGGGGGATCGGGTTCGACATCAACTGCGGGGTGCGGTTGCTCGCCTCGCCCCTGCGACTCGCCGACGTGGAGGCGCAGCTCGAGCCGTTCATCCACGAGCTCTCGCGCAGCATCCCCACCGGCTTCGGACGCCACGGGCGCCTGTCGCTCGCCGCGTCCGAGCTCGACCGCGTGCTCGCAGAGGGAAGCCGCTGGGTGGTGCGGGCGCGCGGCATGGGAGGCGAGGAGGATCTCGAGGCCACCGAGTCCGGCGGCTGCCTCGGCGCGGCGGACCCGGCGGCGGTGTCTGCGAGGGCGAGGGAGCGGGGGCGGGAGCAGCTCGGGACGCTCGGCGGGGGTAACCACTTCCTCGAGGTGCAGGAGGTGGAGCGCGTGGAGGACGCGCGCGCGGCGGAGGCGTTCGGTCTCTTCGAGGGACAGCTGGTGGTGCTCCTCCACACGGGCTCGCGCGGGCTCGGACACCAGGTCTGCACGGACGCGGTGCGCGAGATGGACGCGTGGCTGCTGCGCGCAGGCGTGGCGCTCGTGGACCGGCAGCTGGCGTACGCGCCCCTCTCCTCGCCCGAGGGGAAAGCGTACCTGGCGGCCATGTCTGCGGCTGCCAACTTCGCGTGGGCCAACCGGCAGGTACTGACGCACCGGGTGCGCGAGGTGGCCGAGCGGGTACTCGGGCCCGGGCGCGCGCGGATGCGGGTCGTGTACGACGTGGCGCACAACATCGCGAAGATCGAACGTCACGGGGGGCGTGATCTCTGCGTCCACCGCAAGGGCGCCACGCGCGCCTTCGGACCGGGGAGCCCGGAGTTGCCCTCCGCGTACGCCGAGGTCGGTCAGCCGGTCTTCATCCCCGGCAGCATGGGCACGGGCTCGTGGGTGCTCGCGGGGAACGGAGATCCCTCCGTGCGGACGTTCGCGAGCTGCTGCCACGGCGCGGGCAGGACGCTCAGCCGGCACGCGGCGAAGGCGCAGGTGTCAGGGCCGGTGCTCCGGCGCGAGCTGGAGGCTCGGGGCATCCACGTGCGCTGCCCGTCCAACGCCGAGCTCGCGGAAGAGGCACCTGCCGCCTACAAGGACGTGGACCGCGTGGTGGAGGTGGTGGCCGCGGCGGGGATTGCCCGCAGGGTGGCGCGGCTCCGGCCCCGCGCCGTGCTGAAGGGGTGATTGCTGCCTTGCTTGGGCGGGTTCCGGGACGTTAACTGAGCCCCTGTTGCCGGCCTGCCCCTGAAAGTCAGCCCATGTCCCTGCCTCCCAGCACGCTCACCTCGACCTCCCCCCAGCCTGGACTTCTCGCGCGGCTCGCGGCGTGGTTCACGGCCCCCAGCAGTCCCCCGGACGGCGGTGACGCCGATGCCTCTGCCACGCTGACGGCCCTCCGCCGTTCGCTCGCGGTGATCGAGTTCGAGCTGGACGGCACCATCCGGGATGCGAACGACAACTTCCTGCGCGTGATGGGGTACGCCGCGGCGGACGTCATCGGCCGGCACCATTCCATGTTCGTGGACGCGGCCTACGCGCGCTCGGGCGAGTACCAGCGGTTCTGGGCGGAGCTGGGGACGGGGCGGCCGGCCGTGGCGGAGTTCAAGCGGCTGGCGAAGGGCGGGCGGACCGTCTGGATCCAGGCCAGCTACAACCCCGTGGTGGATGCCTCGGGCCGGCTCTACAAGGTCATCAAGGTGGCCTCGGACGTCACCGAGCAGAAGGTGAAGACGGCGGACCAGGAGAGCCAGCTCCAGGCGCTCAGCAAGGCACAGGCGGTGATCGAGTTCACGCTGGATGGGACCATCCTCGCGGCGAACGACAACTTCCTCCACGCCATGGGGTACGGGCTGGAGGAGATCAGGGGCCGCAAGCACGCCCTGTTCGTGGACCCGGCCTACGCGCGCACCAGCGAGTACCAGCGGTTCTGGGCGGACCTGGCGGCGGGACAGTTCAAGTCGGCGGAGTTCAAGCGCTACGGGAAGGGCGGGCGCGAGGTGTGGATCCAGGCCTCGTACAACCCGGTGCTGGACGCGTCCGGCGTGCCCTACAAGGTCGTGAAGTTCGCCACCGACATCACCGAGGTGAAGCGGCGGACGGCGGCGGAGGTCTCCTCCCGTCTCGCCGAGGCCTCGTCGACTTTGCTCCATGCAGCGAACCAGGTGGCGGCCGGATCCACGCAGACCGTGGCGCAGTCCATGGCGGTGGCCGGGGCGGCGGAGCAGATGCGCGGCAACGTGGCGTCCGTGGCGGCGGCGTCCGAGGAGCTGGCCACGTCCGTCCGGGAGATCGCGCGCAACGCGAGCGACTCGGCGCGCACCGCGCGCAGCGCGAAGGAGCTGGCGGGGGGAGCGAACGCGACGGTGAAGGCGCTCACGGCGAGCGCCTCTGCCATCGGGGAGGTGACGCACGTCATCAGCACCATCGCGCAGCAGACGAACCTGTTGGCGCTCAACGCGAGCATCGAGGCGGCGCGGGCCGGCGAGGCGGGCAAGGGCTTCGCGGTGGTGGCAAACGAGGTGAAGGAGTTGGCGCGCCAGACCAGCCGGGCGACGGTGGAGATCTCGCGGCAGATCGAGTCCATCCAGGGGGACACGCACAAGAGCGTGGAGTCCATTGGCGCGGTGGTGAAGGTGATCGAGCAGATCGACGGGTTCGCCTCGTCCATTGCCGCGTCCGTGGAAGAGCAGGCGGCCACGGTGCGGGACATTGCCCGCAACGCGGGGGAGGTCTCCTCGGCCGTGGCGAGCGTGGTGGAGAACATCAACGGGGTGTCCGCGGCGGCGCAGGAGGCTGCGAAGACGGCAGCGGTCACCCAGAAGGCTGCCTCCTCGCTGGACAGCCTCGCGGCGAACATGGGCTCTTCCGGTCCCTAGCCCCTCTCCCTGAGCGCGGGCGCTTGCAGCGTGCCTCCGCAGGGCGATATCCCCCACCGTCCCACGTCACGAGGTCGTCCATGGACGCAGAGATCCCCCCCGCGCCGCCCCCGGCCCCGCGCAAGCGCGAGAAGAAGCCCGCCGCCGTTTCCGCGCAGCCCGAGTCGCAGGCGCCTTCCGGGGCGTCGTCCGGCGAGACGCGGGCGGAGCTTGCCCGGCTCGAGGCGATCGTGGGCGCGCTGCAAAGGTCCCAGGCGGTGATCGAGTTTGCGCTGGACGGGACCATCCTGGATGCCAACGAGAACTTCCTCTCGGTGATGGGCTACCGCCTGGAGGAGATCCGCGGAAAGCACCACTCCATGTTCGTGGAGCCCGGGTACGCGCGGGGCGCGGACTACAAGAAGTTCTGGGCGGAGCTCGCCGCGGGGCGCTTCCAGTCCGCGGAGTACAAGCGGCTGGGCAAGGGCGGCCGGGCCGTGTGGATCCAGGCGTCCTACAACCCGGTGTTCGGCGCGGATGGGAAGCCCGAGCGCGTGGTGAAGTTCGCCACGGACGTCACGGAGGCGAAGCTGCGGAGCGCCGACTTCGAGGGGCAGCTGGCGGCCATCTCCAAGTCGCAGGCGGTCATCGAGTTCTCGCTGGACGGAACGGTCCTCACGGCCAACGAGAACTTCCTGTCCACCGTGGGGTACCGGCTGGAAGAGGTGAAGGGCCAGCACCACTCGATGTTCGTGGAACCGGCCTACGCGCGGAGCAACGAGTACAAGCGCTTCTGGGCGGACCTGGCCGCCGGCATCTTCCAGGCCGCGGAGTACAAGCGGCTGGCCAGGGGCGGACGCGAGGTGTGGATCCAGGCGAGCTACAACCCGATCCTCGATCCCTCCGGGAAGCCCTACAAGGTCGTGAAGTTCGCCACCGACGTGACGGCGGAGAAGCTCCGCAACGCGGACTACGAGGGGCAGCTCGCCGCCATCGGCAAGTCGCAGGCGGTGATCGAGTTCTCGCTGGATGGGACCATCCTGAAGGCGAACGACAACTTCCTGCAGGCCCTGGGGTACGGGTTCGAGGAGATCCGCGGCAAGCACCACTCCCTCTTCGTGGAACCGGCCTACGCGCGGAGCCCCGAGTACAAGAAGTTCTGGGCAGATCTCTCCGCGGGCATCCACCTGACCTCCGAGTTCAAGCGCCTGGGCAAGGGGGGACGCGAGGTGTGGATCCAGGCGAGCTACACGCCGATCCTCGACCTGTCCGGGCGGCCCTTCAAGGTCGTCAAGTACGCCACCGACATCACCGCGCTGAAGCAGCGGACCGCGGAGGTGACCGCGAAGCTGGCCGAGGCGTCGTCCACGCTCATGGGCGCGGCCAACCAGGTGGCGGCCGGGGCCACCCAGACCGTGGCGCAGTCCATGGCCGTGGCAGGGGCCGCGGAGCAGATGAAGGGGAACGTGGCGTCCGTGGCCTCGGCGTCCGAGGAACTGGCCGTGTCCGTGCGGGAGATTGCACGGAACGCGAGCGATTCCGCGAGGACGGCCCGCAGCGCCAAGGAGCTGGCGAGCGGGGCGAACACGACGGTCCAGGCGCTCACCGGGAGCGCGGCGGCCATCAGCAAGGTCACCAAGGTGATCAGCACCATCGCGCAGCAGACGAACCTGCTCGCGCTCAACGCCACCATCGAGGCGGCGCGCGCGGGGGAGGCCGGGAAAGGCTTCGCGGTGGTGGCCAACGAGGTGAAGGAGCTGGCGAAGGAGACGGCCCGGGCGACAGAGGAGATCGGCAAGCAGGTGGAGACCATCCAGGCGGACACCACCAAGAGCGTGGACTCCATCGGCGTCATCGTGAAGGTGATCGACCAGATCGACGGGTTCGCCTCGTCCATCGCCGCGTCCGTGGAGGAGCAGGCCGCGACCGTGCGTGACATCGCCCGCAACGCGCAGGAGGTCTCGTCGGCGGTGACGAGCGTGGTGGACAACATCAGCGGGGTGTCCAGCGCGGCGAAGGAGGCGGCGAAGACGGCCTCGCTCACGCAGCAGGCGGCGTCGACCGTGGACGGACTCGCCAACTCGCTGGAAGCCGTGTTCAAGAGGTAGCGGGTGGAGACGGCGTCCAACGAGGTGGTGCGGGTGCTCGTCGTGGACGACGATCCCGTCTACCGCCGGATCCTGAAGAAGACGCTCGGGGAGATCCCCGGCGTGGAGACCGTTGGGGCGGCGTCGGACATTGCCGGGGCGTGGTCCGTGCTGGACGGCGGCAACCCCGTGGACCTGGTCACGGTGGACGTGGTGCTCGGGCAAGAGTCGGGGCTCGACCTCGTACCTCGTATCCAGGAGCGCTTCCCCGGGATGCACGTCGTGGTGCTCACCTCCAGCGTGGCGCGCGAGGCGGTGCGCGGGGTGGGGGCGCTGCTGCTCGGGGCTGGGGCGTTGGTGATGAAGCCCTCGGGCCCCCACGCGCCG
>JBDLRJ010000163.1:0-3531 GCA_039800145.1 Pseudomonadota bacterium | reverse complement strand
CGCTGCTTCACCCCGCACTCCATGGATTGCCGCACCGGCGGCCCATGGCCACCGTCTCCTTTGAATGGCGCTCACCCCGGACCAGCGCGTGCGGTTCCTCTCGCTCGCCTCCCATGATCTGCGTGGCACGCTCGGGAACGTCCGAACCTGGGCGAGCCTGCTCAGGGCCCGGAGCGCGGGGCTGGACGAGCGGGGGCAGCGCGCGACCGAGGTGATCCTGCGCAACACCGACCGGGCGCTGGCCCAGCAGCAGGCGCTGTTCGATCTCCTCCGCGCCGAGTGGGCGCCCATGCCGCTCGCTGCCGAGTCCACGGAGGTGGCCCCGGCGGTCCAGTCGCTCGGCACCCAGGTGGCGGCGGAGTTGCCAGCGGGGCTCCCCTCGGTCCGCGCGGACCCGGACCGCCTCCAGCACGTCCTCCGAGCCTTCGTGGCGCGGGCGGTCGAGCGCTCGGAGGGTGCCCCCGTGGTGGTGCGGGCACGGGCGGAACCCCCGGGCGTGGCGTTCGAGTTCGAGGACGGCGGACCGCCCCCGGACGAGGCAGCGCTCCAACGCACGTTCGACCCGGTCTCCTCTGCCCTGCACGAGCAGCGGCTGGGGACGGGGTTTGAACTCGGGGTGGCGGCAGAAGAGGTCCGCGCCATGGGCGGGACGGTCCGCGTGGCCGCACGCCCCACGGGCGCGCTGCACGCCTTCTGGCTTCCTTCAGAGACAGGGGGGCACGGGGGGTCGCCATCTCCCGCGGACTCGGGTTAGAAGCCCCGCATGAACGGTCTCGTGCTCGCGGTTTTCGGTCTCGGCACAGGCGAGATGATCTTCATCTTCGCCGCGCTGCTCCTGCTCTTTGGAGCCTCGAAGCTCCCGCAGCTCGGCTCGGCGCTCGGCAGCTCCATCCGGAACTTCAAGAAGGGGTTCGCCGGCGAGGACGAGAAGGCAGGCCAGGCGAAGCTCGAGGACAGCAAGTCGGGTCCCGGCTCCACCCAGGCCTGAGCAGGTCCGCTACTTCAACGCCGCCTGGATCTTCGGCTGGAGCGCCTTGCCCCACGCAAGCGCTCGCCGGTCCTCCGGCGGATCCCCCGAGGGCGGCTGGGCCAGGGCGGCGTCCAGCACCTGCTTCGCCTCCGCCGCCTTGCCGTCCGCGAGCAGCGTCTCGGCCAGGTAGACACCGCCGCGGATGCGTCCGGGGAACTTCTCGAGCACCTGCCTCAGCAGCACGGTGGACTTGCCGTAGTCCCGCTTGGGCCACGGGAGCTCGAAGTGGTACCGGCCCTTCGTGAGCAGGGGCCCGCCGCGGTCGAACGAGGCGTTCAGCTGCAGCGCCTTGTCCACGCGGGCGTTGAACTTACCCTCGAGCCCCTCGGTCAGCGCGCGGAGGATCCCCGCGCCCTGCGAGTAGGCGCCGAGCCCGATGCCTGCGTAGTAGTGCCCCTCCACGCCGGCGGGGTTCACCTTGACGGCCTTGTCCCCCCATTCCCAGGACTCGCGCCCGAGCTTCGCCATGGGTTCGCCCTTGAGGCCATCCGCCTGCCAGTGACGAAGGCGGGCCATGCGCCAAAGGAGGCCGTAGTCCTCGGGGGCGGCCTGGAGCGCGGAGCGCAGGAGCGAGTCGATCTCCTTCTCCACCGCGGGATCGTCCCGGCGAGCGTGGAGTGTGTCAGCGCGGGCGGCCGCCTCCGCGGGGGAGGGACCGGCAGCATCTTGCGCCCACGCGGGCACTGCGAGCACGGCGAACAGGACCAGGAGGTGTTTCATGGCGGGACGGTTTAACAGACGCCCTGCCCCGCCAGCCATTCAACCGCGGAGACCGCTAGGCGGCGGCCGTGGAGCCCGGCTCGTTGTCGTTGAACGACTCGAGGTACCGGGAGAGGAAGCCCTTGGTCTTCAGCTCCACCTGGCGGACGCGCTCGCGGGACACGCCCCAGCGCTGGCCAATCTCCTCGAGCGTCGTGGGCTTGTCCTGGGTGAGCCGCTCCTGGAGGATGTCCCAGCCGAGATCGCCGATCCGGCGGCGCACGCGCTGCAGCGCCTCCTGCACCTCGCGGTCCTGCTCGGCGGAGAGCGCCTGCTCGTCCGGCGTAGGAGCGCTGTCCTCGAGCCTGTCCAGGAACGTGATGTCCCCGTCGTCCTCGACCGGGACGTCCAGCGAGAAGTCGGCCATGATCCCGCGCTCCGCCTCGCCGCCGCGCACCTGACTGCGGTTGTCCTTCAGGTAACGGGTGATGTAGGCGCGGATCCACCACACGGCATAGGTGGCGAAGCGGACGTTCTTCTTGGAGTCGAAGTGCTCGATCGCCTTCATGAGCCCGACGTTCCCCTCCTGGATGAGATCATCCAGCCGGGCCCCGCCGCGGTGGGCGTACTTGCGGGCCACCGCCACCACGAAGGCCAGGTTGTGCCGGGCCAGCTCTTCGCGGGCAGAGGCATCCCCCTTCCGCGCCTTGCGGGAGAGTTCGTACTCCTCCTCGCGGGTCAACTGGCGGCGCCCCCCGAGCTGCTTGAGGTACGTCGAGATGCCACTGTCGTCACGCCGAGCCATGGTTGTTCTCCTGGGGATCTCAGAACCAAAACATTGGACAAACGTTCTGATGCTCGACCGGCGTTCGCGTTTCGCGCGCGCACGGCAACTTCCCAGGGGATGCAACCCACTGAAACGACAAAAGATTCCGGCGTCAGCCCGCCGTGGGCGGAAATATTTTTCCCGGATTCAGGAGCCCGGCGGGGTCGAGCAGCTGCTTGATCCCCCGCTGCAGGCGGATGAGCCCCTCGGGCTGCTCGAGCGGGAGGTAGTCCCGCTTGGCCAGGCCCACCCCGTGCTCCCCGGTGATGGTTCCCCCCAGTTCCACGGTGAGCTGGAGCATCCGGCGGATCCCCTCTTCCACGCGGGGCCGGTCCGAGGGGGCGTCGTAGAGGATGTTGGCGTGGAGGTTCCCGTCCCCGGCGTGGCCGTACGTCACCACCGTGAGCCCGAGCGCGTCACCGAGCGCCTTCAGCCGGGCCACCGCCTCGGGGATCCGCGAGCGGGGGACGCAGATGTCCTCGGAGATCTTGAACGGCCTCATGGAGCGGAGCGCCGTGGAGAGGACCCGCCGGGCCGCCCACAACCGCTCCCGCTGCGCCCCGTCCCGCGCCACCACCGTCTCGAGCGCCCCGTGCGCCGTGAGCACCTCGCCTGCGCGGCCGAGCTCCTCGAACAGGGGCTCCTCGTGGTTCCCGTCCACCTCGAGCAGCACCGCCGCGCCGGTCCCGGCCGGGAAGGCCACGCCCTGGCGCGCCACCGCCTGCACCGAGAGATCGTCCAGCAGCTCCAGCGTCCGGGGGAGCATCCCGCCGGCGAGCACCGCCGCCAGCCCCCGCGCTGCCGCGTGCACGTCCGGGAAGCAGCACAGCGCCGTCACCACGTGGCGCGGGAGCGGGAGGAGCTGGAGGGTGATCTCGGTGGCCACGCCCAGCGTGCCCTCGCTCCCCACGAACAGCCCCACGAGATCGTACCCGGCCACCCCCTTGAGGGTCCGCTTCCCCACCCGCAGCCACTC
>JBDLRJ010000162.1:0-4273 GCA_039800145.1 Pseudomonadota bacterium | reverse complement strand
TGTTCGGGCTCGCCATTGGCTGCGCGGCGCTGCTGCCGGTGGCCTTCGGCGTGGCGCTCTCCCCGGCGGCGTTGAAGACCGCCTCCATGTTCTGCCTGCTCTTCGGCGCAGGCGGGCAACTGCTCGCCGGGTTGATGGCGCTCGCGAACAAGAACATGCTCGGCGGCACCCTCTTCACGACCTTCTCCTTCAACTGGATCATGAACTGGTGGGCGCTGTCGGGCCTGGCGGAGGGAAAGGTCCCGGATTCGCACGTGGTGCTGTCCGTGGACATCGTCTTCCTCGTCATCTTCATCCCGCTGACCTACGCGTTCGGCCACTTCTCGAAACTGCTCTTCGCCTTCCTCCTGGACATCGACGTGCTGTACGTGGCGCGGATCCTCAAGGAGATCACCCACGTCCAGTCGTTCGGGTGGCTGATCTCGGCAGCCACGGTGATGCTGATCGTGATCGCGCTCTGGATTGCCTTCGCGCTCGTGCTGAACCCCATCGCCGGGCGGGCGATCTTCCCCATGCCGGGACCGTTGTTCACGCCCACGCCCGCCTCGCCGGCACCCGGGAAGCCTGCCGCCTAGCGGCTGATGCTCCACGTGGGACCGTGCGCGGGCGGATCGCCGGGCGCAGCAACGGCTGACCGCGGATGCGTTACGGTATGGACACCTGTCGTCATCCCCCCTCTCGAGGTCACCCGATGGCCCTTCTCCCGCTCGACCAGCCCTTCGACGTCACCTCGGCCATGAAAGAGTCCCTGCAGAAGGCGTTCGATGACATCAAGCGGGTCAACGTGATCGTTGCCGGTCGCAGTGGAGCGGGGAAGAGCACCCTGCTGAACGCGGTGTTCGAGGGCAACCTCGCCGCCACCGGGCAGGGCCGCCCGGTGACGCAGAAGACCACCGAGTACACGCGCGAGGGGGTTCCGCTCGCCATCCTCGATACCCGCGGACTCGAGATGGACCAGTACCAGGAGACGGTGTCGAGCCTCGAGAAGCTCATCGCGGAGCGCCGTTCGTCCAACGACGTGGACAAGCAACCGCACGTGGCCTGGGTCTGCATCCCCGAGGACTCGCGCCGCGTGGAGGACGGTGAGCGGAAGATCGTGGAGATGTTCGCCCGGTACGACGTCCCGGTGGTCGCCGTCATCACGAAGGCCCGCAACGACCAGGGCTTCTCGGCGGAGGTTCACAACCTGCTGCCCACCGCCCGCAACGTGTCCCGCGTCCGGGCCCTCTCCGAGGTGGACGAGGAGGGCAACACGCTCAAGCAGAAGGGGCTGCCGGAGCTGATCGAACTCACCGCGAACCTGGTCCCGGAGGCCCAGCGCACCGCCTTCGCGGCGGTCCAGAAGGTCAACCTGGAGCTCAAGAAGGCGCGGGCACAGAAGTACGTCACTGCCGCGGCAGTGTCCGCTGCCGGCGTTGCCGCAGCCCCCGTCCCGTTCGCGGACGCTGCGCTGATCATCCCCATCCAGGTGTCGATGATCGCCGGCATCAGCGTGGCCTTCGGACTGCCTGCAGACCGGGCCTTCCTCTCCACCATCGTCAGTTCGTCGCTGACCGCGCTCGGCGGGACCGTCATCGGGCGGGCCATCGTGTCCGGGTTGCTCAAGCTGATCCCCGGCGCGAACCTGGCGGGCTCGGCCATCTCGGCAGCCACCGCTGCCACGCTCACCACGACGTTCGGAACGCTCTACATCTCGGTGCTCTCGGCCCTCTACGAGCGCAACAACGGGGCGCCTCTCGAGCCCGGGCAGGTGGCTTCCGAACTCAAGTCCGCGATCGACCGGCACACGCAGGGGTAACCCCGCGGAGCCCTACCGCCGCAACGCGTTGGTGCACTTCCCCGAGCGGCAGGTGCCCTCCGGGCACTCCGAGTCCGAGTAGCACTGCCCGCCCGCGTTGGTGCAGCGCCCGGAGCGGCACTTTCCCCCGGCGCACTCGGAGTCCGAGTAGCACGTGGCCCCCGCGGTGGTGCACGTCCCCGACCGGCACCTTCCCCCTGCACACTCCGAGTCAGAGTAGCAGGTGGCCCCCGCGGTGGTGCACGTCCCCGAGCGGCACTTCCCCCCACCGCACTCCGAGTCCGAGTAGCACCGCCCTCCCGCGGTCGTGCACCTGCCCGAGCGGCACTTCCCGCCCGGGCACTCGGAGTCCGAGTAGCACTGCCCGCCGGCGGTGGTGCAGCGACCCGAGCGGCACTTTCCACCCGCGCACTCGGAATCCGAATAACAGGTGGCCCCGGCGGACGAGGCGGTGAACAGGGCAGCGATCAAGAAGGCACGGAGCACGGCCGATAGTCTACACCGCTCCCGCAGGACGTACTTGGACGATCCGAGCGTCAGGTCCCCCTTCAGGCCCGAGTGCGCTTTCTCCAGGCCGCGCGCCGCGGCGGGAGCGTCCGGTCGATGTGCCACGTCCAGCATTGGCTGCAGCAACGCCGTGACGAGCTTCTTCTGCAGGAACTCGAGCGTCACCAGCGGATTTTGCGAGAGGGGCGCTCCGCGGCGGGAACACTCGGCCGAGACGAGATCCACCTTCAACACGTGCAGGCGCACATCGTCGGTCACGAGCACCGGCCGCCGCTCGGGATCCGTGGACATGAGCGCCAGCGAATGGGCGACGGGAGCCAGCGAGTCGACCTCGCTCCTGCCCCTCGAGATCCGCCCCACCACGTCCGCCCCGAGGGAGAACGACGGTGGGCCTCCACGTGCACGCGCAGCGTCTCCGGCTGCAGCGCCGGGTTCCACGGGAGGAGGATGCCTTCGTGCAGGTTCATGGGCACGGAACTCCGAGGCTTTGATGCGCCGCCCTCAGCCGGACAGGACGAAGAGAACGGCTGCCGCGACTGCCGCCACGCCCGCAACGACGAAGGCGACCTGCGCAACGGCCATCTCGCCCTCCATCTCCTGCCGGAGCGCGGGGCGTCGGTCGAAGTCGCGGGTGGACTTGTAGGTGTCCGCGGTGTTCCACGCCGTCAACGTGAAGCCTTCGCCCAGGCCGGCGCCCACGGCAGCCCCACCCGCTGCGATCCACGGGGGCACGGCCTGCAGTGTCCCCATCCGCCGCGCGCGCCACCTCGATGCTCGGCCCTGCCCCGAGCAGGACTGGCACGCACCCTCGCAGGCGGTGTTGCAGCAGAGGCCATCCCGGCAGTGGCCGGACTGGCACCCGCCGGCTGGCTGGCACGGCTGCCCGTTGGTTCTACCGGATGCAGGCGTGCCGCACGTCCCCGCGCTGCACTGATCACCAACGCACTCGCCCGCGGGAACACAGGGCTGGCCGTCCACCTTCATGGCGGTGCAACCGGAGGTTCCGCAGAAGTGGCCGGGCTTGCAGCCGAGTCCCGGCGCGCAGGGACCGCAGCCGCCCATGCCGTTGCACCATTCCGCCCCGCACTCCTCGTCCGGGTCCCCTCCCGCTGTCCCTACGTCACGGCCGATCGCGAGGAGTAAGCGCCGTGTGCAGGGCCCGCGGACGCTCAGCCTTTGGGACTCGTGCGGACCGGCATGAGCGCCAGCACCAACTCCGGGAAAGGGTCGTGGACGAACGTGGGCGGCCACGACAGTCCGTGGTGTGTTCGGGATGTTGCCGGGGGAATTACCGTGGAGTACCGTTCTGCGCCCGGCGTCTGCGCGAAGGAACAATCCATGGCACTCAACAACTGGATGGGCGATTTACCAGACGACCGGAAGTTGAACCGCGTGGTGATGCCGGCCAGCCATGACTCAGGGATGGCGGAGAAGTTGACGGATCTCAAGGCCTGGCGGCCTGCCTCCCGGGCCAACGCGTGTACGCAGGTCCTGAGCATCGAAGAGCAACTGACTGCCGGGATCCGCTGGGTAGACGTGCGTCTCAAGAGTTACGAGGGCGAGTTTCGGTGCTTCCACAGCACCGCCTATGGCGAAACCATGGACTCCGTTGCCCAGGGGATCATCTCCTTCCTGGATGCCAACCCCACGGAGGTCGTGGTCGTCCTCTTGACCAAGTCTGACGAGGATTCCTACCACCCGTTCTTGACGGCGCTCCAGGGAGCGAGCCGACGTGCCCCTGCTGCCATTGGCCGCGCCCCCTTCGCGGCCATCAACCCGATGCCACACACCTACCAGGTGGCCCAGGTTCCGCTCGGGCAACTTCGTGGGCGCGTGATCGTGGCAATGGATAATCCTCCTGACGGGTTCGCGGATTACCCTCGCATCGTCCGCGCCAAGCTGAAGAAGTACGATGCCGAGAAGCCGATGAAGCTTTCCGATGTCGCCAACTGGGACGAGGAAAGGAGC
>JBDLRJ010000161.1:0-4220 GCA_039800145.1 Pseudomonadota bacterium | reverse complement strand
GGGCCAGCGCGGCGAGCGTGGGCACCGCGAACGGCGCCGCGGCGCCCCACTCGACGCCCGCGAGACGCTGGACGGTGGCAGTGGGAAGCGCGGGCACTGGGTTGTTGACATCGAAAAGGGTCGGCTCTAGAAGGCGCCCCGTCGTTCGCAGCGTCACATATTCCCCGATAGCTCAGCTGGTAGAGCAGCGGACTGTTAATCCGCGTGTCCCTGGTTCGAGTCCAGGTCGGGGAGCAGAGTGTCTTGGTAGTACGAGAAACCGCGAGCCTTCCCAGGCCCGCGGTTTTTCTCGTTTTTCGGGTCAATTCGCGGCTGGGCCGGGCGGTTGCGAGGTCCGCCCCCGGTTCGCGGGCGTTACGACCACCCGCGCGTCGAAGACCTGCACCTTCTCGATGAGCCGGACCGCGTAACTCCGGCCGATCTCCGGCGTCCGCAAAAGGGCCCGCCACGCCGTCGTCACCTCGCTCGGGCTCCACCTCTCCAGGCCCGTGAATGCCCGCACCCGCTCCTCGGTGCAGGCCACCCGCGAGATGGCCTCCAGCACGGCCCCATCGAGGACCTCCGTGGAGATGCGGTAGCCAGGACAGGACTTGGGGCCGATCCGAAGCCGAGTCCTGCAGTTGTAATACGTGTAGGTGTACCGCTCGCCACCGAAGTCCTTGCAGCTCGTCTCCCGCTGGTAGCTGGCCCCGCACCGCCCGCACCAGGCGAGCCCCTTGAGCAGCTGCGGCTCCTCGGGTGCGTGGCCGGGCCTGCAGTCCGGCGCTCGCTCGGCACGGAGCCGCTGCGCCAGCGCCCACGTCTCCGAGTCGATCGTCGGCTCGATTTGGAGGCAGAGCCATTCGTCCTTCGGCCGCAGCTCATTGCGCCTCCGCCGCCCCCACCAGACCGTTCCGGTCAGGGCCTCCTCGTCCAGAATCAGCATCATCAGGTTCTGGTTCCAAAGATTCCCGAGCCGAGTCCGGTACCCGCGTGCGTTCAGCTTCTCGGCGACTGCACGCCCGCCGCTCCCGGAGATGTACAGCGCGAATACCTCCCGGATGACCCTGGCCTCCTCCGGCTCCACGACGAGCTTGTGTCGCACCACGCCGGGACGGACCTCGACCGGCTCGGACCGGTATCCGTACGGTGAGCGCGCACCAGGCCAGTACCCCTGCTTCACCGCCTCTCGCATGGCCGCGGACGTCCGCAGGCCAATCAACTCCGACTCGTACTGGTCGAAGCACTCGAAGATGCCCTCCATCAGGTTGCCCGCGGGGTCATCCGCGTGCTCCTGCTGAACGGAGAGGACCCGCACCCCGGACTTTATGAGCATCACCTTCATCAACCTCGCCTCCCCCGCGTTCCTGCTGAAGCGGGACGTATGGAGCACCACGATGGTGCTGATGTCACTGCTGGGCTTGAGCGCGTCCCCAAGGAGCCGCTTGAAGACCTTCCTGTTCGAGTCCGTCCCCGACGCTCCCGGCTCCACGTATTCCTCGGAGATGGTGGCACCGTGCCTCTGGGCGAACCCGCGGATGGCGTCCAGCTGGGCCGGAAGAGACAGCTCCTTCTCGGCCTGCTGCGGGGTGCTGACCCGCGCGTAGGCCACCCAGCGCGTCCGCTCAACGTCGTGGCGCATCACCCACCTCCTTCGCGACCTCGACATGACGCTGCTCGAGCGCCCTCCGCAGCCGCTCCTCGACCAGGTCCAACTCCCACCGCATGGGTGGTCCGAGCGGGGCCTCGAGGCCGATGACTTCAACGTGGTGGTGACGCCTGCGACGGTGCTGTCTCGGTGTGTTTGACATGGTGCCCGTAAACGCGGGGCGCCCGGCAAAGTGGGACAAGTCGCCTCAGCAGGCGCGGTGGTAAGTTCCCCAGTACGCATGACGCCCGTTGCGACACCGGCTTCGCGGTGCACCCCGTGAGCGGCCCCCGGACGAGGGACATCGTCCTCGCCGACGTCCGCCGCACCGAGGCCGCCCTCGAGGAACTCGACCGGTCCAGGGCTGAACAACTCCGCCAGCTCGAAGCGTTGCGCGCCGAACTCGAACGCACGCGCCCGGTTGCTCCGCCACCAACTGCACAGCCCGTCCTGCCCCCGAACGAGAAGGTGAAGCTGTTTCGCGGTCTGTTCAGGGGCCGACTCGATGTGTACCCCACCCGCTTCGTCAGCAAGAAGACCGGCAAGGCGGGTTACGCCCCCTCGTGTGCCAACAAATGGCACCCCACACTCTGCCATCTCAAGTCCGGCGGGAAGTGCTCGGACTGCGCCCACCCCTCGTTCGGGCCGGTGACCGATCAGGTCATCGAGGACCACCTCACCGGCAAGCACGTGGCCGGCGTCTACCCGCTGCTGGAGGACGAAACCTGCTGGTTCCTCGCAGCGGACTTCGACGAGGACTCCTGGCAGCAGGACATCACCGCCTTCCGAGAGACATGCCGCGCCTTTCTCCTGCCTGTCGCCGTCGAGCGCTCACGCTCGGGGAACGGAGCCCATGCATGGTTCTTCTTCACGGCACCGGTGAAAGCAGAGCTCGCCCGGCGCATGGGCTGCTTTCTGCTCACGGAGACGATGACTCGTAGGCACGAGCTTTCCATGGAGTCCTACGACCGCCTTTTCCCGAGCCAGGACACGATGCCCAAAGGCGGATTCGGAAACCTCATCGCACTCCCGCTCCAACGCGAAGCAAGGCAGCTCGGCAACAGCGTCTTCGTGGATGACGCCCTCATCCCCTATTCGGACCAGTGGGCGTTCCTTGCCTCGCTGCAGCGGGTGACCCCCTCCACAGTGGAGTCAATCGCGCGCGAGGCCGCCCGGACAGGGAGTGTCCTCGGCGTCCGGACGGCCAGCCCGGACGACGAGGAGCCCGGTCTACCGTGGAACCGGCCACCCTCCGGAAGCGCCGCACAGCCCCCGGTCACCTCGCCTCTCCCTCCCATCGTCCGAGGGACGCTCGCTCAGCGGTGTTTCATCGAGAAGGCAGGCTTGCCCCCCGCAGTGCTCACCCAGCTCAAGCGCCTCGCTGCGTTCCAGAACCCCGAATTCTACAAGCGGCAGAAGATGCGCCTGTCCACCGCGCTGACTCCCCGTGTCATCTCCTGCTCGGAGGACCTTTCCGGTTTCAAGGCACTGCCCCGCGGCTGCGCCCAGGACGCGGCTCGTCTGTTTGCGGACCACGGCGTGCGCCTGGAACTGTCGGACGAACGGTACGTCGGCCCCGCTCTGACGTGGACCTTCAACGGCTCACTCACGGCCGTTCAGGAGCAGGCCGCACGGGCGCTTCTGCAGCATGACGATGGCATCGTCGTCGCTCCGCCCGGCACGGGGAAGACCGTCCTAGGCACATACCTCGTCGCACAGCGCGCCTGCAGTGCGCTCGTCCTCGTCCACCGGAAGCCGCTGCTAGAGCAGTGGATCGCCCAACTGGCCATGTTCCTCGGTATCGAGGAGGAGGACATCGGCCAGATTGGCGGTGGCAAGCGAAAGCCCAACGGCCGCCTCGACGTAGCGATGATTCAGAGTCTCGTCCGCCGCAACGTGGTGGACGACCTGGTTGCCGGCTACGGGCACGTACTGGTGGATGAATGCCACCACTTGCCTGCGGTCTCCTTCGAGCGCGTTCTCGCGGAGGTGAAGGCCCGTTACGTGGTGGGGCTGACTGCGACACCCAGCCGGCGAGATGGGCACCATCCCATCTCGGAGATGCAGCTGGGCCCCGTGCGCTTCCGAGTGGACCCCAAGCGCCAAGCGACACACCGGCCCTTCAGCCACACACTCATCGTCCAGGAGACGGGCTTTGCCGCCGCAACCAACAGCATCCAAGACGCTTACCGGTTGCTGGCTCTGGATGAGGCAAGAAACGACTCAATCGTCGCTGACGTCGTGGCTTCCCTGAGGGAGGGGCGTTCCCCCGTCGTCCTCACGGAGCGCAAGGACCACCTCGAGTTGCTCGTCGAGCGCTTGCGCCCGTTGGTGCGGAATCTCGTCGTGCTCCAGGGCGGCATGGGTGCGCGCGCGCAGCGGGCGGTTGCTGCACAACTCGAGTCCATTCCGGCCGGTCAAGAGCGCGTCATCGTGGCCACAGGGCGGTTCATCGGAGAGGGGTTCGACGACGCACGGTTGGACACCCTCTTCCTGGCCATGCCGGTGGCTTGGAAGGGCACGCTGGTGCAGTACTGCGGCCGCTTGCATCGGCTTCACCCCGGAAAGTCGGAGGTGCGCGTGTATGACTACG
>JBDLRJ010000160.1:0-3629 GCA_039800145.1 Pseudomonadota bacterium | reverse complement strand
GCAATCACCCTGCGCGCCGCAGAAGGTCCGGTCGGTGGTGGGGTCCACGCACTTGTCGCCGCAGAGCACCTGTCCCGCGAGGCACGAGGCCTGGCACGTCCCGCCCGTGCACACCTCGCCCCTGCTGCACGCGGTGTTGCACGCGCCGCAGTTCGCTTCGTCACCCTGGGGGTCGATGCAGACGGCACCACACTGGATCATCCCCGTCGGGCACGTGCTCGGTGTGGTCACCGAGCCTTCGCATCCAGCGAGCGCTGCTGAGACGACGAGGAACACCGCGGCTGAGAGGCGGAGCATGTAAGTCCTGGGTGGGAGTTCGACCGCGACGACAGGAGATGGCGGACCCTAGCCCATGTGTCGGAGGCATGGAGCGTGACAGGCGACGAAGACAACGCACCATTTCGTCCCGCTCCCGAACCGTTGTTAGGGTGCGCCCCACGCCATGGGTGAGCTTGAGTTCGTCGTGAGCGATGGGCCCGACAAGGGCAAGGTGTTTGCGTTCGCCCCGGGGGGGTTCCTCATCGGGTCCGCGGTCGACTGTGCCGTGCGCCTGCTGGCGGGGGACGTGGCGCCGCGCCACGCAGAGGTCCTGGCGGATGCCGTGGGGGGCTGGTGGATCCGGGATCTCTCGGGCGGGAAGTTGTTGCTGGATGGGAAGCTGGCGTCGGAGGGCGTCCTGCGGCCTGGATGCTTCTTGCGTCTCGGCAGCGTCGAACTCGCGCTCAGGGAGAGCGACTGGGCCGGTCCCCATGGCACCATCGCGCGTGGTGTCACCCCGACGCCGAGGGTGCCTGTCCCGACGAGCAGGTTCGGAGACACGGTCCGCAGGCCTTCGACCTCGCCGGGACTGGAAACGGTCGAGGTGGAGTTCGAAGCTCCAGGACAGCGGGCCGCGCCCTCCACGGTGTTGCCGCCCGGCAGCATCATCGACGGGCGCTACGAGGTCCTCGAGAAGCTCGCAGAGGGGGGAATGGGCGAGGTCTACCGGGCCCAGCACGTGGAACTCGGCAAGCCCCTGGCCATCAAGGTCATGCGGCCAGAGCTGTCCGACGACCCGGAGTTCGTTGCCCGCTTCAAGCGGGAGGCCATCTCCGCGGGACGCATTGGCCAGCTCAACATCATCGATGTCTCGGACTTCGGCCGGACGACCGAGGGCCGGTTCTACTTCGTCATGGAGTACCTGGACGGCGTGACGGTCACGCACCTGCTGCGCTCCGGGGAGGGACTGCCGGTCCAGCGCGTGATGAACCTCGTCTCCCAGGTGGTGCGCGCACTCGCCGCCGCCCATGCCGCGGGGATCGTCCACCGGGATCTCAAGCCCGACAACATCATGGTGCTCCAGCGGCCCGGGCAACCGGACCTCGTCAAGGTGCTGGATTTCGGCATCGCCAAGGTTTTGCAGGGCAAGGCGGCCGGCGGTCAGACGGCAGTGGGAATGGTGGTGGGGACGCCGCAGTACATGGCTCCCGAGCAGGCCCAGGGCCTCAACTCGGACACGCGCACGGACATCTACGCACTGGGCCTCATCTTCTATGAACTGCTCCGGGGCAGGCCCGCGTTCGAGGCGGAGACGCCGTCCATGCTGATGATCAAGCAGGTGACGGAGCCTCCTCCCCGTTTCCCCGGAAGCCTGTCCAGCCAGATTCCGCCCGCGCTCGAGCGGATGGTCTTCAAGATGCTGGAGAAGTCACCCGAGGCCCGCCCGCAGTCCATGGAGGAGGTTCTCGCGGAACTCGAGCGCTCGGGGGGACGCGCCGAGACGGTGGTCCCCCCACCGGCCGGCGTGGCCAGCGGTGCGCTGGCATCGCCGCCCGTCGTCACCTCGGCCCCGCCGCCTCCGCCGGCGCCGCCCGTCCCCTCCGCCCGCTCACGGGCACCGGTCGTGGGGGCGGTGGTACTCGTGGTGCTCGGCGTCGCGGCGGTGACACTTCGGGGGTTCGGTTCAGCAGCCCCACCCCCACCGGCCCCGGTCCAGCCTGCGCCGCCGCGCGTGGAGCCAGCGGCTGTCCAGGTGGCCGCGCCCGTGCTCCCCCCGCGCGTGGAGTCAGCCCCCCCTCGGGCGGCCGAGCCCGAGCCGCCTGCTCCCGCGGAGGCGCCTGCGGTGAATTCGAACCAGGCTGCTCCCGCCCAGGCGCCCACCGCAGGCCGGCCCACCCTGCAGTTCACGACGACCCCTGTCACCGCCACGGTGCTCGAGGCGGATCTCGTGCTGGGGGTGACGCCCTTCCACCTGACCCGGGACGCGGGGACGGTCATGGAACTCACGTTCCGCGCCAACGGCCACGCCGATGTCCAGATGAAGGTCCGGTTCGAGAACGACCAGGTGTTCCAGGTCACCTTGCAGCCCGTGGTGGCCCCGCCCGTGCCTCCCCGGAAGCCGGCCTCTGCGGTCAAGCCCACCGGCCACGACTTGAAGGAGATTGACCTGTAGCGCTCGGTCAACCTCGTGGCAGGGCCTTCTGGCTGCTGGTAGGGTCCGCAGGAATGTCCCTGCCCTTGCTCGTGGTGCTGATTGCCGCTGCCGGTCCAGTGTCCGAGAAGCCGGTCCGGGCCGCTGCGCCGGCGTCGGCCGCTGGGGCAGAAGAGGCCACCCGGAAGCAAGCGCGCTCACTGGTGGCAGAGGCCCAGGGCCTGTACGCGCGCAAGCGCTACGCAGAGGCAGCCGCGAGGTTCGAGCGCGCCTACGCGCTCAAGCCCGTCCCCGCCATTCTCTTCAACCTGGCGCGCTGCTACGACAAGTTGCTGGACACGCCGAGGGCGCTCCGCGCTTACCGGGACTACCTCCGCGCTGCGCCCGAGGCCGCCGACATTGCCGAGGTGCAGGCCTCCATCCTCGTGCTGGAAAAGCGCCTGCGCACCCTCGGCCTGAGCCAGTTGCTCGTGTTGACGGATCCCCCCGGGGCGCGGGTCCGGATGAACGGGAAGGACCTGGGAGAATCTCCCGTCTCGGCCGAACTCGTGACGGGCAAGTACGACGTGTCGCTGCGCCTCGACGGCCACGCGCCGGTGGACAGCGTGGTCGAGGTCACGCTGGAGAAATCCTCCGTCCTGTCCGTGATGCTGAAACCGCTCCCGGCAGATGCCCCCCGCGCGGCGGAGGAATCGCCTGCCCGCGGGGAGGGGGGGCCCGCCATGCTCCCAGTGGCGGAGGCATCACTGGGCCCCGCGGGCGCCGTGCCCTCCGAGGCACTCGCAGTCGCGCGGAAGGACGGGGACGGGCCGCCGCGGACGGGAACCTGGATCGCCGCGGGCACCACCGGGGCCGTGCTGCTCGCGGGGGCTGCCTGCCTCGCCGCGGCGCACTGGAATGCCAATCAACTGGTCACCGACGAGACGTTGAACCGGGACCGGCGGAACACCTTCTACAACGACGCACGGACGTACGAGCAGGCGTCGACGTACGTGTTCCTCGGGGCGCTCGTGCCCGCAGCGGCCACGGGCGTGCTGTTCGTGCTGGGGAAGTGAGGAGGCGATCGTGACGGGCCCTTCCTGGCGGACGGCATATCTGTGTGTGTTGTTGCTCGGGGCTTCAGGTTGTCCCCTGCAGCTGGAGGGCGCACGCTGCGACGAGGACGGACAGTGCCCGGACAGCCAGGTGTGCCGCGGAGGGCGGTGCGTCGAGCGGGCTC
>JBDLRJ010000159.1:0-17521 GCA_039800145.1 Pseudomonadota bacterium | reverse complement strand
CGGTGTCGCAGGGGGTGTGACGGAGCAGGCGCCGTTCGATCTCGCCTCCCTCACCAAGGTCGTGGCCACGACGTCCCTCTTCCTCCGTGCGTGGGGGCAGGGCCGGTGCGGCCCCAACGCGCCGCTCGTGCGCTTCTTCCCCGGTGCGCCGGCGTCCGAGGCCGGCGTCACGCTCGCAGACCTGCTGCTGCACCGCTCGGGGCTGCCGGCGTGGGTGCCCTACTTCGCGCGCGTGATGCCCGCGGTCCCCGAGCTGTTCCAGGACGGCACGCCCCGCACCACCTGGGACGAGGTCCGCCGGGAGGTGCGCGCCGCCGTGCTCGCGTGTGGACTCCGCCGCCCGCGCGGCAGCGAGGCGGTCTACAGCGACGTCGGGTTCCTCCAGCTCGGCTTCCTGCTCGAAGAGCTGCTCGGCGCTCCCCTGGACGCCGCCTTCGCCGAGCACGTGGCGGTGCCGCTCGGCCTCTCCGCGCGCTTCCGGCGCATCTCGGAGCGCCTCGACGGGAGCGCGCTCCCCGTCACAGGGAGCACCCGGCCGCGCGAGCCCGCTCCCGGGCAGGAAACGGCGTGGACCCCGTTCCCGGTCCATCCCTCGCGTGCAGGCGAGGTAGACGACGACAACGCGTGGATCCTCGACGGCGTGGCGGGCCATGCCGGGTTGTTCGGCTCTGCCCTGGACGTGGCGCAGTTCGGCCAGGCGGTGTTGGATGAAGTTGCAGGCCGGGGAGTGCTCGCGCCTGCCCCGCTCTGGAGCATGGCCCTGCAGCGGGACGCCGCCACGCCCGGCAGCACGCGCGCGCTCGGGTTCGACACGTTGCCCACGGATGGGACCGTGGGACACCTCGGCTTCACCGGCACGAGCCTCTCCCTGGACCCGCGGCGCGGGCTCGTCGTGGTGCTGCTGTCCAACCGCACCGCGCACGGACGCCACAACCTCGCCCTCCGGGACTTCCGTCCCCGTTTCCACGACGCGGTCCTCCGCGCGCTCTCCCTGGACACCCCATGACGCAGTCCCCCGCAGCGCAGGATGCCGGCAACGTCGTCTCGAACGTGGACCTGTCGAAGGTGCGCCGCGTGCACCTGGTGGGCGTGGCCGGCACCGGCATGGGGAGCTTCGCCGGGATGCTGAAGGCCGCCGGTTTCGACGTCACCGGCAGCGATGAGAACGTCTACCCGCCCATGAGCGACATGCTCCGCGCGTGGGCCATCCCGGTGATGACGCCGTACGCCCCGGCCAACCTGGACGCGGCCAGGCCGGACCTCTGCATCATCGGCAACGTCATCCGGCGGGTGAACCCCGAGGCCACCGCCGTGCGCGAACGCGGGCTTCCGCAGATGAGCTTCCCGGCTGCCCTCGGGGAGCTCTTCCTCGCGCAGCGGCACCCGGTGGTCGTGGCCGGTACGCACGGGAAGACCACGACCTCTGCGCTGATGGGCCACGTGCTCGCGGCGGCGGGGAGAGATCCCTCCTTCCTCGTGGGCGGCGTCACGCTCAACTACTCGGGCAACTACCGCGTGGGGAACGGGCCGCACGTGGTGGTGGAAGGGGACGAGTACGACACGGCCTACTTCGACAAGGGGCCCAAGTTCCTCCACTACCGCCCGCGCACGCTGCTGCTCACGTCCGTGGAGTTCGACCACGCGGACATCTACCGTGACATGGCCCACTACGAGTCCGCGTTCGAGAAGCTGGTGGCGCTCGTGCCCGCGGAGGGGACGCTCGCGGTGTGCGCCGCGTACCCGAACGCGGTGATGCTCGCCCGCCGTGCCCCCGCGCGCGTGGTGACGTACCAGGGGAAGGAGGGGGCGGCCGCGGACGTCGTGCCGGCGCGGCTCCGGTTCTCCGAGGCCGGGGCGCACTTCGACGTGGTGTTCCACGGCACGCCCCAGGGCGAGCTGCTGCTCCCGCTCGGCGGGCACCACAACGTGGAGAACGCGCTCGGGGTCTACGCGGCGGCGCGCAGCCTGGGGCTCTCGCACGGGGAGATCGCCGGGGGCTTCGCCACCTTCCGCGGCGTGAAGCGGCGCCAGGAGGTGCGCGCCGAGGTGCGGGGGGTGCGCGTGGTGGACGATTTTGCGCACCATCCCACCGCCGTCCGCGAGACGCTCTCCGCGGTGAAGGGACGGTACGCGGGGCGGCGGCTGCTCGCCGTCTTCGAGCCGCGCAGCAACACCAGCCGCCGCAACATCCACCAGCACGACTACGCGCTCGCCTTCGACGGGGCCGCCTGCGCCTACCTGAAGGTCCCCGAGCGCCACGACAAGGTCCCGCAGGGAGAGGAGCTGGACGTTCCCCGCCTCGTCGCGGACCTCGGCGCGCGGGGCATCCCCGCGGAAGGTGCAACGGACGTCGCGGCGCTCGCGCGCGCCGTGGCCGCCGAGGCGCATGAAGGAGACGTGGTGCTCGTCATGAGCAACGGCAGCTTCGGGGGCTTCATGGAGCTGCTGCTTGGTGCGCTGCGGGCAGGCGGGGAAGGGGAGGCGGCATGAGGCGCGCCGGGCCGTGCGTGATCTTGCTCGCCCTCTGCGGCTGCCTGAAGCGGGAGGTGCTGCCGCCCCTCGCCGGGCCCGTGCAGGCCGTGGCCGCGGAGCCGCTCTCGCTGACGGTGCCCCGCTATCCAGGGGGCGCGCCGTTCGAGCTCGCCAGCGAACGCGGCAACGTGGTTCTCCTGGACGTGTGGGCCACCTGGTGCGAGCCCTGCGTCGAGGCGCTGCCCATGTACGCGGCCCTGCAGGCGCAGTACGCGGCGCGGGGGCTCAAGGTGTACGCCCTCAACGTGGACGACGACGAGTCGGAGCTTCCGGGGTTCCTGTCCCGCCACGGCGTGACGCTGCCGGTCCTGCGGGATCCCGGTGTCACCCTCTCCGAGAAGTTGCTCAAGGTCCGGATGATGCCCACCTCCTTCCTCGTGGACCGCGCGGGCGTGGTGCGCCACGTCCACGAGGGCTTCGCCGAGGAGTTCCTTCCCCGGTACCAGCAGGAGATCGAACAGCTGCTCGCCGAGCCGGCGAAGGGGCGCTGAGCACACCATGCAGCCAGCAGAGATCGAGGCGCTGCGCAGGGACGCAGAGGAGGCCGCCCGCCGGGCGGGCACGGTGCTGCGCGAGCGCTTCCTGGGGCCGCGCACGGTCGCGTACAAGGGCGGCATCGACCTGGTGACGGATGCGGACCAGGCCTCGGAGGAGGTCATCCTCGCGTACCTCCGCGGGCGGCACCCCGACCACGGCGTGCTCGCCGAGGAGAGCGGCGCGGGCGGGGAAGGGGCCGCGTTCCGGTGGATCGTGGACCCGCTGGACGGCACCACCAACTACGCCCACCGCGTGCCGCACTTCTGCGTGTCCGTGGCGGTGGAGGGGCCCGGCGGGTTGCTCGCAGGGGCCATCCTGGACCCGCTGCGCGGCGAGCTCTTCAGCGCGGGGGCGGGGCTCGGGGCCTGGCTGGACGGGGTTCCGCTCCAGGCGAGCACGGCGGACCGGCTGGAGCAGTCGCTCTTGTGCACCGGCTTCCCCTACGACGTCCGCGAGCGCCCGGATGCACCGCTCGGGCTCTTCAACCGCATCATGCGCCGTGCGCAGGGCATCCGGCGCATGGGGGCGGCCGCGTTGGATCTCGCGTGGGTGGCCGCGGGCCGCTACGACGGCTTCTTCGAGTTCGGGCTCAAGCCCTGGGACGTGGCCGCCGGCGCGCTCCTGGTGCGCGAGGCGGGGGGCGTGGTGAGCGGCATCCGGGGCGAGCCGCTGCAGCTGGACGCGGGCCACATCCTCGCGTGCGGGAAGGGGCTCGAGGCGGCGCTGCGCACCGAGAGCGCGGCCTTCCTGGACGCGCTCGGCTGGCGGCCGCGGGCTCGCTAGAAGAAGCTCTCCGGGACAAAGACGATGTCGCCGGGTTGCAGCTGGAAGTTCCGCTCGCGCCCCTGGCCAATGTCTTCCACGGGGACGCGGATGCGCTTCTCCTGTCCGTCGATGACGCGCGTGACGTTCACCTGGTTGCGCGCGGCCATCTTGCCGAAGCCTCCCGCGAGCGTGATGGCCTGCACCACGTTCATGTTGTCCGCGAACGGGAACGTGCCGGGCGTGTGGACCTCCCCGAGCACGTAGATCTTCTTCGAGTTGTACTCGCGGACCAGCACCGTCACCTGCGGCTGTCGCACCACGCGCGCGAGGCAGGCGGCGAGCGCGTCCGAGGCCTGGCTGGTGGACTTGCCTTTCAGCTCCACGCGGCCGCACAGGGGGAAATCGACCGTGCCGTCCCCGGCGACGCGCCACGTCCCGGTGAGATCCGACTCCTGGAACACGCGGATCTCCAGGAGATCCCCCGCCCCGAGCGCGTCCGCCGACTGCGGCGGGAGTGCCGGCACGTCCGACGGGCTGAGTGCCGGGTGCGCCTCCGCCCCGCGCGGCGTCCTGCAGCCCGCCCACACCGGGACGAGCAGCGCGAGGAGGAGGGGAGCGAGACGGCGACCGAGCGGCATGGGCTAGAAGGCGAAGGTGAAGCGGAGCGCCAGGTCGTGGCGGGCCAGGTTCAAGGTGGCGAGCGTGCTCGCAGAGGAGGAGCGGGCGGAGAAGCCGTACTGCAGGCCCGCCTTCAACCACCGCGTGACGGTGTAATCGGCCGTCGGCGAGAAGGCGAACACGAGGTCGCGGCGCGCCGGTGCCTCGAACGAGAGGTAATCGAGCGAGAGCGTACCGGTCAGGACCAGCTTCTCTCCGACATGGTACGTGGCGGCGATGTAGCCGCGGTCGTCCACCATCACGCCGTAGATGGGCATGGGCTCCACGTTTCGCATGTACCCCGCGCGCGCCAGCGACCGGGTATTGACGTGGTACGTCACCTCCGCCTGGCCGATGACGGACATGGTGGAACCGGCGAAGTCCTGGCCCCAGCCCAGTTTCAGCAGGCCCGAGAAGCGCGGGAGCACCAGTCCGGCGAGGCCGAGCGTCGCCCGCAGCAGGTTGGTGTTCCGGTTGGTGGCGGCCGTGAAGTACATCCGCGCGTCGTAGCCTGCGTCGAGCACCAGCGAGGTCCGGGGCAGGAAGCGGTACGAGGAGGTCAGCTCACCGCGCAGGTTGTGGAAGTTGCCCTGGGCCACGCCCGCGGCCGTGCAGACGGAGGGATCCGTGCAGCCGGGAATGTCCTGGTTCACCACGGGCGAGAAGAGCTCCACCGCGTAGATGGCTGCAGGGGTGATCTCCAGCGCGCCTCCACCCGGCTTCATGGGGGCGGACAGCCGGATGTCGTTTCGCAGCGACAGCACGCCGAGCCCCGCGCCCACGTTGCTCGTGCGGTCACTCCGCGTCAGCCGCTCCTGGACCAGGAAACCGAAAGGCCCGTTGGGGTTGAAGCGCGCGGAGAGATCCAGCTCGCCCTGCAGCCGGGACGCGGCCTGCGAGCCGGGGGAGAGCAGTCCCGTGAACCACACGAAGTCCAGCCGCGCGTTGCCGGAGAGATCCGCGATGGGCGTGGAGAGCACCGCGCCGAGGCTCGGCGCAATGCGCGCCACCCACTCCGGGGCCAGCCCGTTGGACGCTGCTGCAGGGGAGGTGGGGAAGTACCCCACGGCCGAGTCGTACCCCCAGCCCAGCTCCAGCCCGGGGCGCAACCGGGCGGCCCCCACCTTGATGCCACTCTCCACGGTTGCCTGCGCGTGCGCAGGCAGGGCTCCGCCGGCTGCGGTCAGCAGCGCGAGCAAGGCAGCAGCCGTGGCGTGGCGCGGGCTCATGCCGTGGGTGTTCCCCGAAACGACACCGGGTGGCGTCCGGCGCATAACACGACCGCGCCCCCTGCCGAGAGAGAAACGCGTGGGATCACAGGGTCGGGCTCGAGGCCGGGGCGCGCGAGATCACCGGCTCCACCGTCACGGGCAGCGCGGTGTCCGCCTGGGGCACGTACGCGGGCTCGGAGACCTGGACCTGCTGCTCGTCGTCCGTCCGGAAGGCGAGCTGCCCGATGCAGGACTCTGCCTCGGTGCGCAGCTGGTCCACCTTCTGCGCCGCGATGGTGACCTTGTTGAACTCGTGGTCCGCGGCGGCTGCCTCTCTCCGCGCCACGGACTCCTGCAGCGCCACGTCTGCCTGCTCGGAGATGCGCAGCAGGCCCTTGATCTGCGTCAGCTTCTCGTTGACGCAGTTGAGCTTGACCACGTCGTTGCTGGCGCGCGCCTCCTGCAACTTCTTGAGGCTGTCCTTGAGGACGTCCTTCATGCGCGAGACGGACTCGCCACTGCGGCGGACCTTCTCCGTGTCCGAGATCTCCGGGCGGTCAGGGGACTTCGCGGAAGGTTGCTGCGCGTCCTTCGGCGGGGCAGCGGGGGTCTGCGCCCACGACATGCCGGCGAGGATCAGCACCAGTGCTGGAAGGGACCGTGTCATCTGGATCAGGGAGTGTACCGGAGCCACACCCTCGGGGTCACGCGAGGGGGTGTCAAAACCCCGCGGATGAACCTGTGGCACGGGTCCGGGGGCCCGGCTGCTACAGGCGGGCGGCCAGCCGCGCGCTGGACTCGCGCAGCCGAGAGGAGAGCACGCGGGCAATGTTGACGACGAGGAAGGTGAAGCCGTCCCGGTACCGGCGCCGGAAGGCGTTGAGGTTCTCCGCGGAGAGCTGGAGCAGCTCCGTGTCGCTCACGGCGCGCACGGTGGCCGAGCGGAACTCCTTCTCGACGAGGCTCATCTCGCCGAAAAACTGCGGCGCCGAGAGCGTGGTCAGCACCTTCTCCTCTCCGGTGAGATCCCTGCGCACCACCTCCAGGTGGCCGCGGGAGATGACGAACAGGGTGTCTCCGAGCGAGCCCTCCTCGAAGACGGTCTCCCCGGCCCTCAGCTGCACGGGCTTGCACAGCGAGCAGAGGTAGTTGAGCTCCTCGGTGCTCATGCGCTCGAAGAGGGGGCTCTGGGCCAGCAGGTCGACCTTGTCCACGGGTGTGCGTCCTCGACGGTCAGCTGGGGCGGGGCGCGCGGGCGCCCCGGTCCTTCAGCAGGAAGTCCTCGAAACGGCGGTCCCCCTCGGCGTCCGAGGGGGGGCTCTCCGCCCCCGCGGGCTCGAGGAAGGTGATGCCGCGCTGGTGGTCCACCGTGTACAGCGCGAGAGCCACCACCTCGATGTTGTAGCTCTCCCGGTCCTCCACGAGCGGCACGCAGAACGCGTGTCGGGGCCGGTCTTTCTGGGGGAAATAGAGGAAGTCGGAACCTGCTGCGCAGTCGAACCGGACGCGCGCCTGGTCGATCAACGAGTGCAGCCGGGATTCCGCGTTGCCCAGCGCGGAGCTGGCGACGGCCACCTGGTGGCGCAGCTCCGCCGCGCGCCGCTTCCGCTCCTCCGCCTCCGCGAACAGCCGCTCCGCCCGCTTGCGGATCCGCCCCGCGCGGACCTTCTGCTCGGCCACCAGCAGGCCCGCGGCGGACGAGCGCTCCCACAGCCCCTCCACGCGCGCCCAGGCCTCGGCCTTGAGGCGCTCCTCCTCGCGGTGCTTCTCGGTGGCGGCCGCGAGCTTCCCCTGCGCCTCGGCGAGCGCGCCCGCCGCCCGCTGGTCCGACGGGGCCTTCCGAACCGCCTCCAGCCGCTCGTCCACCAGCCGCTCCATGGCCCCCTGGTGGTACCAGGAGTCCGAGGCGCGGTAGCGCTGCTCCTCGTAGTCTCCCACCGCCACGTAGGCCTGGTTCTCCAGCGACGAGGACTCGGAGGCGGTGCGCGCGGCGTCGTCGTCCGCGGTGCCGGCTCGAGAGAGCGCCTCGATCGCCTCTCGCTGCGTGTGCTCCGCGCGGAAGTCCACCAGCGCCAGCTGCCCCCGGAGCTCGTCCAGCCGCTCCTCGGCCGCGTCCGCCTCGGCGCGGGTGCGCTGCAGCTCCTGCCACCAGGCCTGGAACTCCGGGGAGTGGACCAGCGTTCGCAGCTCTTCGAGTTGACGTGGCTTCACGGCGCTCTCCGGCCTCGGCGGCACAACGGCGGGCCCGCTCAGTTGGCGGGGGCGAAGACGAACGGGTAGGAGACCGTGGCCTCCTCTTCCGGCTTGAACGGGAAGGTCCACGCGCGGATGAGGGTGCGGATGCACTGGGCCACCGCGTCGCTGCCGACGGTGTTCTCGTCCACCTGCACGTCGGTCGTGCGCCCGTCCGGCTTGATGGTGAAGCGGACCACCACGCGGCCCTTCAGGGACGGGTTCCGCTTCAGCTCCTTCTCGTAGCAGGAGGTGATGGCGCGCAGGCGCGACTTCACGTACCGGGCGAGCCCCTCGCGGTCCACCGTGGTGCTCTCCACCTCGGCGGTCTCCAGCGTGGTCTTCGCCTGGATCTCCACTTCCTTCTTCTCGCCCTGCGTGACGGTGCCGGCCCCCTTGGTGGCAATGGTGCCGATGCCCACCGCCTCGCCCGTGGCTGCCCCGCGCGGACCGGTGCCGGCCCCGGCCCCGCCGAGCAGCGCGTCAGACGTTGCCACGCCCACGCCGCCCGCGCCGGCCAGCGCCGCGGCGATGTCGTTGGACGTTCCTGCGCTGCCGAGCACGTCCGCCAGCGCCCCGCCGCCGCTGCCACCGGTGGTGCCGAGGATCTTGAGCAGGCCCGACTGGGCCACGCGCTGCTGGATGGCGGCGGTGCGCGCAGCGGCCTCGGCCGGCGTGCCCGCCGGCTTGGAGTCCGCGGGGGCCGCCTGCTCGGGCTTCTTCTCGGGCTTCTTGGTCTCCGTCTTCGGCCCGTCGTCCGAGGGGCCCTTGTCCGCCGGCTTCTCCGGCTCCGGGGGCTTGGTGGGGATGATGACCCGCGCGTACCGGTCCGGGAGCTCCTCGAGGCTGAGCTCCGGCTCCTCCGGGAGCGGGGAGAGCGACAGCACGGTGGCGAGCGTCAGGAAGAAGAGCAGCGACGCGCTCATGATGCCGGCGAAGACCTGGTCCACGCCCTGCCAGAAAGAGCCGCGGACGCTGTCCGGGAGCTTCGTGGCGGTGGCCTCCGGGGGCGGCACCACGAACTGGAACAGCAGCGTCATGTCCCCGAGCGTCAACTTGCCGCGGTCCTGGTCCGACAGCCCGAGCACCCAGTTGTCCCCGCGCTGCGTGGCGGTGCCCTGCGCGCGCAGCGAGGCGAAGTCCACGTCCGCGCCGCTGCCGAGCCGCACCCGGCCCTGCATGTCCTCCGAGAAGACCAGCGCGTAGCCCGTGCGCGTGAGCTCCAGCACGGTGAAGCTCTTCGGCAGCGAGGGGTCCGGGAGGTAGAAGGTGTTCTTCTCGCCCTGTCCCACGGTGATGGACTGGGGCTTGCGGAACAGCCGCTCGTCGATGATCCGCCCGCCGTGGATGAAGCCCACTCGGAGGACCTTGTTGGGAAGGGACGTGGCCATGGCTGGGTTCTAGACGCGCGGGGGGACCCCGTTGGTTCCGCGGGGGGCCCTGCTTACCTCAAAACGGGGGCTTTTCCACGCTCTGGACGACCTTCGGCAGGAAACTCTCCGACTGCCCCATGGTCTCCAGCTCCTTGTTCAGGTTGTCGCGGGGGAAGACCAGGAAGGCCTGGGGCTTCTGGATCTTTCCCTCCACGGTGATCGCGTCGAGGCGGATCACCATCTTCTTCTTCTTCGCCTCCTGGGCGTGGACGGCGGGGGCGAGCAGCAGCAGGGGAAGAATCCAGCGCATCACTTGAGCCCCTCCTCGGGCTCCTCCAGCTTCGCTCCTCCCGCGGGGGAAGGGGAAGGCGGGGCTGCGGCAGGGGCCGGTTCGGCAGGGACTGGCTCGGCAGGGGCCCTGGCAGCCTCATCCGCGGCCTTCTTCGCGGCCTCTTCGGCGGCCTTCTTCTCCGCCTCCTCCGCCGCCTTCTTCGCCGCGGCCTCCTCGGCGGCGCGCTTCTCCGCCTCCCGGGCGTCCTTCTCGGCCTTGCGCAGCTTGTCCTTCTCGGCGCGCTCGCGGCGGCGCTTTTCCTTCTCGATCGCCTTCTTCGCGTCCTTCACGTACTGCTCCACGCGCTCGTCCTTGCCGCCGGACTTCGTGAAGGTCTCGAAGTGCTGCATGGCCGTCTCGTAGCGGACGATGGTGTCCACGTTGGGGACCTCCGAGTCCAGGTACAGGATGGCCAGGTTGAACCAGGGGTCCACGTCCTTCGGCTGCAGCGCGAGCACGCGCTCGTACGCGGCGCGGGCCTGCTCCAGCTTGCCCGTGCCGCGGTAGGCGTTGCCCAGGTTCATGTGCGCCGGGGCGTAGTCCGGGGCCGCTGCGACGGCGCGCTCGAGCAGCGGGACGGCGGACTCGAAGTCCTGCGCCTCGTTGAGGATGGCGCCGTGGTTGGACAGCGCCTCGGCGAAGTCCGGCTTGAGCCGCGCCGCCGTGGCAAAGCTCTCCATGGCCTGGGCGCGCAGCGTGGTCGTCTTGAGCTGCAGCTGCACCAGCCCGAGCGCGTTGTGGGTGGCGGCATCCCTCGGGTCGATGAGCCGCGCGTTCTCGAGCACCGTGCGCGCGAGTTCCCACTTCTTCTGCCGCGCGAAGACCTGGGCGAGCACCTGCATGGCCCGGACGTTGCGCTCGTCGTCCTTGAGCACGCGCTTGGCCTCGGCGGCGGCCTCCTCCAGGCTGCCGGTCTGCACCAGCGCAAAGGCCAGGGCGTTGCGGGGACCGCGGGCTGCGGGGCGCTTCTGCGTGCGGGCGCGCGCCTCCTGGATGAAGGCGTCACAGCGGCCCGTGCGGCACATCAGCCGGCCGAGCGCGTCCCAGGCCCGGTCCTGGTCCGGCGAGAACGAGAGGGCCTTGCGGTAGGAGGCCTCCGCCTCCTTCACGCTGGTGCGCTCCTGCAGGATGCCGAGGTTGGTCCAGGCGAAGTCCGCCCTGGGCTCCCGCGACAGCGCCTCGCGCAGTTCGCGCTCCGCCGTGGCGGCGTCCCCTTGGTCTGCGGCGCGGGCCGCGCGCCCGAACGCCTCCTGCACCGCGGGATCATAGCTCCGGACCGGCTCCGGCTCGGGGGGCTCCGGTGCAGCGGCGACGCCCGCGTCCGACTCGCCGGGAGCTGCCGGCACAGCCTGAGAGGGGGGCTCCGTTCCGCCGTCCGGGGGCAGGGCCGCGGGGGCCTCGGGAGCGCCGTCCTGCGGCACGCTCCCGCCGTCGGGGGCGGACAGGTCCGGCTGGCCGTCTGCCTTCTTCTCGTCCGTGGTGGCGCACGCGGGAAGCAGGGCGAGCGCGCCCAGCAGCAGCCCGCGTAGGAGGACGGTGCGCGTCACGGTTCCTCCTCTCCGAGTTTCTGGACGTTCTCGGGGGGCGGCGCCACGCCGTCCGCGGTGCCCACGAGCCCGAGCGGGAAGGGGGCCTCGGCGGACATCATGCCCTTGGACTCCTTGAGCACCGGGTACTCGGCGGGCCGGAAGCGGTTGAGGGACTCGAGCGTCTTGCGCGTCCACTCGTTGTTGATGCGCATGTTGCGGGCCTGAGCCAGCGTGGCGGTGTAGCTCTGCACGGCGCTGTCCTCCAGCTGCGCGGTCTGCTGGCCGAGCAGGTCCTGGTAGGCGGCCACCGCCTCGTCCCCGAGCCGCTTCACGTCCGGCGGCACCGGCGTTTCGATGAGGGTGGCGGCGAAGCGCTCGAGCGCGAAGCCCTTGCGGTAGAACGCGGCGAGAGACCACTCGAAGGACTTGTACTTGATGACGTCGTCGTAGGCGGTGTTGACCTTGACGAGGGCCTTCTTCTTGAGGGCGAAGGTGGCCTCGAGTGCCTTGCCGCGGCCACCGATCTTCAGCTTGTCGAACTCGCGGAACTCGTACTCGGCGAGCAGGAAGCGGGACTGGGCCGCGCTGTTGGCTGCCACCGGGTGGGTGTCCTGGCGGAGGCCGCGCTTGTCGTACTCGCCGGCAGAGGCGGTGAATGCCGCCTTCGCCTCCTTGTCGTTGTTCAGCTTCTGCCAGGCCTCGCCCTGGCGCTTCCACGCGTCCACCACGAACTGCACCTGCTTGGAGTTGCCGGAGAACTTCTTCACGAACTCCTGCAGCGCGCGGATGTAGCCCTTCCAGTCCCCCTGCTTCTCGTAGATGAGGGCGGCGCGGAACTGGTTGGCGGGGGCCTCCTCCGAGCTGGGGAAGAGCTCCACGAACTTCAGGAAGGCGGCTGCGGACTCCGAGTAGCGCTGCAGGGACTCGAGCAGCCGGGCCGTGTTGAAGATGGCCGTCTCGCGGTCCTTCGACGCGGGGTAGTCCTTCACCAGCTTCTGGTAGTTGAGGATGGCCTTCTCGAAGTCGTAGCTCTTCTCGGCGTTGACGGCGACGCGGAAGATGGAGACGGGGGCGAGCGGGCTCTGCGGGTACTCGCGGAAGATGCGCTCGTAGAGCTTGAGCGCGGAGTCGAACCGCTGTGTCTTCTCGTAGCAGATGGCGGCGTTGTTCAGCGCCTTGTCCGCGAACTCGTGGCGCGGCTCCTCGTCCACGAGTTCCAGGTACTTCCGGGCCGCCGGCTCGTACTCGCCCTTCTCCCGGAGTTCCTCGGCGAGCTTGAAGCGCCCCGCGAGCTTGAAGGTGGTGAGATCCTTGAAGAGATCCGAAGCGGGATCGATCACCTCGCGGTTGGCGGACAGGCGCGCGGCCGTCTCTTCCACGCCGCGCCAGTCGCGGGCCACGAGGAACGTCTCCACCGAGAGGTTGGCGGCGAAGCTGGCCACCTCCGCGCGGGGATAGTTCTTGATGATCTCCTCGAAGCGCCGGCGCGCCTCGGGGAAATCGTCGTGCGTGTAGTAGATCTCCGCCGCCTTGTAGGCGATGGGCGCCGCGCGCTCGTGGCGGGGCTGCGAGGCGAGGAAGGCGTCGGACGAGGCCACGAGCTTCTGCTCGAGCGGGGACAGCGGCACCGGCGTGGGGACCGTGCCCTCGGGGCGCTCGCTGCTCTTGAGCGGCTTGTACGAGGGGTGTGCGCCCTGGCGGGTGGCCTCGTCCAGCGCGCGCTGGCGGGCGAGCACGGCCGAGAACGCGGCGTCGGCGCGGTACTTCGTGTCGGCGGTGCTGTCCCGGACGGCCTCGTAGTTGTCCGCCGAGGCCTCGTACTGGAGCGAGTTGTAGAGGCACTCCGCCAGGTAGTACTGCATCTCGTAGGCGTTCTTGCTGCGCGGGAAGCGCTCGAGGTACGTGGCGTAGGCCTTCGCGGCCGTGGCGTAGCCGGTGCGCGCCTGGTCGAACTTGCCGTCCTGGCGGTACTGCTGCGCCTGCTGGTGGTGGTACAGCGCGGCGGAGTACAGGCTCTTCTCCGCGAGTGCCGCGGCGGAGTTGAGCACCTCGGGCTCGTCCTTCCACTTCTCCGCCCACGCGGTGCCCTCGCCGTAGCGCGCCCCCAGCTCCTGCGCCTCGGCGAACGCCTCCTCCAGCTGGCGCTCGCGCTCGTACGCCTGGACGATCTTCTGGCGGATCTGCGGTGCGTCCTTCGCGAGCGGCTGGAGGTCCAGGTACCACCGGTAGGCCGTGATGGCGTCCGCGTGCTTCGTCTGGTCGAAGAAGACGCCGCCGAGCCTGCGGTAGATCTCCGCCTCGTACGGCCGGCCGCCGATCCGCGCGAAGGTGTCCCGCGCCTTCTGGAGGCTGCCCCAGTTCTCGTCCGCGAAGCTGATGGCGATGTACTGCAGCGCCTCCTCGCGGAGATCCCCGCCCACCACCTCGTCCCCCTTGCGCTTGGACTCGTAGTGATCCAGCAGGTTGAGGAAGCGGGCCACCGCGTCCTCGAAGCGGTCCATCTTGTAGTAGGTCCACCCCAGCTTGTAGAGCGCCGCGTCGTACTTGGCGTGGGCTCGGTCCGCCACCGCGCGCTCGTAGGCGTCCGCGGCCTTCTGGAGGTTCTCGTCTCCGGGGAGGTCGAAGTAGTGCTCGCCCACCCGGATCCACGCCTCGGTGACGAAGCGGCTCTTCGGGTGGGCCTCGATCAGGTGCTGGTACGCGGCCAGCGCCTTCTCCATCTCGTTCTGTTTCTCCAGGCAGTACCCGAGCAGGTAGCTGACCGCGTCGTCGAAGCGGTAGTGGGGGAAGCGCGTGACGAGGTCCTGGTACAGGGCGATGGACGGCGCGAAGTTGAGCTGGGGCTCCTGCATCCCGGCCGTGTCCTCGTTGGCCTGCTGCATGGCCTCCAGCTTCTTCTCGTAGTCCTTCACCGCGAGCTGGTGGTCGTCGCTCGAGCGCTCGAAGTAGAGCTCCGCCAGGCGGAACATCACGTCGGGCGTGTAGCGCGCGTCGTCCGGGTACCGCTCGAGGAACTCCTCGAACTGGGCAATGGCGTCCAGGCGCGCCTTGCGCTCCTTGATCTCGAGGTCCCCGAGCACCCGCTCGTAGGACGAGGCGAGCGTCTTGCGCTTCTCCTCGTACTTACGCTCCACCAGCTGCTGGACCTCGATCCGGAAGTCGCGGCTCTCCGCCTCGTACGCGTCGATGGCGCGGGAGAGTTCCTCGAGCAGCCGGTTCTCCTCGTCCGTGCGCCCCATGCCCTCGAAGAGCCGGGCAGGGGGCCTCGGGGCGGCCGCGGTGCCGCCGTCCGGCACGCCCTGCGCGGCGGCCTCCGCGGGGACCTGCCCCGGGGCCCCGCCGTCCGGGGCTTCCGGGGACTGCGCGGCGGCGGCCTGCGCAACCAGCAGCGCGGCGAGGAGCGGGAGCACGCGGGACATCACTCCACCTCCCGGAGCACTTCGCGGAACTCTTCTTCCAGCTGCCGGAGCTCGCGGTCCTTCTGCGTGGAGAGCTTCTGGATGGACTGGGTGTTGTCCTGCTTGCGGGAGAACGCCACGTCCACGATGCCCACGTCCGCCTTGAGCACCAGGTCGTAGAACTGCTGGCGCACGCGGCGGAAGCTGTCGAAGGCAATGCGGCCCACCAGTTGCCGGGCGTCCGCCCCCACCACCGTCACGTCTCCGCCGTAGCCGGAGAGGAGCTGCTGCTCGGCCTGCACCCGCGCGCGGATCTCCGCGCCGCGCGACTGGACCTGGGCGCGCAGCGCGCGCTTGGCCTCGTCCGTCCGCCGCTTCACCTCCGCACCGCGAGACCGCACCTGGGCCACGCGCGAGAGCAGCGGCCGCATCTCCGGCGGGGCACGGAAGGCGGCGCGGGCGAGCAACGCCTGCTGGTCCGCGAGGTTCTTCGCGTACCTCCGGCGGATCTCCTCGTCACCGGAGACCGAGCCGGAGGCCATGCTGCGCTCGGTGGCGATCTTCTGGCGCACCTCGTCCAGCAGCCGCTGCAGGCCCTCGAGCGTGTTGCGCTCCGCGCGCAGGGCGAGCTCGAACTCCTTCTCCTGCTCCGGCGTGGTGGCCTGCTTGGAGCGGATCTCCTGCGCGTAGCGCTGGATGGCGGCAATCTGCGCCACGCAGGACTGGATCTCCGTGCTCACGCGGAAGGCCACGCGGTCCGCCTCGTCCGCGCGCCCCTGGATGCGGCGCGTGCGCTCGGCCAGTTCTGCCTCGGTGGTGGGCAGCGAGGCGAACCTGGGCTGAAGTGCGTCCTGCTCCGCGCGGAGCCGCTCGAGCGCCCCCAGCTGCTCGGGCGTGAGCACCTCCTCGAGCACGAAGATCTCCAGCTTCGTGAGCGACTCCTCCGCGTCCGTGAGCGCCGAGGCGACGGCGTCCGCGCGCTTGTAGCCCTCCTGCAGCTCCGGGAAGGTCTCGAGCCCGCGCTCGTCCAGCGTGCGGAGGATGCGCTCGGCGATCTCGTTGGCCTCGCCCACGTTGCGGCGTCCCGCCTCCAGGTCGTTTACCATGGTGACCGCGCGGGCCACCTCCTGCTGGGCCGTGGCCCACTTGCGGGCCACCGGCGGGAGGAGATCCCCCACGCTGAGGCCGCGCTCGTTGTTGGCGAGCAGCCGGTCGAAGTAGGCGACCGGGTCCTTGTTCACCGAGAGCAGCGCGTCCAGCTCGTCGCGGACCGGCGCGTACTGGTTGATGACCAGGTCGTACGTGTCGGTGGCGGCCTGGTACTGCTTCATCCGCGCGCTGAGGTTTCCCTGGAGGATCTGCGCCTCGGGGACCACCGGGGACTCCGGGGCCACGAGCGCGATGAGCTCGGTCGCGTCCCGCGCCTTCTGGAACTCTTCCTTCTTCACGCGCGTCCACGCGGTCTCGAAGAGGGAGTCGACGAACGACTCGCTGTCGCGCGGGATCTCCTGGTACGCGTCCAGCGCCTCGCTGAACCTGCCCATCTCGTAATAGACGCGGCCGAGCGAGAGCCACGCGAGCTCGCGGGTGCGGAGATCCCGCGCGGAGGAGGCCTCGGACAGCGTGATGCGCCGGAAGGTGGCCACCGCGTCCTCGAAGCGCCCCTCCTGCACCTGCGCGACGCCGAGGTAGTAGGTGGCCTGGAGCCGGTAGTAGCCCTTCTCGTCGTCCGCGAGCGGCCCGAAGGCGGCGCGGACGCGCCCGAGCCGCTCGGCGACGGAGAGATCCTTCCGGCGGAAGCTCCACTTGCCGTACGTGTAGGCGAGCTCCGGGGAGAGCTCTCCCTTGTCCGTGCGGGCCGCGGTCACGAAGTCGTCGATCCCCGTGAAGTCGTTGGTGCGCCCGGCGGCGTCCACGTAGCGCAGCAGCGCCTCGCGGTAGCGCCGGCCCTTCAGCGCGAGCACCTGGCGGAAGTAGACCTTGCTGCCGGCGAGGTTGTCGCTCTGCAGCAGCGAGTCCGCGAGGTAGAAGAGCGCGTCCTCGCGGGACGGGTGGTTGTTGAAGGCGGACTCGCGGAGCAGGTCGTCCAGGATGACGGCGGCGGTGCGGTAGTCCCCGAGCAGGTAGCGCAGCTCGCCGTCCGAGAAGCGCGCCTTGAGGACGTCCGCGGTGCCCTTGTCACGGCGCTGCGTGTACTGCTTCTCCACGACCAGGAGGTTGTCGTGGGCCAGCTCCACGCGCGCGGCGGCCTGCTCCACCTGCACCTGCAACTCGATGCTGGACGGCTTCACCGTCCGCACCTGCTGCGTGTCGGCGGGAGCGGCCGCGGTCCACGCGCAGAGAAGCGCTGTGAGGGGCGCGTTCAAGCGTCAGGGCCTGGAGGGCTCGGTCGAAGAGGTGGGCTCGCCGGGGAGGGCGCCGGCGCGCTCTGCCTTGCGGGTGTTGTCCTTGGTCACCTGCGTCTCGAAGCGGAACGCGGGGCGGTCCTGCAGGTGGGCGGTGAAGCCCCCCTTCTCGAACGCCGTGATGGTGACCGCGGTCTGCTTGCCGGCCTCCGCGTTGAACGTGAAGCTGGCCAGCGTGGTGAACTGGTAGTCCTTGGCGTAGTCGAACACGCCGCGCGTGCCGGCCGTCAGCACCATCTGCACGGTGACCTGGTGGTTGCCGGGAATGATGGGGCCGTTGAAGACCTCGAACTCGGCCGCCTTGTCGAGCTCCCCGTCCTTGTTGACGCGGCTCTTCACCGGGGCCCCGTCCAGCGCGTACGAGATGGACTGCATGACGAAGGCGCTGGAGAGCTCCTTGTGGTGCAGCAGCACCACGCGCGCCCCCGAGGAGATGTCGCCGCCGAGCACCTTCTCCTGCAGCGTCTGGAGGCGGGTCTTGCTGAGGAGGATTTTCTCCTTCAGGTCTCCAATCTGCTCCTCGAGCGTCTTCACGCGCGTGGTGAAGGCCT
>JBDLRJ010000158.1:0-5072 GCA_039800145.1 Pseudomonadota bacterium | reverse complement strand
CTGCTCGCGCATGGCCACGTCGTCCGGCAGTTGCATGGCCACGGTGTCCGGGACGGCCACCGGCTCCGGTCCGGGGAGATCCGGCAGCAGCGACTTTGGCGCCCGGCGGATGGGGGGCCCGGACGGCTCCTCGCCGAGCGCATACTCGGGGACGTTGCGCGGCATCCGGCGGCGGCTCTCCTTGGGGAGCGTGTCCATCACGCCCGGCGGCGCGTCCCAGCCCAGCGAGAGATCCGGCTGGGGCTCCGCCGCGGCAGGAACCGACTGGGCGCCGCGCGCGGGCAGCGGCGGGGGGAGCTTCGCCGCGGCCTCCTGCGCGAGCCGCGACGTGCTCGGGGTGTGCGTGGCCGCGCGGTCCTGCTTGAAGTGCAGCACCTGCGCGCAGCGCAGCGCGTACAGCAGCCGGTCCGCCTGCACCGCGCTGACGAGCCCCAGCCCCCGCAGCTCGTTCACCGTGCGGGTGCCGTCCGCCGCGTCCAGCAGGGAGCGCTCCTCCGCCGTGAGCGACAGATCCTGCAGGCCGAAGAGCGGGTCCTCGTTGGGGTGGACGTAGAGATCCCGGAGCCCACCCAGCACCCGCTCCAGTTGCTTCTCCCCGTAGGCGTACTTCACGCCCTCGAGGATGGCCTGCGCCGTGCCCATCTCCAGCCCCACGGGCTCGGGCGGCAGGGTGGCCTTGGGGTTGAACCGGTAGTCGCCCTCGCGCCACGCGAAGATCTCGAACAGCTTCCGCTGCAGCTGCAGGCGAAGCGCGTAGCCCAGGTTGTGCGGGCTGATGCACCCCATCTCCACGAGCAGCGTGCCCTGCTGGCGGCCCGTGGCCTTCATCTGCTCGAGCGACTCGAGGTACTCGGCCTCGGTGATCATCTTCTCGCGCAGCATCACGCGCCCGAGCACCTCGGGGAGCAGGTTGCTCTTCACGGCCTGCACGAAGCCGTCCCGGAAGGAGACGACCTTCTTGACCTTGTCCCGGCGCAGCAGCAGCGCCCCGGTGGCGCGCCAGCGGTAGAGCTCGGCGAGCAGCTCCGGGAAGGTGCGGTTCTCGAACGTCCCCGCTACCAGCTGCGTGGCGACGGCGGGCACGCGGGCCAGCGTCTCCACCGCGACGATCTCCTCGCGGGTGTGGGGATCGTCCGCGTCACCCTCCGCGTGGGCCCCGCGCGCGTCCTGCTCCGGCGGCGGCTCCTCCTCCTGCTCCACGCCCCCGGGGAAACGGGGCCCCAGCGCCGCGTGCAGCGTGGAGCGCAGGGCCGCGAGGTTGAAAGGCTTCTCCAGCAGCGCGAAGGCCCCGTGCTTGTGGACCGCGTCCTCCTTGTGCAGCTGCGAGGTGTAGATGCCGGAGACCATGATGATCGGCGTGCGCTTGCCCTTGGGGAGGCTGCGCATCTTGCGCGCCACCTCGTAGCCGTCCAGGGAGGGCAGCACCAGGTCGAGCAGCACCACGTCGAACGGCTTCTTCTCGAACGTCTTGATGGCCCACTGGCCGTCCCGCTCCACGGTGACGGTGAAGCCCATCTTGTTGAGCACGTCCGCCAGCAGCCGCTGGATGGCGCGGTCGTCCTCGATGATCAGCGCGTTGACCGGTTCCGTCTTCACCTGCGGGCCCCTGCTTGCGGAAGGAAAGGCGGGGGAGCATACAGGTGCGGACGCGGCCGGTGTAGCGTCTCTGCCGCGCGCCGTGTGCGCTTCCCCGGAGGTATCCCGTGCTTGCCCGCCGCCTGTCCCTCGCCGTCCTCGCCGCCTTCTGCGTCGCCCTGCCCGCCTCCGCGGAGGAGTCCCCCGAGACCGCCGCGGCCTCCGAGCTCGTCGGCCGCTACCTGAAGAAGGTGCAGGAGAAGAAGTGGGCGGACGCGCTCAAGCTCGTGCACCCCGGCACGCTGAAGGCGATCGCGGAGCGCAAGAAGCGCCTTGGCCGGGAAGACCACCCCATGGCGCCGAAGACGTTCGAGAAGACCGAGTTCTACCTGAAGGCGTTCAAGCTCGGTGACGTGAAGCCGTCCGCCTCCGGCACGTTCGTGGTGGAGGTGTCCGAGGACAACTTCCAGGTCCAGGAGAAGGGCGACAGCTACGGGGACGCGGCCACGTACCTGGTCGGGAAGCTGGACGGGAAGTGGCACGTCGTGGACAAGAAGCGCAACGAGTCCTTCACGAAGGACTCGATCAAGTACGGCTACAAGGGCTTCTTCGACAAGGTGGAGAAGGCGCCGGAAGCGGCCGAGCCCGGCCCGGCCGCCGAGACCCCCTGAGCCGCCGTCAATCCGGCTCCGCGGCGGCCGCGATGGCCGGCAGCGCCGCGCGGCCCTTCTCCACGTCCGACTCGTGCTTCAGCACGACGTTGAACGTGGCCGCGAGCAGGTCGGGCGAGAGCGTCTCGGCGTTGAGCAGCGCGAGCGCCCGCGCCCAGTCCAGGGTCTCGGTGATGCTCGGGGCCTTCTTGAGCTCGAGCGTCCGCAGCTTCTCCACGGCGCGCGTGACGCTGTCTGCCAGGCGCGCGGGGATCTCCGGCAGGCGCGCGCGGACGATCTTCAGCTCGCGCTCGCGCCCGGGGAAGTCGATGTGCAGGTGCAGGCACCGGCGCTTCAGCGCGTCCGAGAGCTCCCGCGCAGCGTTGGACGTCAGCACCACGCGCGGCACGTGGCGGGCGCGCAGCGTGCCGAGCTCCGGGATGGTGACCGCGTTCTCCGCGAGCACCTCGAGCAGGAAGGCCTCGAACTCAGGGTCCGCCTTGTCCACCTCGTCCACGAGCAGCAGCGCCGGCGTGTCGCTGAGCAGCGCCTGGAGCACGGGCCGCGGGAGCAGGAAGCGCTCGCTGAAGAAGACGGCGTCCTCGGCGCCGAGCCGGGCCGCTGCGTCCGACAGCGTCTTCGCACCGGCGAGCGCCTCGCCGATCTTGTCCTTGAGCAGCTGGGTGTAGAGCAGCTGCTTGGCGTACTCCCACTCGTAGAGCGCGCGGGACTCGTCCAGTCCCTCGTAGCACTGCAGCCGGACGAGCTTGCGCCCCAGGGCCTCCGCGAGCGCGCGGGCGAGCTCCGTCTTCCCCACGCCGGCGGGGCCCTCCACGAGCACGGGCTTGTCGAGCCGGTCCATCAGGAAGGCGCTGGTGGCGATCTCCGGGGAGGCGAGGTACCCGGTGGACTGGAGCCGCGCGCGGGCGTCCTCCACGGACTGGAACGGTGGGGTGAGAGAAGTCACGGCGCGCACCCTAGCGCGGCTGCCCCCGCCTTGCATGGCCGCTCGCGCGCGCTGTAAGCCGCGGTCCGTGAACCGACTCCACGCCCTCGTCCCCGCGCTGTGCCTCGCCGCCCTCACCGGGTGCGGTCCCAACCTCTGCGAGAAGTCGTCTGCCGCCACCGCGGGCAAGTCCGGGAGCTGCAACGCCGCCCTCGCGGGGCTCGGCAACAGCTGCAGCGAGGGGATCTCGTCCTGCTCGGACGCGGAGAAGAAGACGCTCGAGGCGCTGGTGTCCTGCCTGGACGCGCTCCCGGTGTGCAGCCCGGTGGGCGAGTCTGCGTGGATCGCCGCGCGGGACGCCTGCTACGCGAAGGCCCAGTCGCTGGGCGCCACCTGCCGCGACACGCTGTTCGGCAGCGCGCTGCCGGGCGTCCCGGACGGGGGCCCTGCCTACGTCCCGCGCTCGCCGGACACGGATGGCTCGGGGAACGTGGACCTGGTCGCGGTGGGGGACGCCGACGGGATCGCGCTCGCGTGGAGCACGCGCCAGCCCGGCAGCGTGGCCGGGTGGGAGATCCACTCGGTGGATGGCGCAGGGGCGTCCGTCCCGATGCAGGAGCTCTCCGACGGCGAGTCCCGGACGTTCCTCCTCTCGGGCCTGGGCGCGGACGTCGAGCGCAGCGTGTGGGTGGTGGGCGTGGACACGCTCGGCAACGTGGCCGTGGGCGTGCCGGCGCAGTCCGGCGGGACGGCGGACGCCGGGACCGGGTGCGCGGGCGCCATGGACTGCACCTACGCCCAGGTCTGTGATCTCGGGACCTGTCGCACGCTCGCGTGCCAGGGCGGGGGGCAGGGCAGCTGCCCGTCCGGGTACGCGTGTGATCCCAACGCGAGGGTGTGCGTCCGGGTGCTGGACACGGACGGCGGTGTCCCGACGGCCGCGGATGCCGGCACGCCCGCGCCGCAGGGTGAGCAGGCGCGTCCCTTCGTGAGCGAGCGCCGCACGGCGCGCACGGGGGCCGGTGGATTCGGCGAGCCGCGCACGGCGAGCGACTTCCCGGCGGACCAGGACCCGGAGATCGCCGCGCTGGACTCGGCCCGCCAGGTGATGCTCGTCCAGCAGGCAGGCCAGCTCTTCTCCCACGCCACGAAGGACCGGGGCGCCAGCTGGAGCGTCACGACGTTGGACGCCATCGGCCAGCGGGCGCACCTCGCTTGGGCGCAGGACACGGGCCAGCTCTACGCCTGCTACCAGGTGGGCACGGGCGTGCGCGTGCGCACCAGCAGCAACGGGGGCCTCACCTGGGACCGGGGCGCTGCCGAGGTCACCGCAGACTCTGCAGGTGGAGGCACGCCGGGGATGGTGCGCGACTGCGACATCGCGCCGTGGAGCGAGGGGCGGGCCCTGCTCGTCACCACCGAGCCGGAGGGGCTGTTCGTCCGGACCGTGGATGCCCAGCTGAACCTCGGCGAGCGGCTGCCCGCGTTCCCCAACGAGTCCTCCACGGGCGGGGTCTCCACGGTGTTCGCCGCGGAGCAGCCGTCCATCGCCACCGATCCGTCGAAGTCGATCGTCCACGTGGTCTTCACCGGCACGCGGAACCTCATCGCGGGCGGCACGGACAAGGACGTGTACGGCGTGTACCGGGACCCCGCGAAGACGGGCGGTACCTTCTCCACGCGCCAGCGGCTGACGCTCGGGGCGGTGGGCAGCCAGGGACAGAACCTGCTGCAGGACCATCCCCAGGTGGCCGTGGAGCCGGGGAGCGGGCGGGCCATCGCCGCCTTCCAGTCCGAGGAGCCGGGGGCCAACGGCGCAACGCCGTTCAAGACCGTGTACGTGGCCATGTTCGGGTTGAACGCCGCGTCGCCCGGCTGGGCCACCGGCAGTGATCTCACGG
>JBDLRJ010000157.1:0-3932 GCA_039800145.1 Pseudomonadota bacterium | reverse complement strand
TGCCCCAGCCGTAGTCCACCCGCGTGACGTTGGGCAGGTAGTACTTGTCGGTGTGGACCATGTCCTCGCCGAACGGGTTCATCAGCCGCCCCGCCCCGGTCAGCTCGTCCTTCGCCTGCTGGTAGGTGACGATGACCGAGCCGTCCTTGCGCTCCACCGTGGCCGGTACCCGCTTCTGCACCTTCTCCCGGAACCAGCCGCGGTGCACCCACACCGTGTGCGGCACGTCCATGAAGTTCTCCACGAGGTTCGTCACCCCGTTGGGGAACCGCGTCACCATGAAATAGACGGTCCAGCCCTCCGCGCCCCAGTAGGGGATGGGGAAGGGCTCCTTGCGCGGGGTGCGCCCCTGGCCGCCCACGAAGACGTAGACGAGCCCGTCCTGCTCGCGCGTGGGGTACGTCTCCAGGCAGCCCACCGTGGCCGGCGTGGTGTGCAGGGGCGGCTGCGCCGGGTCCGCCGCGAAGGCGTGCGGCGCCTGCTGCCTCGGCCCGAGAGAGGGCACCTGCACGCACCGGCCCGCGTCGTCGTACGTCCAGCCGTGGTACGGGCAGCACAGCTTCCCTTCCCACACCACGCCCTCGGACAGCGCCGCCCCGCGGTGCAGGCAGCGATCCCTCACCGCCACCGCCTGCCCCTCCGCGTTGCGGTACAGCGCCACCTTCAGGCCGAAGAGGGTCCGCCCGAGGGGCCGCCCGCTCCCGAGCTCCGTGGAGAGGCACGCCACGTACCAGTAGTCCTTGAGCGCACCGCACCGCTGCAGGTCCGCCTCGCGCTCCACGTCCAGCTCCGGCGTCATCGCTCCTCCCCGGGAGGCGGCAGTACCACGCCCCCGAACAGCTCGTCCCAGTCCGTCCGCGGGTGCAGGGGCGTGGGCTTGATGTCCCCCGCGCGCTGCCCCCGGCGGATGCACCCGCGCTCGTAGGCCTGTGCCCCGTCCCTCACCCGCATCACGTCTACCGCCGAGAGCTGTCCCAGCTGCCGCGCGTACCGGTACGGGTGGCCCTCGGCGAGCCGCCGCTCCACCGCCGCTGCCGCCTCGTGCAGCCCCCGGTCGTCCAGCGCGCTCTCCACGTACAGCCGGTACCGCCTCCCACCGCCGCCGACGACCGGGGCCAGCATGGCGAAGCGCGCCTGCCCCTGCACGTCTGCGAGCACGTTCCCCACGAACGCCGCCGCGAGCTTCTCTCCCACGAGGTCGCTCACCAGGTCCCCGCGCCCCACGAAGCGCACGCACGGCGTGGCCTCGTGACGACCCACCACCTGCACGCGGTCCCCGAGCCGGTAACGGACCAGCCCCGCCCCCGTCGTCAGCACCACCTCGTACGTGCGCCCCTCCTCGAGCTCGTGCGCGAAGTGCGGGCGCTCCGCCTCGTCCAGGAACTCGAGCAGGTGCGAGCGCACGGCGAGCACCGGCGCGGGCGCGCCCGCCCACGGCAGCGAGACGGCCCCCTCCGTGGCGAGCAGGCCCTTGCCCTCCACCGGCACGCCCCCGAAACGGGCGAGCGCCTCCGGGAGGAAGGTCGCGGCCGCGGCGTCCGTCCACACCGAGACGAGGGCCAGCCCGGGCCAGAGGTCCCGCGCCTGCAGGGGCCCCGAGCCGGCGGCACGGCGGAGGTGCGAAGCCCGCGCGGGACTCGGCGCCGGGGCCAGCTTCCGGAGGAGGTCGCCCGCGACCTGCGTGTCCCCGGGCACCGTGCACGTGCCGCGCTCGAGATCCGTGAGCAGCCGCTCCAGGTTTGCGTCCAGCGACTGCACCAGGAGCGCGAGGAACGTGGGGCTCCACACCGACACGAGCGAGAGATCCTCCCGGTGCAGCAGGTGCAGCAGAGTGACGTAGCGGCAGGCCTCCACCGACGGGAGCGCGGCCACCGCCTGCGGCACGGCCATCACGCGCCCGATGAGCTGCTGCAGCGCGGCGGGGAAGTACTCCGCGTCGTCCTCCGCGCCGACGGGGATGCCCCCGGCCGTGCGCTGCTTCCCCTGGGCGACCGGCGAGATGGACCAGTAGGCACACCCGTTCGCCACGCCGGGACGCTGCGTGTAGAGGCTCCACAGCCACGGCTGCAGCGCGCGGTTCATCTCCTGGAGCGACGCGCGCGTCATGGGGACCAGCTTCTGCGCACCGGACGACCCGCCCGAGCGCTCGAAGCGCACGAGCGGCGAGCGGGAGAGCCGGCCGTGGTCCCCCGAGGCCACCGCCTCCATGTCCGCTGCAAGGACGTCCCAGCGGTGCAGCGGGAGCGCTCGCACCTCCTCCATCCGCTGCAACCCGGACAGCGCCGGCAGCACGCGCCGCAGCCGCGTGAAGACCTCCTCCTGGGCCTCGCGGGGATCCTCGAGCGCGCGCGAGAACGCCTGGGCCCTCGGCCAGAGCGCCGCGGCGAAGGGAAGGGTGAGGGCCGCCGCGGGCAGCTTCATCCGCGCCGCCTCCGGCCGAGTCCGAGCGTCCGCCGCACCGTCCGGTACGCGAGCATCACGGGAAGCCGCGCGTCCAGCTCCGCGAGGCACACCAGCTCGTCCCCCTCCGCCCAGCCCGGGTTCCGCTCCGCGAAGAAGGCGATGTCCGGGTCCCGCAGCGCGTCCCCGGACAGCGTCGCCACGTCCACCTTCACGCGGTCCCTCGCCTCGGCGAAGCGCAGCACCTCGGAGGCGGCGTCGTACTGCGCGCCCCACCAGGCCGTGGCCACGCGGTCCCGCAGCGCGCGCAGCGAGGAGGGCGGCTCCGTGCCCCGGCGTGGGAAGCCGTGCGGGAAGTAGTGCGTGAGCAGCAGGTACGTCTTGTAGCCCTTGGACAGCAGCAGCCAGTACAGCGGCGTGAACGGCCGCCGCAGCTTCTGCTGCATGGCGAAGGCCACGAAGCCCTCCTGCAGCGCCTTGCTGCCCCAGTGGTCCGGGTGGATGACCGTGTCACCGGAGAAGAGGATGCGCACCGGCCGCCCGTCCACCGATTCGTCCGCCACGCGCAGCGTGGAGAACCCCTGCAGCCCTCCGCCCCCGTCCTCGAGCAGCAGCACGTGGTGCTTGCCCGCGAGGTCGGAGGCGAACCGGGCCGGGTCCACGCCGTCGTAGCAGTGCGTCATGAGCTCCAGCATCCGCGCGCGCTGCGCGGCCGAGAGCCCCGGCACGTCCGCCACGCGGTGTCGCAGGCCGCTCAAGGCGCCCACCCCGCCGTCACGAAGCGCGCCACGAACGCCCCCACGCCCAGTCCGAGGATCCAGTTCCACGCGCGCGTGGTGCGGTTGATGGCCCTGAAGTGCTCCGCCTCCTCGTCCGCGAACCAGATGCCATCCTCGCCCGTGGTACGTCCTTGCACGGCGTGGAAGAAGCTCCAGGCGTGGTGGATCTCGACCCCCAGCGACACCAGCACCAGCCCGCAGAGCGCGAGGGCCCACGCGTTGCCGGCGCCCTCCATGCCCCTCAAGGTGTCCAGGCCCGCGCCGAGGACGCCGAGCAGCAGCAGGATGCACGCCACGTCGTGCCCGATCCCGTAGGGCGGCCGCCAGTTGAACGTCCGGTAGAGCATCACCATCTCCACCGCGCCCCGGAGCCACATGAAGACGCCGAAGGCCCCGAGCGCCCAGCGCAGCGGTGGCGCCATCCAGGAGGCATCCCACGCCACCACCGGGCACACCACGAACCAGCACCACACGGCGAAGCAGAGCCAGAAGGCCTTCGGCCTGGAGATGGCGCCGCCGCGGTCGCCCCGGGCCTGCTTCCGGTAGAACGAGACGCCGAAAGCGGCAAACGCCGGCACCGTCCCCATGAGCAGCGCGCGGGCCAGCCAGGACGCGGGCTGCTCCAGTCCTCCCGCCACGTTCACTGCACGAGCCCCACCGGTGCGGACGGCTGCGCGAGCACGTGCCGCCCGTCCACGGAGAGCTGCGCGCGGCTCCGGGCGCCCCCGGGCCACTCCACCTCTACCTCCACGG
>JBDLRJ010000156.1:0-5648 GCA_039800145.1 Pseudomonadota bacterium | reverse complement strand
CGCGTGGATCCAGCTGGTACTTCTTCACCAGCCGCTCGATGGACTTTCGGTGCAGCCCGCTCTCGCGCGCGGCCCGCGAGAGGTTCCCCTCGCAGCGCTTGAGCAGCTGTCCCACGTACTCCCGCTCGAAGTGGTGGAGCAGCTGCTCCTTGGCGTCCTTGAAGGTGAGGTGCTCGTTGAAGGGGACGGGGGACTCCTTCATCGTCCCCTGCACCCGCTCCGGGAGGTGGTGGAGGTCGATGTCCTCTCCTTCCGCGAAGGTGATGACGTGGGAGACCACGTTCATGAGCTCGCGCACGTTGCCCGGCCAGGCGTAGGAGACGAGCCGCGAGAGGGCCGCCGGGGTGAAGCGCTTCCTCCCGGCGCGCGCCACCAGCTCCGGGTCCTCCAGCGCACGGCGCAGGATGAGGGGCACGTCCTCGCGGCGCTCGCGCAACGCGGGCAGCTGCACGGTGATGACGGAGAGGCGGAAGTAGAGGTCCTCCCGGAAGTTGCCCGCCTGCACCTCCTTCACCAGGTCCCGGTGCGTGGCGGCCACCACCCGGACATCCACCTCCATCACCTCGTTGCCGCCCACGCGCCGCACCTCGCGGCTCTCGAGCACGCGCAACAGCCGCGGCTGCAGGTCCAGGCGCAGCTCGCCGAGCTCGTCCAGGAAGATGGTGCCGCCGTGTGCGCGCTCGAAGGCGCCGGGCCGGGCGGTGACGGCGCCGGTGAAGGCCCCCTTCTCGTGGCCGAACAGCTCGCTCTCGATGAGGTTGGGCGGGATGGCGCCGCAGTCAAGGACCACGAGCGGTCCGTCCCGCCGCGGGGAGAGATCATGGAGCGCCCGCGCCACCAGCTCCTTGCCCGTCCCGGTCTCGCCCTGGACGATGACGGAGACGTCCATGGGGGCAATTTTCTTGATGAGCCCGAACACCTGCCGCATCGGCGGTGACTGGCCCACCATCCGCCCCAGCTGGCCGGCGGCATCCGGCTCGATCTTCACCTCTTCGTCCAGCGGCGAGAACAGCAGCGTGGTCTGCCCCGCCTGGATGCGGCAGCCGGGCTGGAGATAGGCCCGCTCCACCTGGCGGCCGTCCAGCCAGGTCCCGTTGGTGGAGTTGAGGTCCACGAGCAGGTAGCCGCGCTCGGTGTACTGGAGCTCGAAGTGGTGGCGGCTCGCGGTGCGGTCCTCGGCGAGCACGAGATCATTGCTGGGCGCCACGCCCACCCGTATCCGCTCGCGGTCCGTCAGGAACTCGTGCCCGGCGTCCGGGCCGTTGGAGACCACCAACCGGACCTTGCGCACCTTGAGCGTGCCGAACTGCCGATCCAGCGTCAGGGTGTAGGTGGCGGTGACGGGGGACTCCGGCGGATCCGCGGGATCGAACCCCAGTTCCTGCCCTGGGCTGGTGAGGACGTCGTCCGGGTTCTCTTTGGGCTCGCTCATGGCGGCGGACCTTAACTGCAAGCAGCGGTCCGTGGCCCCCGCGCTCGGTCCGGAGCGTCCAGGTGCCTGGGTGCCCGTCCGGAAAGCAGAAAACCATCCCGGCACGCGGACGGTTTGACCTCCGCACAGTTCGCCGAAGCCTCCAGGACGGGCCGCGGTGTCCGCATTGGCTCTCCTCGGAACCTGCCGAAGCTGCGGCGAGCGTGGGCGGATGCCGCGCCCTGCGCCCCGGCGCGCTTCACCCGCGGCGGAGGCCGCAGTCCCAACGGAAGCCGCGTGCGCATGACGCGGAGATGTCGGCGCGAGGCCGCGACGACCGCGCCGGTCCCGGTTGGGCGGTGCCCGCGTCCGTCTCTCGGGCTTCAGCGCCCAGGAGGGGTTGGCATGGCGCCACCGGAGGCCCGGTCCACAGGTTCCCCGTGACGACTCCCCTCGGCTCCGGGCGTCAGCGCGCCCGCCGCCTCCACCGCGCGGCCGCGCCGAGCATCAGCACCCACGCGCCGGCTGGAGGCAGTCCGCCCGCACCGCTGCAGCCAAACCCGAGCGGGGACAACGCCGCCCCTTCCTCGCCGGTGCCGCCGTCGGCTCCACCGGTGCCGCCTCCCGAGCCACCCCCTGTCCCACCCCCACCGCCCCCTCCCGCGCCGCCGCCGGCACCGCCTCCCGTGCCTCCACCCGTCCCGCCCCCGGTCCCGCCGTCCACGCCCCCGTCCGCTCCGCCCTTGACCGTGAAGCGGACGCGCCCGGTGGACTCGAACCCGTCCCCGCTGATGGCCGTGACGTCCAACCTGTAGGTACCGGGCATGACCAGGTCGATGGAGGCGCTCGACGTCGCCTCGTCCGTGTGTACCTGCGTGAAGCCACCCTCCAGGTGGAGGACGGCCACCAGCGCGCGGATGCCGGCGTCCGCACTCGCGGAGTACGCCACCGAGGACAGCCCGTCGTAGCTGCTGCCCTCTTCCACGTTGTCGAACGACACCGCGGGGGGAGACTCGTCCACGCTCCAATCGAAGAGGCCCAGCTGCACGCCGGCGTCCGGCTGCGCGCGGCTGCCGGCTTCCCCGCTCCATGCACCGGCCACCCGGTAACGCGCACCTCCCAGCGACAAGGCCGCCCAGGCCACGTCGTGGCGCGCCCCGGTGCCACCGCCCAGCCGCACGCGGTAGCGCAGGCCACCGTCCGCTGCCGCCTGCACCAGCAGAGCCTGCCCTCCCTGCCCGGCGGCGGCATCACCGCCCCGGCCCAGCTGTCCGAGCGTCCCCTCGTCGGAGGTCGTCTCGCCGAGCGCGAGCAGCTCGTCGCCGGACGCCGTCACGGCGCCGCGGAACCCATCCTCCCCCGCCCCGCCCACGAGCGATGCCCAGTCGAACGCCACGCCCGACGCGGACACCTCCACCCGTCCGAGCAGCGCGTCCTGGCCGCCGCCCGGCGTCCCCAGCGTCCGCACGGCCCCGGTCACTGCTCCAGCCGAAGCCCCGGCCACGTACAGCCCGCTCCCGCCGGGCACGACCCGCAGCGCCACGTCCTGCGGAAAGCTGCCGGTGAGCAGCGCCGTGCTGCGCGCCTCGAGCCGCCCACCGTCCGGCACCCCCGCGAGCTCCAGCACCCCGGCCTGGCCATACCTCCCGCCGCCCCCGGCCACGCCGGCGCCCGAGACGAACAACCGCCCCCCTGCCTCGACGAGCCCCGTGAAGGCCCACGGCTGCGGCGCCCCCGCGCCCGCGTACAGCCCCGGCACGCACGAAGGCCCCACGCTCCCCGGACAGTGCAGGACGAAGCCCGGACCGCCCGCGGGCGACTGCGGCAGCGCACCCACCGCGAGCGCGTCCGAGGCCGCGTGGCCCAACACGAAGAACCCGGTCCCACGCACGACGGCGTCCGACACCACGTCCTCGCCCGGTCCGCCGAACCAGAGGCAACCGGAGGTGAACGGCGCGAACAGCCACCCGTCCCAGTTTCCATCCGTGCCGGGCTGGCCGAGCGACGGGCAGTTCGTCACCGGCGCCGTGGAGGTCCGCGTCCTGGACACCAGCACCCACTCGGTACCGCGCACCACCACGCTCACTGCCCGGTCCTCCGCCGTCGTCCCATGCACCTGGAACGTGGGCGCACCGCCGTCCGGCTGGAACACCAGCAGCAGGTCCGCCCCTGCAAATCCGTTCAACGAGGGTTCGAAGTCCCCGGCCGGCGACAGGGTGGTCGCGAAGAGCAGCTGCACCTGCGTCCCGCCCTGCTGGTAGCGGTGGAGGGAGGGCCCCGTGTCATCCCTCGAGCCGCCGAGCTCCGAGCCATCCGTCACCACCGGGTCCACCACCACCGGCGCATCCGGGTCCACCCCCTGCGCCTCCACGCGGTAGGCCGCGCCGCCCGCATCCACGCGGACGTCCGCGAAGCGGCAGGGCACCTCGACCACTCCCGCGGAGAGCTCCTGGAAGCAGCGCAGCCCCCGCTCGGTCACGGCGGCGCGCCCGGAGGACACGCGGAGCCCCTGTCCGCCCTCGAGGAGCTCTGCGGCCTGCGCCCCCTGCCAGCGGAACCGGGCGGCAGCGAGCCCCCGCGCCGTCGCGAAGCGGATGGAGCTCTTCACCCCGCCCGGCACGCGGTCCAACTGCAGTTGCATGCCGGCCCCGTTGCCCACCACCGTTCGGAACGCAGGGGAGGAGGCCGCCCGGCCGTCGCGGTGGTCCTCCACGTTCCCCACCGGCGCTTCGGACGAACCCCACTCCACCCCGGCGCCGTCCACCTCCCAGGAGAACGTGGCCCCGCGCGTGGAGAACGCCACCCCGCCCCCCGTCGTCACGCCGGCCAGGGAAGGGCCGTGGAAGACGAACCGTCCGTCCGCGCGCCGGTAGAACGGCGTCTCGGGAGAGGCGAGCGCCACGGCCGGGAGGAGCCACAAGAGCGACGAGAAGCGATTCAGCACCGAGGCACCCCAGTTTCCCGCGCGGCCACCTTCACGGGGACCAGCGCACGAGCAGCCCACCGGACACGGTCACCGTCAGCGCGCGGTACGGCGCCGGCAGGGCGTTGTATTCGGCGGAGGCGTCCGCCTGCAGCGAGAGCGGTCCCGCGAGCGCCCAGCGGGCCCCCGCCACCGGTCCCAGCCCCACCCCCGTCACCGTACCCTCCAGGCCGGGCAGGCCGGGGTACAGCGTGGCGCGCGCGCCCACGCGGGGCCGCAGCGCGCCTTCGCCGAAGAGCCAGCCCGCCTCCAGCCCGAAGGCCGGGGCACGCCCCGGGGACGCTCGGAGGGCCACGTCCAGGCTCCCTGCCTGGAGCCCCACGGAGAAGACGCCGGTGAAGGCCGGCGCGCCGGCGACGTCCGCGAGCGCGGCGAGCCCGAGCTGCAGCGCGAGCTTCCCGCTGTCGGTGTCCCGGCGGGAGGCGAGCTCTGCGGGCGGGGGCGCAGGGGCCGCCGCTGCGAGGGACAGGCGCACCTCGCGCCGCATGGACTCGGCAAGCTGCACGAACTCCGGGACGAAGGCGGCCGGGTCCACTGCCTGGTCCGGCATCTCGCGGAAGAGCAGGTCCAACTGGGTGCGCGCCGCGGAGACGTCCCCCAGCATCTGCTGCGAGGCAGCGAGGTAGAGCCGCGCCTGCGCGCGCTCGGCCGCGGGGCGCTTCGTGTCCGCCGCGGACTGCTGCAGCAGCGGCACCGCGCGCGCGTAGTCCCCGCCCTCGTAAGCCTCGAGTCCCGGCAACGCGGCGAAGGCCGGCGCGGCGGCGAGCACCCAGGCGAGCATCCACGAGCGACGACCCACGGCAGCTGCCCTCCTCACCACGTCACGTTGACTTCGGACGTGCTTCGGGGCTCCACGCGCACCTGCGTCCGCCACGTCTTCTGCGCCGGGCCATTCACGAGCTCCAGCGTGTGCACCCCCGCGGGGAGCTCCACCGCGTTGAGCGGGAAGCGCTGCGGTGCGGGGAACTGCCCGAGCAGCCGCCCGTCCACCGAGAGCTGTCCCCAGCCCTTCACGAGCAGCCGGACGCGGCCGGGCTCAGCGGGGGCCGAGGGGGCAGCCGGTCCCCCTGCCGCCGTCACGGATGTTTCTGCCGGGTCCCGCGCCGGCCGCTGGGCCTCGCGAGGCGAGCCGGTGCTTGCGCCGGGGGAAGCCTCCCGCCCTGCGCCCGGTGCTGCCGCTGCGAGGGCCGGGGCCACCCGCTCCCGGGCCGCCTGCGGCGCCCCGGTCGTCCGGACTTCCCTCGTGGAGCCGGG
>JBDLRJ010000155.1:0-2517 GCA_039800145.1 Pseudomonadota bacterium | reverse complement strand
TCCGCGGCGTCAAGTCCACGGCACCAGCCGGCCGTCGTCCGTGAGCCGCCAGTCCCCTGCAATTCCATCCAAGATGGGCGCCCGGGCCAATTGGGATGCCTCGCCGCCCGCGGCCACCACGACGAGCTCGCGCGCTCCCAGCCAAACGCGGAGGGCGCCCGGCCCACAGCGCTCCCGCAGGCGCGCCCGGACGGCGGTGACGAGCAGCCGTGCGCCGTCGTAGCCGTCTCCGTGCCACAGCGCGTAAAGGCCGGTCTTCGCATCCGGCGTGGGCACGAAGCCCTCCCCGGTTCGCTTCACGGGGGTGAGGGCGCAGGGAGACCCCTCGAGGTTGAGCAGCGCACGCTCGTGCAGGCCTGCCCCCTCGAGCCCGAGCGTCCGTGCAAGTCCCTCGGGGACGTAGCGGACGAGGTTCGGATCGTCGAGGACGTAGAACAGCTGGAGCCCTTCTCCCAGGGCGCGTCGGGCAGCCCCGCGCGCCTGCAGTTCGAACCCCTCGGCTCTCAACACCGGGCGGAGCGCTGACAGGAGTTGCGCGCGATCCGTGGCCGCAGCACGCGCATCCTCGGCGAGGTGGCGCGCGAACTCCTGGACGAAGCGCTCGAGCGGGCGGCCTTCCCGGACGAAGTCCTCGTAGAGCGGCTGGAGCAGCAGCCGCGCCAGCCTCCGCGTGCGACCGGGAAGGAACAACTGGTCGCCCCGGCGTACCGGCGCGAGCCCCTCTGCGCGCAACCCCTGCTCGAGGGCCGCGGCGAATTGTTCGAGGCTCGGAGGAGGGTTGGGCGGGACTGTCACGTCCACGGAGTCGAGCTCCGCCTCGAGCAGCCGCGCCTCCTCGTCCAGAGGATCCGCGCGCCGCACGTCCCGCACCAGCTTCTTCGCGAGCACGAACTCGTGCTTCCGCAACGCGAGGACGGCCAGGGCCTTCAGGATCTCCGGGTCAGAAGGATCCGCGGCGAACGCCTCCTTCAGGAGCGTGTCCGCCTGTGCCCAGTCCTCCTTGAGCACCAGCGCGCGCACGTACGCCAGTTGAATGTCCTTGCGGCGGGGTGCCTCGCGGCGGAGGGGGGCCAGCCTCGCGAGCGCCTGGGGCACCTGCTCCGCGTTGAGCAGCGCGTGCACCACGGCGAGCCGCAGCCCCGGTTCGCGCACCGCGGCCGCCTCGAGCTGGGCGAACTCGTCCCCGGACAACACGTCCCCGCGCTCCACCTTTCCGCGCAGCGTGTCCGTGTCCGAGCCCAAGCGGAGCCCATCCTACCGGCCGCTCACCCGATGCGGGTGAGGAACTCGTCCAGGGCCCCGAGGTCCAGCGGTTTTCGGAAGACGGCATCCACGAGGGCGAGCGACTCGCGGGACTGGCCCCGCACGTCCGCCCCGGTGACGATGGCGAGTCGCGCCTCGGGAGAGCGCTCTCGGAAGGTGCGGGCAAGCGCCCAGCCGTCCGGTGCGGGCATGAGCGCGTCCAGCAGGGCCGCGTCGAAGTGGAACCTGCCCCACGCTGCGAGCGCCGCCTCGCCCGAGTGGGCCACCTTCACTTCGAATCCTTCCGCTTCGAGGACCTCTGCGAGCGCCTGCGCGTTGTCCACGTCATCGTCCACCACCAGCACCTGCCGCTCGCGCGGGTGGACGTGCGGCACTTCGGGCGACGCGGCCGGCGCGCCCTCGGCAGGGAGCGCCTCCGGGACGGCCGGCTTTTCGGCAGCGTGCTCTTCCCTGAGGCGCACCACGAAGCGCACGCCGGCGGCGCCGGGCTCACCGCCCTCGCACCACAGCTGTCCGCCCCAGCGATCCACCTGGCTGCGGCCCACCGCGAGCAGCAACGGGAGCTGCGGGCGGTGGGAGGAGGCCGCGAGTGGCTCGAAGAGTTGCGCCAACTCCGCGGGCGAGAGCGCGGGGCCGGAGTCGCGCACCGTCAGCACCTGGGCGCCCGCGTCGGCCCGTGTCGACACCTCCAGCGTCCCGCCGTTCGGCATGCGGTCCCTCGCTGCGAGCAGCAGGTGCACCACGAGCTCGCGCAGCAACTCCGCGTCCGCGCGCACCTTCGCCGTGGCGGTGAGCTGGAGCTTCACCTCCAGGGGGGCGGGCTGCCCCACCAGCTCAGGCCGGGCCAACTCCACCGCCTCGCGGACGACGGCATCCAGGTCCACCGCCGAGAGGACTTCGTCTGCACGCGAGACGACGAAGGCCTGGAGCCGCGCCACCAGGGCCGCGATGTCTCCCACCGTGCGGTCCACTGCCTCCAGGTCCTCCGCGGTGGCGCCGCGCTTCATCCGCTGGAGCCGGAGCCGCATCACGTTGAGCTGGTTGTTGAGGGCGTGCGCGGCACCGGACGCGAGCTGTCCGAGCGCCTGGGTGCGTGAGCGCTGGAGCAACCTCGCCTGGAGCCTGCGCAGCTGGGAGTAGGCCTCGGAGAGTTCGTGCTCGTGGCGGGCAGCCTCGGTGCGGTCCGAGAGCGTCTGCACCACGCCGGAGAGTTCGCCGCTCCCCTCCACCAGCAGCGGCGTGGCCGCCATCTCC
>JBDLRJ010000154.1:0-10347 GCA_039800145.1 Pseudomonadota bacterium | reverse complement strand
AGGCTCGAGGTGGAGGGGCACAACAGCCACGCGCCGCACCCCATCACCTTCCACCACGTGGAGGCGCTGCGGGACACGAAGCAGAGCCGCATCTGCGCGCACCTCGCGGCCACGGACGGCGCCGGGCGGCGGCTGCACCTGTTCAACACGCACCTGTCGCTGCCGTCACCGTTCCACCGCGGCTTCTGGGCGCGGCGGGAGAAGATGGGCTACGGCCCCAACCAGCTGCGCGAGGCGGAGGCCCTGCTCGCCTTCATCCGCGACCGCTCCGCGGGGGAGCCCTTCGTGCTGTGCGGGGATTTCAACTCGGCGCCGGGATCGCCGGTGTTCGAGTACCTGCTGGAGTCCGGGCTGCGGAGCGCGCAGCTGGCGCTCGGGCAGGTGAATCTCGCGACACCCTTGGCCTTTCCCACGGCCGGGTTCCTCCACCTGCGGATGCACCTCGATCACCTCTTCTCCGGGGGGCCGGTGACGTGGCTGGACCTGGAGGACACGCACCCGTTCGACTCGAAGGAGAACCGCTTCCGGGGTTTGTCGGACCACGTGCCGCTGGTGGGCAGGTTTGCGCTGACGTCCTGATGGGGCATGGCGAACCGCGGTGGGCCGGTGGAGGCTCTCAGGCCCCATGGACACCACGCCCGCCCAGCATTGGAACCGCGTCTACGCCACGAAGGCAGACGACCTGCTCTCCTGGACCCAGGCCTTCCCGGAGGTGTCGCTCCAGTTGCTGCGCCACGCGGGGCTGGAGAGGGACGCGCGGATCGTGGACGTGGGGGCGGGGAGTTCGCGGGTGGTGGATGGGCTGTTGGACCAGGGGTTCTCGCGGCTGACGCTGCTGGATCTTTCCGGGGCGGCGCTCGAGCGGACCCGGAGCCGGCTGGGGCGCGAGGGGGCGTCGGTCCGGTTCGAGGTGGGGGACGTGCGGACGTTCCGCCCGCGCGAGACGTACGACGCGTGGCACGACCGCGCGGTGTTCCACTTCATGGTGACAGTGGAGGACCGGGGCGCCTACCTGGAGTCGCTGCGGCACGCGGTGCGCCCCGGGGGACAGGTGGTGCTCGGGACGTTCGCCGAGGACGGACCGCAGCGGTGCAGCGGGCTGCCGGTGTTTCGGTACACACCGGCTGCCCTGGCCGACGCCCTGGGGCCGGAGTTCCGGGCGGTGGAGACGGCGAGGGATCTCCACGTCACGCCGGCGGGGAGGATACAGCCGTTCACGTTCGTCCGGTTCGTGAGGGCAGGCGGGTAGACGGCTTCGTCAGTCCGCGGCGCACGCACGCGCACACGCCTGGGTGCCCTTTTCAGAGCAACCGTGCCTGGCGGCAGTCGTCCCGAGTTTCACGGCCTCGTCGAGGCACGCGGAGAAGGCCGCGTAACCGGCGCCGTCCACGTACTTCTCCACCCACTCATGGCCGGGGACGTTCTTGTTGTTGGCCTCGCAGGACGCGAGGCAGCGGTCGAAGGAGTTGGAGGCCTTCTTCGGGGAGTCGGAGCAGGCGGAGGTGAGGGCGAGGAGTCCGAGGAAGGAGAGGGTGTGCGTGTGGGCCATGGGGATACCGGGAGCGGGAGCGCCTCGGACAGCGACGTGTCGTTGATCAACGCCCCGAAGGTGCCATGGGTTCTGAAGGTCGTCAGACGATAAATGACGAGCGCGGCAACGACGGCAGTGGTCGTCACGTGCTCCGTGGCGCGCTTAGAACCCCACCTTCCGCATCACGAACCGCGGCAGCCGCCGGATGACCGCCATCACCCATGCCCAGGGGGCCGGCGAGTAGACCACCGGGGTCCCGCGCTGGATGGCGCGCAGCACGTCCCGCGCGACCTGTTCCGGCTCGCCCGCGAAGGGCGGCGGCTTGAGCCCTGCCGTCATCCCGGTCTTCACGAACCCCGGCTTCACGCAGACCGTCACGAGCCCCTGCGCCCGGTAGCGGTGATCCAATCCCTCGCAATAGGCAGTCAGGCCCGCCTTGGCTGCGCCGTAGAGCACGACGGGCTTTCTCCCCCGGTCTCCCGCCACGGAGCTGAACACCACCAGCGTTCCGCCGCCCCGCGCGAGCAGCCGCTTCCGCGCCGCCTCGCAGAAGAGCACCGTGTGCGTGAAGTCCACGGTGAGCAGCCGCTCGAGCCGTGGCGTGTCCTCCTCCAGCTGGTCCTGGGTCCCGAACAACGCGGCCGTCACCACCACCGTGTCGAACGCGCCGAGCGCCGACTCCGCCGCTGCCAGGGCGGGCTCGAACGACTCCGGCTTCTCGAGATCACACGGCGCGGAGACCACCTTCATGCTCGGCGCGCGCGCCCGCAGATCTGCGACCGACCGTGCAAGATCGTCCACGTTCCGGCCGAGGAGGCAGACGTCGTGTCCCGCGGCCACCAGCTCGCGCGCGAGTGCCCGCCCCATCCCCTTCGTCCCACCCCGCACCAGCGCCTTCATGTCCCATACCCCAAAAGCCGCACGGACTGCGCAGACCGGATGCGGCCCTCCGGGTCCCACGTCTTCTTCACCGCGAGGAAGGCCTCGAGCCTCGGTTCCATCCGCCGGAAATCCTCCGCGCGCGTGAAGGCGTCCTTCGCGAGATAAATCCTCCCGCCCTCGCCGATGACGAACTGGTTGAGCGCGTCCACGATCCGCTGCGTCCGGTCCGTCACCGCCATGTCCACGGCGATGGAGATGCCCGGCATGGGGAAGCTGAGCAGCCCGGTCCCCTCGGGGCCGCAGTCCTTGATGACACACAGGAACGACGCGCCGCCGAGCGCCGTGAGCCGCTCCATGAACCGCCGCGCGGCCCCGCGCCCCGCCGACTCCGGCAGCACGCACTGGTACTGCGTGAAGCCGCGGCGTCCGTAGATCCGGTTCCAGTGGTGGATGCCGTCCAGCGGGTAGAAGAACGCGTCCGGCGTCATCGTCCCCGTGCGCCTCCGCGGGAGGTGCTTCCAGTAGTACGCGAAGTTGAACGCGCGGATGGAGAGCGGGTTGAGCACCCACGGGGGGAACAGGAACGGCACCGCGAGCTTGCGCTTCGACGGCGGTGGATGGGACGGGGCTTCACCGGGCTCGGCCAAGCGTCCCTTGATGAGGATGCCGCGTCCCAGGGACTTCCCGCGCGTGAGGCAGTCGATCCACCCCACCGTCATGGGCCAGGTGGCCGCGGCGGACTTCAGCGCGTCCACGTACGCATCCACGTCGGGGACGCGCTCGCTCTCGAAGACGATCCAGGGGCTCGGCACGCGCGCCAGCTGGAACTCCACCTCGAGCACGTGGCCCGTCAGGCCCATGCCTCCGATCGTGGCGCGGAACAGCCCCGGCTCCACCTCCCGAGAGCACTCGACGATCCGCCCGTCCGCCACGCGCAGCTTCAGCGCCCGCACGTGCTCGCCGAAGCAGCCGTCCCGGTGGTGGTTCTTCCCGTGGACGTCCGCGGCCACCGCGCCGCCGAGCGTCACGAAGCTCGTGCCCGGCGTGACGGGGGAGAAGAAGCCCCGAGCCAGGAAGAAGCGGTTGAGTGCGTGGAGCGACAGCCCGGCCTCGGCACGGAGGAGGCCCGTGGCCGGTTCGAAGGAGAGGATGCGGTCTGCGAGCGCGCTGCCGGCCACCTCCAGCGTGCCCGGGGGCGGGAGCGACGAGTCACCGTAGCTCCGGCCGAGCCCGCGCGTGAGCACCGCGCCGCGCGTCAACGCGGGGAGATCCTCGGACCGGCGCTCCACCCCGGGCCCGGGGAGGAGGCCCCAGCCGCTCAGGGTGGGGGACGTGGGCTTCACGCGGCGGAGCGGAAACACGTTCCAGCGCAGGAGGCAAGCGCGCCCGTGGTCACGGCTGTCCCTGCGCCGTGGCCGGTGCGGGGGACGGCGCCTGGACGGCTGTGCCCACCTCCCGCCACCACGGATCCACGGGCGGCGGCGCGAGCGGCTCCACGGGCATCCCCAGCCTCGGTGTCAGCAGCGTCACGCGTCCCGGTGCCGCCAGGCGCGTGAGCGTCTCGAGCGGCTCGTCCCACGCGTGGAGCGCCAGGTTGAACGTGCCCCAGTGGATGGGAAGCAGTGGACCGCCCCCGAGCATCTCGTGTGCTGCCAGCGCGTTGCTGGGCCCGAGGTGGATGTCTCCCCAGGCCGGGTTCCACGCGCCGACCTCCAGCATCACCAGGTTGAACGGCCCGAAGCGTTCGCGGATGGCGAGGAACTCCGGCGTGAGCCCGGTGTCTCCGCTGAAGAAGACGCGGTGGTGCTCCGTGGCCACGACCCAGCTCGCCCAGAGCGTGGGGTTGCGGTCTCCGGGGATGCGCCCCGAGAAGTGACGCGCAGGCGTGGCGGTGAAGCGCAGCGCGGTGCCCGGCAGCTCCGCGGTCTCCCACCAATCGAGCTCCACGATGCGCTCGGGCTGCACGCCCCACGCCTCGAGGTGTGCCCCCACGCCGAGCGGCACGAAGAAGCGTGCCTTGCCGGGGACGAGCGCCTGGATGGTGGGCAGGTCCAGGTGATCGTAGTGATCGTGGGAGATGACCACCGCGTCCACCGGCGGGAGCGCGGAGAGCGGAACGGGGGCCGGCTGGAACCGGCGCGGGCCGATGTACGGGGAAGGCGAGGCGCGCTCGCCCCACACCGGGTCCGTCAGCACCCGGTGGCCGTCGAGCTCCACGAGCACGCTCGAGTGGCCAAGCCAGGTCGCTCGCAGCCCGGTCGAGGGGCGCTCGGTCCACTTCGGGACGGGGTCCACCACCGGCAGCGTCGCCGGGGGCGTGCGCTGTGCGTCGCCGAAGGCGTATTCCCGCACGAGCCCCGACCAGGAGGCGCCGGGCTTCATGGGGTTCTTCACCGGGTCGGTGTTCTCGAAGTGCCCCTCCGTCCAGTGCGGCGAGCGCTGCATCCGCGCGAGCCTGTCGCCGGACGCGCCCCGGCCAAACCCAAGCAACCCCGACGTCAGACCGAACCCTGCCACGGCAGATCCTCCCACGAGCAGCATCACGGCGGACGCGGCCCGGAACCGGCGAGACTTCATGCAGACGTTCCTACGGCAGAGACCTCGAAGCCGCCCGCCAATTTCGAGCCGAGCCTCCGCAGCGCGGCGTCCAGCGCCCGCTGCAGCGCCCGTGGCTCGGGCAACCGTGCGCCGCCGATCACGAACTGGTTCTCCCAGTCCTCGAACCAGACGGTCCTCGCGTCCGGAAACGGGGCGGCAGCCCGGGAGAGCGCGGCGGGCCAGTCGAGGCCCGGCTCCGGCAACAGGTTGAGCAGGGCGACGCCACCTGGGGCGAGCTTCCGTGCCGCGAGCGAAGGGATGACCGTGAAGGAGACCTCGGGCTTCCGCACGTCCCCCGGGACGGAGATGGAGAGATCGTCGATCACCACGTCGAACGGCGTGCGCTGGCGGCGCAGCCACGCGCTGGCCTCCGCCTTCGCCACCCGGACGTCCCCGCCCCAGCCCCCGGCGATCTCGCGGAACACCTCCACGCCGCCCACGTCGAGGTCCGCCGCGCGCACCCGCGCGCTGCAGCCGAGGGCGCGGAGCGGGGCGAGGCTCCCTCCCGCCGCGAAGCCGAGCAGCGCCACGCGGCGCGCGTCGGTGAGCAGGGGGGTGGCCGCGGCGAGGAGATCGAAGACGCTGTGGGTGGGGCCGGGCACGGCGGGCAGTTCCGAGACGATGCTCCGCCCGTGCACCAGGCGCGCGCCCTTCCGCGTCCGGATCCACTTCATGGCGCGGGCTTCACGGAGGTGACCACGCCGAGCCCGTTCGCGGTGATCACCACGGGGTCGCCCACCTTGAATCGCGCGAACTCGGCCTCGGTCTTGAACCCCTCGGAGTGGCGCTTCTCGCCGTTCTTCCAGGAGACGTCCACCGTGTAGTTCTCCGTGCGCTGCACGCGCTCGGTTGCCCCTGCCTTCACCTCCGGCCAACGCGGCGCACCGTCGTCACCCTTGAGCGATTGCTCCTCCACGGAGATCCACTTCCAGGTGTTGTACGTGCACCAGGGATCCCTCGAGTTCCGGTACCGCGTCTCCACCTGGCAGTCCTCGTACGACTCGTCGCAGTACTTCGGGATGTCGCGGCACGTCTCCTCGGCGAAGCCGTTGCCCTTGTCCTTCCGGGTGCACTTCTCCTCGGTGCCGCACTGCACCTTGCGCGTCTTCGTGCGGCAGACCTCCTCGGTGCCGTCCGGGATCTTGTGCGCCGGGTTCTCCCGGAGCTGGCAGTCGCGGATGTCGGACACGCCCGGCTGCTCGCCCGAGCCATTCACCGGCATCACCACGGGCCGTTCCACGAGCTCCGCGCGCCAGCCGGTGGCCTCCACCTGCTTGAACGCCTGGCGCTGCGCGGTCCGCTCCCAGTGCAGCCCCGTCACCTTGCCGCCGGACTCCTTCGTCCGGAAGGCGAACCCGCACACCGCGAGCAGCCCGAGCACCACGGCCGCGGCGATCAGCTTGCCCTTGCCGGACTTCGCCGGCGGCGGCTCGGGGGCCTTCGGCGGGGGCGGCGTGCGCGGGGGATTCTCGGGCTTCGCGGCCTGGCAGCCACGGCACTTCTCCGCGTCCTCGCGGTTCCCGGCTGCGCAGAAGGGGCAGTACCAGTCCGCGCCGAGTGCGCCGAGCGCCGCGACCTTCTCGTCCGAGACGCCCTCGCGCAGGGACTTGCCGGTCTCCGCGTCCGTGGCGCCGAAGTCGAACTGCGACTCGCTGCCCTCCTCGCGTGGGTTGTTGCAGGTGGGGCAGACCTTGTGGCGGCCCTGGATGTCCTTGCTGCCGCAGGAGGAACAGGCCCAGGTGCCCTCGATCAGTCGCGTTCGCGTCGTCATGGGGCACGCACTCTACGCGTGAACCCGGCCCTTCCGGCAGTGGGACGTTTCTGCGAGGCTGACGACATCCATGCAATCGAACGGCGTCCCGGGGCAACTGCGGCAGTTCCCCTCGGCGGTGGAGACGGTGAGCGTGCAGGGCCCCGGCGGAGCCTCGGGCCCCATCGACTTCATGCTGCAGCTCAAGGGCGAGGATTTCCTCTTCTTGTGGGGCGCGCTGGGCGTGGCGGCGGTGCTGGCCGCGTGGCTCGGCAGGAAGTTCCTGGTCCCGCGTGGACGGGACTGGGACTCGTCGGATCCCTACGAGTTGGCCTACGCGGCGCGTGGCAACCGGGGCGTGGCGGAAACGGTGGCCGCGGTGCTCGCGCACCGGAAGATGTTGGAGCTCTCGGGCGAAGATCTGCGCCGCACCGTGGGGGACCCGCGCGGCCTCCGCAGGATGGAAAGCGACATCCTGCACGCGCTCCCCGTGGGAAAGACCACGGTGGCACACCTGCTGAGCGCCGCCGCGGAGGTCACCCCGCGGCTCGAGGCCTCCCTCCGCGACAAGGGCGCCTACCTGGCCCCGCGGGAGTTCTGGTCGTGGTGGGCCTTGAGCTGCGCCCCGTTGATGGCCCACTGGCTGCTGGGCGCCGCGAAGGTGTGGAGGGGCGTCCACATCGACCGTCCCGTGGGCAACCTCGTCGTCGGCCTGGGGATCTTCGCGACCGGGATCGCGATGGGCCTGAGCCACTGGCCCAGGCTCGGGCGCAGAACGCAGGAGGTGCTGAAGCGCGCTTCGGAGGACAACGCCGGGCTTCCGCTGGCCTCCGCTTCCGGGGCCTCGGCGCACCTCGGCTCTGCGGACGTGGCGCTGGGCGTGGCGCTCTTCGGCCTGGGGGGCATCGCCTTGCCCGAGCTCCAGGCGCTGAACGGCGTGTTCACCGCCCCGGCGGCGGGCGGCAGTGGCGGCAGCTGCGGGAGCGGTGGCTGCGGCGGCGGGTGTGGCGGTGGCTGCGGAGGCTGCGGTGGGTGAGGAGACGCGCGTGGACATGAAGCAGCGGGTGGCAGCGCTGGGGCTCCCGGCGGAGGTGGCGTCGCGGTTCGCGGTGGACATGGAGGCGCTGGTGTCCGCGGGGGGCGCGTCCGTCCGGGCGCTGCTCGTCTACGGCAGCGCGGCGCGCGGGCGGTACCGGCCCGGGCACAGCGACTTGAACGTGGTCGTCGTGCTCGCGGACGCTGCGCCCGGGACGCTGGACCGCATCTCGGGCCCGCTGCAGCAGGCGACCCGTCACGTGGGGCTCGAGCCGTTCCTCCTCGTGGCGGGGGAAATCCCCCGCGCGGCCGACGTCTTCCCCACCAAGTTCGCGGACATCGTGGCGCACCACGTGCTGCTCTCGGGAGAGGATCCCTTCTCGGAGCTGGTCATCCCCCACGCGCACCTCCGGCTCCGCGTGGAACAGGAGCTGCGCAACCTCTGCCTGCGGCTGCGGCGCCGGTACGTGGGGCTGAGAGCGGACCCGCACCGGCTCGCCGAGGCCTTCGCCGAGGTGCTGCCCGGGCTCTGCATCGAGCTCGGGATGCTCCTGCGGCTCGCGAAGCGGCCCGTGCCCGCGGGGGATGACCCGAAGCAGGTCCTCGCCGCCGCGGCGCCGATGCTCGGCCTCGACCCGGCGGAGCTCGCGGGCGTCGCGGAGTTGCCCACGGCGGAGCCGGAGGCGGTGCACCGGAAGGCACACCTGGTCCTGGAGGCGCTCGCGCGGGCCTCCGAGGTGGCGGACGAGGCCGAGGAGCGGGCGGCCGGATGACGCTGGGACTCGGCTGTGGTTGGCGTCCCGCGCTGGCCGCCTACATCCACCGCCGGCCGTGGCTGACCTTCGTGGAGGTGCTCGCGGAGGAGCTCCCGGCAGCAGGTCCGCTGCCGCTCCCGCTGCAGCAGCTGCTCGACCGCGGGTGCCAGGTGGTGGTGCACGGCGTCACGCTCTCGCTCGGCAGCGCGGAGGGCCTGGACGTCCGCGCGCTGGATCACCTGTGCCGCGTGGCAGAGCGCGTGCGCGCACCGCTCGTCTCGGAGCACGTCGCCTTCGTGCGCGCCGGTGGACTCGAGTCCGGCCACCTGTTGCCCCTGCCGAGGACCGACGCGGCGCTCGAGGTGCTCGCCGAGAACGTCCGCGCTGCGCAGGCAGTGCTTCCGGTGCCGCTCGCGCTGGAGAACATCGCCTCGCCGCTGGAGTGGCCTGCGCCGCAGTACGACGAGCCGGCTTTCCTCTCCGCGCTCCTCTCCGCCACGGGCACGAGGCTGCTCCTGGACGTCTCGAACCTCTATGCGCAGTCCGTCAACTGCGGGGTGGACGTTGAGACGTGGTTGGACGGCGTGCCGTTGGAGAATCTTGCATACGTGCACGCCGCCGGTGGGACGCGGCGCGGCGGGCTGTACCACGACACCCACGCGCACCCGTTGCCGGCCCCGGTGTTGCCCGTGGTGGAGGCGCTCCGGCGGCGCACGCGGCTTCCCGGGCTGATCCTCGAGCGGGACGACCGCTTCCCTCCCGCGGAGGAACTGGACGCGGAGTTCGCCGCGCTCCGTGCTGCAGCCGGACTCGGGGGAGGCGAGGGTGGGCCCGGCGTCGCGGCGTGAGCTCGCCGAGGCCCAGGCAGCGCTCGCCCGCGCGCTGCTCGAGGGCGGGCCCGTGCCTCCCGGTTTCGACGAGGCGCGCATCCGGGCGGTCGCCGAGTCGCTCGCCCACAAGCGGCTGCACGCGGCCGCGCGGGCCTGGCCCCAGTTGAGCGCCGCGCTGGGCACGGCATGGGCCGCGCGCTTCGCCGAGCACTGCGCCCCAAGGCCGCTCGCCGTGCACCACGGGCCGCTCTGCGACGGTTGGTGGCTCGCGGAAGCGCTCGAGGCCGAGGGCACGCTCGGGGACCGACCGGCCGTGGAGTTGCTGTCGGTCCGGCTCCGCTTCCGGCGCGGGGACGGAGGCGCCTCGCCGCTCGGCGGATGGACGTGGGCGCACGCTCGGACGCCCCGCGGCACCTGGTGGGCGCTGCGGGTGGGCGCCCGCGTCTTCACCGCGCGGACGCCGTGGCCGCACGCGCGGCCTGCACCTTCTCCACCTCCGCGTCCATCTTCCCGGTCCAGATGAAGGCCCACATCTGGAAGTCCGCGAAGAGGCTCCACGCGGGGTAGGTGAACGTCGCGGGCCGGTTCTTCTCGATGAAGAAGTGGCTCGCCCACGCGAACCCGTAGCCGCACACGGGCAGGGCGGCGAGCAGGCGGAGATCACGCGTGGCGGCGACGAGCACCGCCAGCGCCACCACCCCGTTGGTCCCCGCGAAGTGCAACCAGCGCGTGGCGGGGTGGAGGTGCTCGCCCACGTAGAAGGGCCAGAAGTCCCGGTAGTTGGAAATGCGCTCGGCCATGGGTGTCTCTCCGTGTCTCAGTGCTGGTGCTGGAGGGTGCCCCACGCGTCCCGGAGTTGCTCGGGCGTCACGGGGCCGCGCCGCTCGGCCGCGCGTCCCAGCGGGAGGGCCCGGGGGCGCGAGCGGGGGAGCGGCGAGAAGGGCGGGTGATCGAACCCGTTGCCGT
>JBDLRJ010000153.1:0-18185 GCA_039800145.1 Pseudomonadota bacterium | reverse complement strand
GATGCGCCGCGCGTTCGCCCGCCGGACGATGTCCTTCTGGATGGCGGGCACCTCCTCCGGGGGAATCTCCACGCCGAGGTCTCCGCGCGCCACCATCACGCCGTCCGCCTTCTCCAGGATGGCGTCCAGCCGGGTGATGGCCTCCGGCTTCTCCAGCTTGGCGATGATGGGCACCTGCCGCCCCGCCTCCGCCATGGCCGCCCGCGCCATGTCGATGTCCGCCGGGTGGCGCACGAACGACAGCGCCACGAAGTCCACGCCCGCCTTGATGGCGAACAGCATGTCCTCCCGGTCCTTCGGCGTCAGCGCGTCCGCCTTCAGCGCCACGCCGGGCAGGTTGATGCCCTTGTTGTTCTTGAGTGTGCCGCCGTGCACCACCTCCGTGCGCACCAGCTGCCGCTTGTCCGTGGACAGCACCCGCAGCTCCAGCAGCCCGTCGTCCAGCAGGATGCGGTCCCCGGGGTTCACGTCCTCGGCCAGGTGCGCGTACGTGGTGGAGACGATGTCGTCCGTCCCCGGCACGGACTCGTCCGTGGTGATGCTGAACTCCTGGCCCACCTTCAGCTCCGTGGAGCCCTTGACGAAGCGGCCGGTGCGGATCTTCGGCCCCTGCAAGTCACAGAGGATGCCCACCGCCTTGCGCACCCTGAGCTGCGCGGAGCGGATGCGCTGGATGTTCTCGAGGTGGCCCTCGTGGCTGCCGTGGGAGAAGTTGAGGCGGGCCACGTCCATGCCGGAGGTGATGAGCTTCTCCAGCATCTCCGGGGAGCTGCAGGACGGACCGAGGGTGCAGACGATTTTTGCGCGGCGCATGGTGGCGCGGAAGCAAGCCCGCGTCGGTGCCCCACGTCAAGGGACTCTCGCGCGGAGCAGCCACGAGAGGTTCTCCGCCTCCCACGCGAGCGCGGCCCGGTAGTGGGGGAAGGTGCGCTCACGCTCGCGGAAGGCGCGCGGGTGGTGCTGGGCGCGGCCTGCCCCCGGTGAGGCGGGGAAGAGCTGGTGCAGCATCTCGTGGAAGACGATGAACTCCACGAAGTAGGCGGGGACGCGCGGATCGTCCAGCGCGGGGTGGATGCGGATTTCCCGCGTGGTGTGCTCGTACACGCCGAGCCGGATGGTGCGCCGCCGCCGCCTCGCCGGCGTCCGCCCCCAGCCGATGTCCGCCTGGATGCCCCCCCCGAAGTGCGCGGCGTTCACGCGGTCGAAGAGCGCGCGCAGGTCGAAGCAGCGCCCGCGCGGCTCGAGCCGCTCGTCCCCGGTGCGCGTGCGCCGGATGCGCGGCCCCTTCTCGCGGATGTAGGCGTCCAGCACCGCCCCGGCCTTCCGGCGGCCGCGGCCCGCGTACTCCGCGAGCGCCTCCACCACGTGGGCCGGCGCGTCCAGGAACATGTGGTGCAGCCGCAGGTGCAGCCCGCCCGCGCCCCGCTTGTAGGAGACCATGGTGCTGCGGTTGTCCGTCACCGCGAGCCGCACCGTGCTGCCCAGCATCCGCGAGAGCGTGGAGGCCAGCTGCTGCGCCTTTTCCAGCACCACCTCGCGCCGCGGCAGCTCTCGGGGCTCCGCGGGCAGGGCAGCCACCTTCGGGGCGCCCGGGGACACGGCCGAAGGCAGGAGCTCGAGCAGCGACAGCTGTGCGTGGGGTGCGGCCATGGCGGGACGTGGGGCGCGCGGACGTTACCTGCACCGCCCCAGAAAGGAACCGCCCGCCGTGCAACCGGGCCCCTCGGAAGGGACCCGGGCAGGCGGGCGGAAGGGGGAGGCGGGCTGCCTCCCTCGGCGCTTACCAGGTGCGGCTGAAGATGCCGTACAGGCCGCGCATGATCTCCAGCGAGCGCACCGTCTCGCGCACGCGCCCCTCCGCCTCGGCCGCGGCATTGGCCTTGGCGAGGTTGGAGGGATCCGACTCGGCGTCCGCCTTCGCCACGTCCCAGGCCGCCTTCTCGGCGATGGCCCTGCGGACCATGACCGGGCCGGCCGCCGGGGTGGCCTCGCCGGGCACGCCGCTGCCCGAGATGGGGGCGAGCGTGGCGTAGCGGTAGCCGCCGCCGAACGGGTCCACGAAGGAGACCACCTCGTAGCCGTCCGCGGGGGTGAGCGACTCGCCCGAGCCCAGGCGGAACACCTGGTTCTGGTTGGCGAACTCCTGGTTGAAGTTCTCGGTGAAGAACGCCATGCCGAACAGCTGCGCGTAGAAGCGGGTGCTCCAGGTGGGCGACGGCTGCACGGCATCCCCCGAGGAGGCCGGGGCGGACGGGTAGTCGAACCCGGCGATGTAGTCCCGCGCGTTGACCACGTTGCGCGGCGTCACACGGGCGAGCCCGTCACCCGTGGGGGTGAGCGTGCCGGCGAAGGACGAGTAGTCGCCGGTCCAGGTGCCGGAGAACGTCTTCGTCAGGTCCGCGGGGAAGGTGATGTAGTACGGCAGCGAGTAGCGCAGCGCGTCCGAGCCGCGGTCCACGCCGAGGAAGTTGGTCTCGGAGGACGTGATGGCCACCATCGCCGCGTACTGGTCCCAGAAGTGTCCCACCTCCACCGGGCGGCGGAAGAAGTCGTACCCGTCGTGCTCGAAGAGCGTGTACATGCTGCGGCCCTCGCCGCGCGGCAGGTACGCCACCTCCGAGTACTTCCCGGAGGCGAGCAGGTCCGACTTCAGCTGCGCCTCGGCCTCGGCCGGCAGGCGCGTGTCGCGGGTGTTGTTGGGCACCGGCACGTGCACCCAGGTGTTGCTGGCGGACTCCTTCGCCACGTAGCCCGCGGCCGGGGTGGCCATGGTCTTGAGCAGCAGGTTGGTGCTGTCCACCACCGCCATGGTCCAGTAGTTCTGGTACACCACGTCCGCGACGCCGGCCTGGTCGAACGTCTGGTAATCCCAGCCGCCGTAGAACGCGTTCCAGAACATGTTGAACACCCAGTGCTGGTACACGTTGGGGAAGTTGCTCATGTACCGGCTGTAGTTGCGCTGGAAGACGTTGTTCGGACCCCAGTCGTACCGGTCACGCTTGAAGTTCGCGAACCAGTAGTACTGCTGGTAGCGGTCCATCCAGTCGTGGGTCATCTCGTAGACGTCCGCGCCGCGGTCCCAGCGGTTGCACGTCAGGTTGGAGCCCACCTCGTAGTCCGAGCAGAACATGTAGGGCACCTCCACCGGGATGATGCCGTAGGACTGGAGGATGGGATCCAGCACCTGCGAGGCCGTCTCAGAGTCCGAGTAGAACGCGCCGCGGTAGGCCGCGTTGAAGTCCCGCCACCGGGTGTCGATTGCCTTGTAGAGGGGCTCGAGCTCGGACCACTTCCGGTACGACCGCCTGTTCATGCGCTGCAGGCCCTGGTCCACCGCCTGCGCCAGGTCCGTCTTGTCCGCGTCCGCGAACATCAGGGGCAGCGTGGTGTAGTGGAACTTGTCCGTCACGAAGTCGGACACCGGGGTGTAGTGCGTGACGTGCGCCAGCGGGAACAGGGTGTGCGCGCCGCGGACCGGCACCTCGTAGTTGACCGTGCGGCCCTGGTTGTTCTGGTACGTGTAGCTGGTGGGCCAGTTGGTGACGGAGCCCGTGGTGTAAGCCGCCGGGTCGGTGCTGGCGCGGGTCTCGTCGAACACCTCGACGTAGCCGGGGCTGCCGCTGCCGGAGTAGGCGAACAGGATGGCGGCCTCGTCGTACTTGCCGATGCCGTGGATGCTCCCGTTCATGCGGCTGCCGTAGTCCATGATGGAGGAGTAGGAGAGCTCGCCCATCCGGCCGTCCACCTGGGCCTGGTTCTGCCTGGCAGCGTCCACGAGCTGGTCACCGGTGACCGGCAGCTGGCGCTGGCCGTCCACCACCACGCCGATGGTCTGCTTGCGCAGGTCCCAGTAGCCGTCCTGGAAGTTGAGCGCGTCGAAGCTGCCCTGGAAGTTGTGCATCAGGCCGAGCGTGTGGCCCACCTCGTGCTCGCCCACGGACTGCAGCGCGGCGAGGCGGATCTCGTTCCAGGCCCAGGTCTTCGCCTCGGCGCGGGCGTCCGCGTCGCTCTTGCCCTCCGCCTTCAGGGCGGTGAGCCGCTGCTGGTAGCGGGCGGCGAGATCCTTGGCGAGGCCGTAGAACTGGTCGTCCGAGAACTCGGCGAGCCAGATGTTTCCGCGGCTGGCGCGGTTGACGCGCTCGCGCTCGAGCGTCTCGAGGTCCTTGAGGCGAAGCATGGTCTGGCGGGCGACGGTTCGGTAGAAGGCCGGGTCCGAGGCGAGCCGCGCACGGGCCGACTGGCCGGGGGCGGCGGCGAACACGGCGGCGCGCACCTCGGGGCTGTCCACGAGCTCGGCGCTCAGGCCGGGGTTGGTGGAGATGAGCTGGTCGACCACCGCGCGGCGGTCCTCGCGGGCGAGCGGCGGGCGGCCGGCGCGCTTCCACGCGTCCAGCTGGCCGCGCAGCGCGGGGGCCGGGTTGCGGAACGACTCGGGGGACTGCTGGGCAACCGTCAGCGGCGAGGACGAAGTCCACGGGCCGGAGGCCGGGCGGCGCGGGTCCACCGCGTCGTAGTTCATCTTCACGAAGTCGCGCGTGGCCTCGCCGGCGAGCAGCGCGTCGAGGGAGATCTCCCCGGTCAGCACGTCCACGATCTGGTGCGCGTCACCGGCCCAGGTGTCCACCGCCGCGCCGTACACGTAGGCGCCGGCCTGGACGATCTCCCCGGTCTCGGGGTCCGCGCCGTGGGGGCCGTAGCCCAGGGGACCGGCGAGCTGCGGGTCTGCCACCCACGCGAACAGGTTGTAGCGGATGTCGCCGATGCGGGGGGCCGTGCCCTCCTTGCCGCAGGCGGCCGGGGCGTTGGCCGGGACCGGGTTCTCGCAGATGTAGAACATCTGCTCGACCTTGGAGAGGTCCACCTCGCCGCGGGGGACGCCCACTGCGCGCCGGAACGCCTTGTCCCAGGAGGCCTCGAGCTCGCGGGCGGCCGGGAGCATCTCGGGCGGGAAGTTCTGGGAGAGGTGGTACACCACCGGGCGGGTCTTCCGCTGCTCCACCGGGATGACGGTGCCGTCCCCTTCGTTGTGCCACCGCTGCCAGATGTTGTGGCGGTCCGCGAACAGCAGTCGGCCGGAGTCGGTGACGCCGCGGTTGCGGTCATAGGTGATGCGCTCGGTCCGGAAGTAACCGAACTTGGTCATCATCTTGTCGTTGTAGACGAGCGGCTCGTAGTCCAGCACGCGCTCGGTATCGACGCGCTTGAACGAGTAGCGGAACTTGAGCGTGGCCGCCTCGCAGTCCACCTTGGGGTTCAGCCAGCAGTACGGGATGGGGCCGTAGCCGGGGTAGTCGTACATGGGGGGCTGGGCCACGGCCTTGACCGTGAAGTCCATGTAGGCCAGTTCCTTCACCGTCTGCTCGCCCTGCTTCTTCTCCACGTACTCGGTGGTGAAGCCGTCCCCGTTGGGGTCCTGGTCAATGGGCTGCAGGAAGTAGCCGCGGTCCATGAACTGGAGCGAGCCGGCCGTCGAGTCCGCCAGGGTGAGGTTGGTGATGAGGTTCTTGCTCCAGTCCACGCGGATGAACTCGCGCTGGTACCAGGGGCGGTCCTGCTGGTCCTCCACCAGGATGTTGGTCTGCTCGCCGGTGGCGGCGTTGTACTGCCGCTGCCGGTCGAAGTGGGCCTGGATGCGCCACGCGCCGTACGGGCTGCCGCGGTACGGGGTGCCGTCCTTGTAGACCGTCTTGCCGAGCGTGGACTTCTCGGTGTCCACGAGCGGATCGGTACCGGGCACGAACTCGTACGACCGGTACGCGATCAGCATGTTCTCGAGGACTTCGAACCGGACCTTGTCCATCTGGCCCTGCAAGCCCACGAATGCCATGGGGCTGGTGGGCGGGACGTCCACCACCGTGTCCATGACGTACCACTCGCTCGCCGCGAGGTCGGACTTGCGGATGTAGTTGGGCTGGGTCCGGTCGATGAGGTCCGGGCTCTGGCCGCAGGCCGCGGCGAACACCGCGACGAGCGCCGCGGCGAGGAGGGAACGCGTCTGCATCTTCTTCACTCCGGGGGAAGGCTGGGTGTGGAGGGAGGGGCTCATGGCTAGAAGACCTTCCCGTAGACGGCGTACATGCCGCGCATCATGTCCAGGTCGCGGACGCCATCCTTGAAGATCTCCAGGTAGATGGTCTTGTCCGCGGGCGGAGCGGCCTCGTAATCGGCCCACCGGTTGCGGGTCTGGAGGATGGCGGCCACCGCCGGCGTCATGCGGGCGTTGGGTGCGAGGCTGCGGATGGCGCCGTACTTCGCGCCGGAGGTCGGGTCATCCACCGAGACGACCTCGTAGCCGTCCGACGCCTGCACCGGGAAGGACTCGCCCGAGCCCACGCTGAACACCAGGTTCTCCTTGGAGTAGTCCAGGTCGTAGTTCACGTTGAAGAGCGCCATCCCCAGGTAGATGGAGTAGATGCGCGCGCTCCAGGTGGTCTCGATGGCGGAGGAGGAAGGCTTCGTGTCCGCGGGCGGCGTGGCCGGCTCGAGCGGGTACTGGAAGCCCTCCACGTAGCGCTCGCCGTGGATGCGGTTCTGGTGCGTGACCGTCAGGCGGCGCGGGTCCGGGGTGCCGTCCGCCTTGAGGGCGTAGGACAGCGTGGGGGCGCGGTCCGCCTCGTTGTTGGACCAGATGTTGCCGAACGTGCGGGAGAGCTCCTCGCCGAACACCAGGTAGTACGGGATGTAGTACCGGCGCTGGTCGGAGGTGTCGTCCGCGTCCAGGAAGATCGCCTGCGGCATGACGGCGGCGAACATGGCGCCGAACTGGTCGTAGTAGTGGCCCACTTCCACCATGCGGTTGAAGAAGCCGAAGCCGGAGCGGAAGTCGTACCGGCTGTACATGCGGCGGCCCTCGCCGCGGCCGAGCCAAGCGCGCCGCCAGTCACCGAACTGGCTGTACTCCGCGCCGTAGTAGTACTGGTAGATCTGGCCGAGCACGTTGGCGCCCGCCTCGTCCTTGAAGCGGAACTCGTCGCCCTGGTCCACCGCCGCCCAGCAGCTGCGCTGCTCGCGCGAGGTGGGATCCTGGCAGCCGAAGTACTTGCCGGAGTTCCCGGACGCGTTCTGGTCGAAGTAGAGGTAGGTGCCGGAGGGCGGGACGCTCATCACCTTGATGAGCTCGTTGACGCCTTCCAGCGAGGCCATGGTCCAGGTGTCCGCCATGGTGGCGTCCACGCCGTAGTTGGCGAGCACCTGCTGTGCCCCGTAGCCCTGCTTGTAGAACTGCCGCACCCAGTGCTTGTAGACCATGGACGCGGAGTCGAACGCGCCGAAAGCGCCGTTGACCGCGCGGTCCGCGCTGAACAGGTAGCGGTCGCGGCGGAAGTGGCTGAAGTAGTAGCTGTTCCAGTAGTCCTCGAGCCACTGCCGGGTCATCTCGAAGTAGTCCGGGCCGCGGTCGAAGCGGTTGCAGGACAGCACGTACCCCACGTGGTCATCCGTGCAGAACATGTACGGGACCTCCACCGGGACGTCCGCCACGTCCGCGGGGGCCACGGAGGTCTTGTCCTGGATGCGCGAGGCGAGCTGCTGCTCGGCGGCCTTCACGTCCGACCACTTCATGAGGCTGCGGTTGGAGGCCTTCATGCGGGAGATGCCGCTGTCGATGATGTCCGTGACGGTGGCGCCCTCGCCGAGGCGCAGCGGCACCGTGGAGTAGTGCACGCGCTCGGTGTAGTTCGGGATGGCCTGGCTCTTCCGCTGCGCGTTCACCACCGGGATGTCCAGCCCGGCCGGGGACAGCTGCACCTGGCGGCCGTCGGAGCCCGGGACGGTGAGGGACTGGGCGGCCGGGCGCACCGTGTTGAACACCTCCACGTAGCCCGGCTCGCTGCCACCGGAGTAGGCAAAGATGATGGCCGCCTCGTCGTACTTCCCGATCCCGGAGAAGTCGGCGTTCACCTTGCCGCCGTAGTCCATGATGGACGAGTACTCGTACTCGAACACGTTGTCGTGGGCGTGCTCGGCGGTCCCGTCCGAGGTGTGCAGCGCCGTGGCGTCCGACACCGCGCGGAGGTCCGCCGGGGTGCGCGGCAGCACCGCGTTGCCCCCCTGGTTCACCGTGAGGAACGGCTTCTTCAGCTCCCAGTAGCGGTCGAAGTAGTTGACCGCGTCGAAGCTGGCCTGGAAGTTGTGGCGGAGACCGAAGGTGTGGCCGATCTCGTGCTCCGACGTGGCGCGCCACACGAGCTGCTGCAGGCGGCGGCGGACCTCGCGGTCAGCCTGCACCTTGGCGTCGTAGTCGTTCATGCCGGCGGCCTTCAGCTCCACCAGGCGCTGGGCGCGGCGGGCGGCCTCGCGCTTGGCAAGGCCCAGCATGGGCCGGTCGAAGAACTCGGCCAGGTACATGTTGTGGCGGCTGGCAAAGTCCTGCCGCTGCTGCTCCAGCTTCTGGAACGCGGGCAGGTTGAGCATGAGGTTGCGCTTCACCTGGCGGGCGAACGCGGGGTCCTTCTGCGCGCGCTCGGCGACCACGGCCGGGAGCAGGCCCAGCACGTCGTCCTTCATCTCCGGGTTGTCGAGCACCGCGGACTCGAGCGAGGGATCCTCCGCGAGCATGTCCGCCGCGACCTTCATGCGGTCCTGCGTGGCGACCGGGAGGCCGCCGCGCGCCGCCATGCCGGAGAACTTCTGCTGCATGCGGGAGGTGGGCTTGCTGAAGGCGCCGAGGCTGGGCTGCTGCGTCTGCGCCACGTCCTGGTCGTGCGCGAGCACCTGCAGTCCGCCCTGGCCGCGCGAGAGCTTGCGGAGGGTGGAGGCGTAGGACTGGTTCTCCAGGGCCGCGAAGTAGCCGCGCACGTCCTCGCCGGAGATGAGCGTGTCGATGCTCTTGTCACCGCTGATGGTGTCGATCAGGTCCAGGCCGTACTGGGCCTGCGAGTCCACCGCGCCGGTGTAGGTGTTGGCGTTGGCGGAGATGATCTCACCGGTCTCCGGGTCCGCGGAGGACGGGCCGTAACCGAGCAGGCCGTTCGGGGTGGGATCCGTGATGGTGTACAGGAAGCTGTAGCGCAGGTCGCCCATGCGCGGGCTGGTGCCGGGGGCACCGCACGGTCCGTCCGCCGGGTTCGCCTTGCCGGAGACCGTGTCCACGGCGGGGACGGGGTTCTCGCAGACGTACAGCATCTGCGGCACGTCCTTCACGTCCTTACCCTGGGCGGCAGCCACGGCGCGGCGGAACGCCACGTCCCAGTGGGTCTGCAGCTCGCGGGTGGACTCGAGGTACTGGCGGTAGGTGGAGGTGGCGCACTCCTCGGCGCTCAGCGTGCAGGAGGGGTCCTTGAAGTGGCCCCGCGCAGCCGAGTTCACGTAGTAGACGATGGGCTTGGGCGTACGGTCCGCGAACGGGATGGGCTTCGCCTGGTCCGGCTCGCCCGCCTCGTTCTTCTGGAAGGTCTCCTTCCAGATGTTGAAGCGGTTGGCCAGGTAGATGACGCCCTGCTCCGTCACGCCGAACTTGCGGTCGTACGTGAGGCGCTCGGTGCGGAAGTAGCCGAACCGGGCCATCACGTCGTTGCCGTACACGAGCGGCTCGTAGTCGTTGACCTTCGCCGGCTCGATCTTGGAGAGCGAGGTCCGCATGCGGATCTCGGACGCCGTGCAGTCGTAGCGCGGGGAGAGCCAGCAGAGGGGAATCTCGCCGTAGTCCTCGTAGTACACGGTGCCGGGACGGGCGAAGTAGCGGCCCGTGAAGTCGAAGTAGGTGAGCCGCTCATTGCCCTCGGCGTCCTTCTTCGTCTCGCGGCGGGGCCAGTCGTACGGGTCCGTGCCGGGCTCGTTCTCCTGGATCCACGCGGAGGCGTCCACGGCGAGGCCGGGGTTCTGCACCGTGCCCCACATCATGTCCGTGCCAGGGTTCACCCAGGAGGAGGACCAGTTGACGCGGATGAACTCGCGCTCGTTCCAGGGCCGGTCGAACCCGTTCTCCTGCACCACGTTCCCGGTCTCACCGGTGGTCGGGTTGTAGTTGCGCTGGATGTCGAAGTGGCTGTCGATGCGGTAGGCCACCACGGGGGCGCCGTAGTACTTCTGCCCGCCCGTGCACTTGCCGTCCCGGCAGTAGGTGGCAGTGGTCCCCGAGGGCTTGGCCGCCTCGTCCACCTTCCCCTCGGACCCGGGGATGTAGGGGTAGGCGCGGTAGCCGACGAGATCTCCCTGCTGGATCTCGAACACCAGCTTCTCGAGCTTCCCGGTCTCACCGGTGAAGGTGAAGCCGGTGGTGGCCGGGGCCCAGGTGACGGTGTTGCGGAAGTACCACTGGCCGTCCAGCAGGTCCGACTTCTTCATCACGTTCGGCTGGACACGGTTGATGTCGCCGTTGTTCTGGGCGCAGGACGCCGCGACCAGTGCGGCGGCCGCCGCGGTGAGCAGGCGCAGGTGAAGACGCTTCATGTTTCCTCCGGAGTGACGCATCTTGAAATCCAGGACCTTCTAGAGCGTGGCGTAGACCGACACGGCGTAGGTGGTGAAGTTGTTTGCTGGACTGACGAGGTCCAGGAAGGGGTTGCGGAAGGACTTGTTGTCGAACGACTTGACCGGGCCGTCGTTGGAGATGGACAGCGACAGCGAGAAGACGTCCGTGAGGTTGTAGTTGGCCCCCAGCGAGCCGCTCATGACGTCGTTGGGACGCAGGCCCACCTGGGCCACGGGGTTGCCGTTCACGTCCACGCCCTTCGGCGTGAACTCGTCCACCGTCTCCGTGGCGGCGTTGCGCCAGCGGATGTTCCAGCCGAGCGTCCCGTAGAAGAGCAGGTCGTCGTTGAAGAACCACAGCGCCACGAGGTTGGTGCCCGCCGTGAACTTGTTGGTGAGGCCGCCGGTCCCGCAGCTGGGGTCCGACACCCGGCACAGCGCGGTGGCAATGTTGTCCGGCCCGGCGGAGGCGTACTGCTTCACGTACGGCGAGGTGTTGAGCGTGTAGCCGCCCGTGGCGCCGAGGCGAAGGTCGATCGGGCCGAAGCGGCGGATGAAGCGAACGCCCGCGGTGAGGTTGGTGATGGTCCCCTGGCCCCAGCTCTCGAGCGTGACCGGCACCGTCATGCCGATGGAGGGATTCACCGAGATGCCGGTCGTCTTGTCACGGATGGCGCCGGGCATGGCCAGGCCGAGCCGGATGTCCGACCAGCCCACGCGGCGGCCGTTGAGCGCATCCGGCTTGGTGTACTCGATGTTGAGCCCCGTCCCGCCGTTGAACAGGAAGTTCCGCCCGCCCAGGCGCAGCGGCTTCGTCCAGCTGAAGGAGAGCGCCGTGCCGACGAAGGCGTAGTACTCCGGGTTCACGAACGTCCCGGAGCCGACGATGTTGTCCGCGCCGAGGTTGAAGGTCCACTTGCCGAGCGCGGCGAGCTGCTCGGGCGTCATGAGGGACGCGTTCTGGGGCGCGGTCTCTTCCTTCTTGGGCTCGTCCTTCTTGTCCGCGGGCTTGGCGGCCGCGGGGGCCGTGGTCACCGTGGCCGTGGGGGCCGGGGCTGCTTCCGCCGGAGCGGGCTGGGGCGAAGGCTGCTCGTCCGCCCGAGCCACCGTAGGCCCGAGGAGCGCCACCGCTGCGACTGCGCACCACGTCTTCATGAAACCTCCGCACCACGCTTGACCACGACCGTCCACCGCAAGGCGCCGCCCGCAACGCAACTTCCGTTCCAGCCGCCGCACCACCCTGACTTCCACCGTCATTTCAGCGTCTTACGCCGCCCCTGAGGCCGGCTTGGACTGCCCCTCTCTGACATCTGGATCCGGGTTCCCCGAAACTGTCCCGAGTCCATCCAGCCTCCTCGTGGCCGGCCACCCGGAGGGTGTCTGGACGCACGAGGGGGGCCCGCTTAGCACGGTGCCCGGCGGGCGATCAATTACGAGGACGGTGGAGCGTCCTGGGATGCGAGGAGCCGGTCGAGCCGGTCCCTCTCCACGCGGATCAGCAGCACCCTCTCCCGGGTATAGAAGACCGCCCCCGGCGCTGCGTCCTTCGGCTTGCGGACGAAGCGGGCGTAGGTCCACGCCACCTCCCCCCGCGGCTCCGCTCGGGCCGGGGAGAAATGGAGCGCCAGGTGGGCCGCATCAATTAGAAGCCGTTCGGAAACCTCCGCACCGCGCTCCACGGGCACCACCACGTGTGCCCCCGGAACCCCGAGCGCGTGCATCCAGACATCAAAGGGCCGGGCACGCTGGAAGGTGAGTGTGTCGTTGTCAAGCCCACCCTTCCCTACCAGGACGCGGCCGTGGGGGGTGTGGAACTCGCGGAAGGCGACGTGGCGGGGCGAAGGCGCCCTGCCCGTCCGCGGCGCAGCGGCGGGTTGCTCCGAGAGCGCCTCGTCCGGCAGGGACTCCACCCGCTCGAGCTCCGCCTCCAGTTGGTGCAGCTCCGCGCCCAGGAGCTCCAGCCTCCGCGCCGCGTGCTCGGCGCCGCGGGTGAGGCGGCGGTACAGGTGGAAGTGGCGCTCGGCCTGGTCCCGCGGTGGGCGCGTGGGATCCAACGGGACTTCCACCTGCGCGGCCCCCTCCTCGGTCCACGCCGTGACGGTCACGGCGCGGGCCCCCCGCACGAGCCGGTGGACGTTCTGGGCGAGCAGCTCTCCGAAATGCCGGTGGCGCTCGGCGTCCGGACCGCGCGCGGCCTCGGCCCGCACCTTCTCCAGCGTGCGGAGCAGCTGCGCCCGCCGGGACTTCAGTGGACGCACGAGCACGCGGCGGAGCGCGGACGCACGCCGGCTGTCCGCCGCGGAACCGAGCAGCGCCTCGGCGGCACGCAGCAGCGGGAGCGGCGCGGTGTCCTTGTCGTGGACGCGGAGCCGGGACGGACGCTCGTCCGCCTCCGCGCGGCCCGGCAACGCCCACGTGGAGCCCGGCCTCGGTGCGGGAGCTGCCTCGGACGACGCGGCGAGAAGCCGTCCCCCCTCTCCCAGCAGGAGCAGGTGCCGCGCGCCCAGGTCCAACCCGAGCGCGCGCGGACCGCTGCGCGTGGCGAAGTCCAGCTGCGCGCAGCTTCCCACCGCGCGGGCCCCCACCAACTGCGCACCCACGAGTTGCCCGCGGAGCCAGCGTTGCAGCGGGGCGGCCTCCGCGGAGGGGATGCGCGCCCCCGCGGTGGACAGGCGCGCCACGTCCGGCGACGTGCACAGGCAGAGGAGCGTGGACCGGCCGGGCTGCCGGAGCTCCAGGTAGACGGTGGACCGGTCCGGGGCCCAGGCCTTCTGCAAGAACGTCCCACGAAGCGCCTGGTCGACTTCGGCGGTGACGGCGGCGAGCTCCGCGGGACGCAGGGACATGGCAGACCCCGGATACACGACGGCCCGGCGAGACGCGAGGTCTGCCGGGCCGTTGTGCGTCGACCACCGCGAGGTGGTGACGGTTGCTGCGAGCGACTTAGGCCTTCTTGGCCTTGGCGGCCGGCTTCTTCGCAGCGGCCTTCTTCGCCGGGGCCTTCTTCGCAGGAGCCTTCTTCGCAGCAGGGGCCTTCTTCGCAGCAGTCTTCTTAGCAGCCATTGTTCTTCCCTCCGTTGGTTGGATGACCTGCGCTTCGTCATGAAGTGCGCGAGTCACGCGGCGGACAGTAGAGAGCAAGCGATCTCGTGTCAACGCACGCGACGCGTACACGCAACGCGCGGAGCCGAACTTTCCGGGCGCGGATGCGCGCACTACCGTGTGCATGCGCATGTCGAGCGAGCGAAAATTCCCAGGGGACTTCACCTTCGGCGTGGCCACCGCCGCGTACCAGGTGGAAGGTCACATCGAGAACGACTGGAGCGACTGGGAGCGCGCGGGGCGCTGCAAGGATCCCAACGTCCGCTGTGGACGCGGCGTGGACCACTGGAACCGTTTCGACGAGGACGTCTCGCTCACGAAGGCCGTGGGCGCGACGGCGTTCCGCGTCTCCATCGAGTGGGCGCGCGTGGAGCCGGAGCGGGGGCGCGTGGACGAGGAGGTGGTCGCGGAGTACCGGGCGCGCTTCCAGCGGATGGCGGCCGCGGGCGTGCGGCCCGTGGTGACGCTGCACCACTTCACGCACCCGAAGTGGTTCCACGCGCAGACGCCGTGGCACGAGGCCGCGAGCGTGGTGGAGTTCCGGCGCTACGCCCGGCTGTGCGCGAAGGAGATCCTCGCGGGGCTGGACGCGCTGGTCATCACCTTCAACGAGCCCATGGTGCTGCTGCTCGGCGGGTACCTGCAGGGCGTCATCCCGCCGGGGATCGCGGACGGGAAGAAGGCGGTGGCGGCGCTCGCCAACATCGGCCGGGCGCACGCGGCGGCGCGCGAGGAGATCCTCGCGCACGCGGGCAAGCTCCCCATGGGCATCAGCCAGAACCAGCTCGCGTTCGCGCCGGACCGGATGTGGCACCCGCTGGACCGCGCGCTCGTGCGGCTCGGTGCCGAGGCGTACAACCACGCGTTCCTCCGCGCGCTGTGCGACGGGGAGCTGCGCCTGTTCATGCCGGGCATCGCCACCGCGCGCATCCCGCTGGAGGGGGCGCGCGACAGCATGGACTTCGTGGGCATCAACTACTACTCGCGCGCCCACCTGCGCTTCGTGACCAAGCCGCCGTACCTGGAGTTCAAGTTCAGGGATCCACGCGGGCGCGGGCTCACGGACATCGGCTGGGAGGACTACCCGGAGGGGTTCGGCCTGATGCTCGCGGAGGCGCGCGCCTACGGCCTGCCGGTGTGGGTCACTGAGAACGGACTGGACGACCGAACGGGGACGCGGCGGCCGCGCTACCTCTACGACCACTGGACGCAGGTGTTGGACGCGATTGCAGGCGGGACGGACGTGCGCGGTTACCTGCACTGGAGCCTGCTGGACAACTTCGAGTGGCTCGAGGGCTGGGGGCCGCGCTTCGGCCTGTACCAGGTGGACTTCGAGACGCTGGAGCGCAAGCGCACCCCCGCGTGCGACTACTTCCAGTCCGTGGCCACCTCCCGAACGCTCCGCCCCCCACCGGGCGCGGACGGGGCGCCGTGAGCGCGCCGGTCCTCGCCGAGGACACCCAAGCGGAGGCGCTCGCGCTGTTCCGCGCACTGCTGCGCATCGACACCACCAACCCGCCGGGGCTGGAGAGGGCGGCGTGCGAACTGCTGGCAGAGTCCTTCCGCGCGGACGGGCTGGAGCCGGTGCTCGTGGAGAAGGAGAAGGACCGCACCTCCATCGTCGCCCGGCTCCGCGGGACGGGGGAGCTGCCGCCGCTGCTGCTCACCGCGCACCTGGACGTGGTGGCCGCGGAGGCCTCGCGCTGGAGGCACCCGCCGTTCGGGGCGGTGGTGGAAGACGGCTGGCTCTACGGGCGCGGCGCCATCGACATGAAGCACATGGCGGCCATGTCCACCTTCGTGCTCAAGCTGCTCCGGCGCGAGGGCGTGCGCCTCCGCCGCGACGTCATCTTCGCCGGCGTGGCGGACGAGGAAACGGGCTGCCGGCTGGGGAGCCAGTTCCTCGTGGAGGAGCACCCGGACCTGGTGCGCGCGGAGTATGCGCTCGGGGAGATAGGCGGCTACACGCAGCCGCTGCGGGGCGCGCGGCTCTACCCCATCATGGTGGCGCAGAAGGGCATGGCCTGGTTCCGCGCGCGGGTGGAAGGCTCGCCGGGCCACGGTTCCACGCCGAGAGACGACAACGCCGTGCTGCGGCTCGCCGCCGCGCTCGGCCGGCTGTCCCCCGGCGCACTTCCGTTCAAGCCCACGCGCCCGGCGCGGGCGCTGGTGGAGGGCTTCGCGCGCGCGTCCGGTTTCCCCGGCAACGTGGTGCTGAAGCTGCTGCTCCATCCGCAGCTGAGCCGCCTCGCGCTGCGGCTCATCCCGGACGCCGGGACGCGCCGGAGCCTCTCGGCGCTGCTGCGCAACACGGCGACGCCCACGGTGCTGCGCGCGGGCCACAAGACCAACGTCATCCCGTCCTTCGCAGAGGCAGAGCTGGACGGGCGGACGGTGCCGGGACAGGGCCCCGCGGAGCTGGAGGCGGAGCTGCGCAAGGTGCTGGGGCCGGACGTGAAGCTGGAACTGCTGCGCTCGCTCGAGTCGGTGGAGGCCTCACCGGAGACGGGGATGTACCGCCACCTCGCGGCGGCAGTCCCGTCGTTGGACCCGGAGGGGGTGGCCGTGCCGCTCCTGGTGCCGGGCTTCACGGACGCGGCGCCGTTCACGCGGCTGGGGACGACGTTCTACGGCTTCTCTCCCGTGGTGTTCCCGCCGTCGCCCGCGGTGAGCTTCTCATCGCTGTACCACGGGGATGACGAGCGCATCCCGGTGGCGGGCTTCCACCGCGGACTCGAGGTGCTGCTCGACGTGGTGCGGCGCTGGTGTGCCTGAGCCAACGCCGCACCGGCAACAGCGCAGAAGCGGCGGCTACTTCTTGATCGGCAGGCCGGCCTTGGCAGCGTCCACCGCCTTCTTCCCGGCCTTCTGTGCCTTCACCTCGCCCTTCTGGGCCGCGGCGGCAGCGGCGGCGGGAGCAGCGGTGGCACCTGCGGCAACCGCGCCCGCAGCAGCGGCGGCGCCGGCTGCCTTCTCCTTGCCCTTCCTCGCCTGGGCCTCGGCCTTCTGCGCGGCCCCGCCGGCGGCAGCGCCCGCGGCGGCGGCGGCGCCGGTTACCTTCTCTTCGCCCTTCTTCGCCTCGGCCTCGCCCTTCTTGACCTCTGCCTCGGCCTTCTTCGCGGCCCCACCGGCAGCAGCGCCGGCAGCGGCGGCGGCGCCGGTCACCTTCTCTTCGCCCTTCTTCGCCTCGGCCTCGGCCTTCTTCGCGGCCCCACCGGCAGCAGCGCCCGCAGCGGCGGCGGCACCGGCCACCGGGGAACCGAGCTTCAGTGGAGGCTCGCCGGCGAAGGCAGTGGCAGAGGCGACGACGAGTGCGACGGAGAAGATGTTCTTCATGGCGTGAGTTCCAGGGGAAAGGGGGTTGCCGCGTCCGTGCGGACTGCGCGTTCCGACGCGCAACCCGCACCCCCATTCACCGCGCCCGCGGATTTCTCGCCACGGAACTTCTTCTGAGTCCGACACCTGTTTCCGGCCCAGCAATTCTTCTCAGCCCAGTGCGGTTCGGTAGTCGATGTCGTAATCGTCCGCGCCGGCAGCATCCGCGTCCGCCTCTGCCTGTTGAAAGAACCTGCGCACGGCGGCGCGGACCACCTCGGAGCTGTCCAGCGTGTTCACCTCCGCGCGGAAGGCGGAGGCCCCGCGCAGCCCGTGCGCGTACCACGCGAGGTGCTTGCGGAAGGCACGCACCGCGGCGAGCTCTTCGCCCACGAAGGCGACGTGTGCCTCGAAATGGGCGAGCACCACCGCGCAGCGCTCGTCGTTGTCCGGGGGCAGCCCGCCGTTGAGTTGGCGGAAGATCCACGGGTTGCCCAGCGCGCCGCGGCCGATCATCACCGCGTCACAGCCGGTCTGCTCCTGCATGCGGTGGGCGTCCTCCACCGTCTTCACGTCCCCGTTGCCGATGACGCACGTGCGCGGCAGCGCGGCCTTGAGCTGGCGGATGGCGTCCCAGTCCGCCTTGCCGGAGTACCCCTGCGCGCGCGTGCGGCCGTGCATGGCGATGGCGCATGCCCCCGCGTCCACGAGCGCGGCGGCGACGTCCAGGAAGTTGCGGCTGTGGTGGTCCCAGCCGGTGCGGATTTTCGCAGTGACGGGCAGCCCCGTGGCCCCGCGGATGGAGCGCACCACGTCGGCCGCGCGGGGCACGTCGCACAGCAGCGCGCTGCCCGCCCCCGAGCGCGTCACCTTCTTCACCGGGCAGCCCATGTTGATGTCGATGACCTGGGCCCCGGCCTCCTTGCCCATGACCGCAGCGCGCGCCATCACCTCCGGCTCTCCGCCGAACACCTGCAGCACGTAGGGGCGCTCCACCTCCGCGTCGTGGCGGAGGTAGCGCAGTGTTCGGGTGTTCATCCGCATGAGCCCCTGGGCGGAGACGAGCTCCGTGGGACAGAGCCCCGCCCCCATCTGGAAGGCGAGCACGCGGAAGGGCATCTCGCTCACGCCGGCCATGGGGGCGAGCACCCAGGGGTTCTTCAGCGTCCAGGGACCGAGCTGTGGCATGGCGAACCGCAGGCTCATACCGGAAGGAAGGGCCCTGCGGCCACCCTGCCCTGCCGTTATGCTCGCCCGAACGGTCATGTTCAGCTTCCGGGTTGGCTCCATCCCCGTGCAGGTGCACGGCTCTCACCTGCTCTTCTCCGCCATCCTCTCCATGAGCTGGCTCAACGGCG
>JBDLRJ010000152.1:0-5293 GCA_039800145.1 Pseudomonadota bacterium | reverse complement strand
GGTCCACCTCCAGCCTGTCCCGCAGCAGCTCCGGCAACTCTGCCCCGATGGGCAGCCCTCCCCCCGCGTCCACCTTCACCCGCCGCGCCTCGTCCACCACCGCCACGCGGCGCAGCCCAGCGGACACCCGCAGCTCCTCGAGCTTCCGGGACACGTTCCCGTACGTCCGCGTGGGCACCCGGTCATCTCCCGGCTGCAGGTTGGCCAGGGTCCCCGGGTTGACCGTGGCCGCCGCCATCCCCGCCATCCGCCCGAGGCTCCGCCCCAGCTCGTCCTCCAGCACGGTCCGGCTCAGCCGGTACCCGAGCCCCCCCGCCAGCGCGAAGAGCGCCACCGCGGGCAGCAGCACCGCGAGCAGCAGCCGTGTGCGGAGCGACCCTCCCATCTCTGCCTCTCAGTCCAGGAGCGCGTGCAGCGCCTCGCCCAGCGTCTCCACGCCTACGAGCTCCACCTTCGTCCCCTCCACGCGCTTCGCCGAGGCCTTCGGCAGCACCACCCGCTTGAAGCCCATCTTGTGCGCCTCCACCAGGCGCGGCTCCACCTGGCCCACCGCGCGCACCTCGCCCGCGAGCCCCACCTCCCCCAGCACCAGCGTCTGCCCATCCACCGCGCGGTTCTTGAGCGACGAGGCCAGCGCCACCGCCACCGCCAGGTCCGCGGCCGGCTCGGACAGCTGCATCCCGCCGGCGACGTTCACGAAGATGTCGCAGCCCACCAGCTGCACGTCCTCCTTCTTCTCCAGCACCGCCGCGAGCAGCGCCACGCGGTTGCCGTCCACCCCCATGGCCGTCCGCCGCGCCGTGCCGTACCCCGTGGGGGCCACCAGCGCCTGCACCTCCACCAGCAGCGGCCGCGTCCCGTTCAAGGTTGAGGTCACCACCGAGCCGCTCTGCCCCATGGGCCGCTCGGAGAGGAAGAGCGCGGACGGGTCCGCGACTTCGTTCAAGCCCGAGCCCTTCATCTCGAAGACGCCGATCTCATTGGTGCTGCCGAACCGGTTCTTGTGCGCACGCAGGATGCGGAACGGGTGGCCGCGTTCGCCCTCGAAATACAGGACCGTGTCCACCATGTGCTCCAGCACCCGCGGCCCCGCGATGCTCCCGTCCTTCGTCACGTGGCCCACTAGGAACGTCGGCACCCCGGTGCGCTTGGCGTAGGCCATGAGCCGCCCAGCCACCTCCCGCACCTGGCTGATGCTCCCCGGCGCGCTCCCGAGCTCCGGCAGGAACAGCGTCTGGATGGAGTCCACCACCAGCGCCGCGGGCTTCAGCTGCTCGGCCGCAGCGAGCACCGCCTCCGCGTTCGTCTCGGCGTACAGGTGCAGCTTCTGCGACTTCACCCCCAGCCGCTCCGCGCGCATCCGCGTCTGGTGGAGCGACTCTTCGCCCGAGACGTAGAGCGCCGGCATGCTGCGCGACAGCCGGTCCAGCGCCGAGAGCAGCAGCGTGGACTTGCCGATGCCTGGGTCACCTCCCAGCAGCACCAGTGAACCCGGCACCACCCCGCCGCCGAGCACCCGGTCGAACTCCTCGATGCCCGTCTTCCGCCGGTCCTCCGCCTCGGCCACCACGTCCTTGAGCAGTACCGGCTTGAGGCTGCCGCCGGACGCGCCCCACGCAGGACGGCGGTCATCGATGACCGGCGCCGTCTCCTCCACGAGCGAGTTCCACGCCCCGCAGTCCGGGCACTTCCCCAGCCACTTCGCCGCCTGGTAGCCGCACCCCTGGCAGGTGAAGTGAGTCTTTGCTTTCGCCATCCGCCGCCCTCCCGCACCGTCGAGTCTCTTCTTCATAGCAGCAGGCCCTGACAGCGCGGCGTGGCAGACTCGTGGCCGGAATGGAGAACGCCGAGCGGGGGACCGGGGCGTACCGGGTGGGCGTGCGTGCCGGCCTGGCGGTGCTCGTGCTGCTCGCGTGTGCGGGATGCCAGCGTGCGCCTGCTCCTTCGGCCCTGCCCGATTCCGTGGATGCAGGCGTCCAGCCCGCCCCTGCGGTGACGCCTCGACCGGTCCAGGCGCCGTCGCCACCCGTCCCCTGTGCCGTGCGCGGCCTCGTGGAGGGCCTGGGGAGCACCCCTGCGCCGGATCTCCGTTACGAGGCCGGTGAGGTGCGCGGGAAGCTCGAGACGGACCAGGACGGCTGGTTCGTGCAGGAGGTTCCCTGCGGCGCCGTGCGGTTGCTGACGCGGGTGCAGTCCACGAAGCAGCTGCTCTGGGAGGGCGTGGCCCCGGCGGATGGCATCGTGCTGCAGCTGCCGAAGCACCAGGAACTGGGTCGGCTCGAGGTCCTCGTACGCGGAGAGCGGGGGCCCATTCGCGGCGCGGAGGTCTACGCCGGGCCCATGGGGCCGCGCCGGGAGTGTGGGGACCCGCCGGGCCCTCCCTTGCCCAGGCCTCTCCGAAAGGAGCCGTGGAGCCTCTCGGGGCTGACGGATGCAGCGGGCGTGGCGGTGCTGCCCGGACTCGCGCCGGGGCTCTACAAGCTCGAGGTGACCGCGAAGGGGTACGCGCCCTTCAACCCCCGGAGCGTGGAGGTGGTGGGGGATCTGACCCGGGCGGAGGTGGACCTGCACCGGGGGCTGCGGCTCGGGGGACGGGTGGTGGACGAGCGAGGACAGGGCGTCGGCGGGGTGGTGGTGGTCGCGGTGCCGTTGGATGCTGCCGGGAAGTCAGAGGGGACACCGACTGCGGGAGGGAGTGGAGCGTCCGGCGCCTTCCTGTTTGCGCACCTGCCAGCGGCGTCCCATTACCGTCTCGAGGCACACCCCGTGGCAGGCTGGCTGGACCCAGAGCCGGTGCGGGTTCCTGCGGGCGGTCCCGCGGTGGTGAGGCTCCGGCGACCGCCGGTCATCTGGGGACGCGTGGTGGGTGCAGATGGACGGGCGCCCGAGTGGTTCGAGGTGGACGGCAGGGAGTTTGACGACGGCTCCGGGCGCTTCCGGAAGGTGCTGTCCGCCGCCGGAGAGATCCGGGTGACCGCACCGGACCACCTCCCGCTCCGGGTGAAACCGCCCGAGGCGGGGGGCAACCTCGGCACGCTGCGGCTCGAGCGGATTCCGCTCGTGGCGTGGCGGGTGGTGGACGAGGCGGGGGGGCCGGTGTCCGGGGCGCGGGTCGTGGGCGAGGACTGCAGCGCGGAGACCACCACGGACGCCGACGGTGGCGTCTCCCTGGAGGGCTCCTGCACGCGGATCGACGTCCGGAAGGGGGAGCTGCGGGGCGCCTGGAGACGGGGCGAGGGAGACGAGTCCCGGGTCATCACCGTGAGGCCGCCCTCTCGGGTGCGGGTGCAGGCCTTCGGCGAGGACGGCGGTCCAGCGCGCGGCGCCTGGGAGCTCCGGTGTGAGAACGCGTGGGAGGATCTCCCGCGTGTCCTGAAACCGGACGCGCGCGGCGCGGCGGACGCCTCACTCCCGCGGGGCACCTGCAGCCTCACGGGCGACGGCGTCACGGTGCATTTCGCGGTCAAGCACCCGCACCAGGAGCTGGTGCTCGGTCCAGCGGCGGGGACCTTCCCGGTGACGCTCGGAATGCCGGCGTGGGCCGGGCGCGTCCGGTTGACGACCGTTCCGCCTTCCGACCGCGCCTGGGAGGCCGCCGCCGCGGGCGCAAGGGTGCGCATCTCGGGCCTGCCGGCGGGGAAGTACACCGCGCGCTGGACGGAGCGGCACCGCGGCCGCCGAAGCGTGGAGTGGGTGTTCGACGTGCCCAGCGCGGGAGAGGTGATCCCACCGGAGCGGTGAGCCCATGTGCCGGAGGTGACGTCCACTGTGCGGAAGTTGCTACCACTCGGGTGGTAGCAAGTTCTGCAGAGTGAGGTGGAATCCCCCCGCCCAGGTCCGCGCCGGCGAGGTCAGAGCAACGACACGACTTCCACCCCGAGCGCGCGGGCGAGCCCCTCGAGAGAACGGAGGGTGGGGGAGTTCCGGCCGTTCTCGATTCCGCGCACGAGCGAGAGCGAAAGGCCGGAGCGGGCGGAGAGATCCCTCTGGGTCATGCCCCGCTGCTGGCGCAGTGCGACGACGCGCTCGGCGAGCCGCTCGGAGGGAGTCCGGGAGGTGCGCCGCGGCTTTCGTGGAGGAGCCTCATGGGGGACTCGCGGGGGCGGCGCGGGCGGGAATTCCTCCGACCACAGGTGCGGCAGTCCGAGGTGCAGGGCCGAGGCGAGCTTCAGCATGGAATCCACGCTGATGTTCGTCTCGCCGCGCTCGATTCGCCGCAGCTGGCGGGGATCCGTCTCCATCCGGTCCGCGAGCTGTTGAAGGGTCAGCCGCAGCTCCGAGCGCCTCGCGCGGATGCGCGCCCCGAGGTCTGCCAGCGCCTCGTCGAGGGAAGGCGAGACGGGAGCGGGCGGCTCCGGGGGCGGGGCTCGTCGTCGAGGCACGTCGCCACGGTCGTTGTCTGAGGCACGATGCGAGAGGGCACAATTGTCCGCATAGAGGTTGAAATTTAAATGCGCCCAAGTACGGTGACGGCATGACAAACGTGCTCGCTCGCTGTTCGGTCGTCTGTGCGCTCCTGTTCCTGGCGGCGTGTGGAGGGGGCGGGAGCAACAGCGTGAACACTGGCGTCTGCTCGGCGGGCGAGTTCCGCTGCAGCGGGGACGTGCTGGAGACCTGCTCGGTGGACCGGACGGGCTTCACCACGGTGGCCACGTGCCAGGCGGGGCTGTGCGACGCGGCGGGGAAGCAGTGTGACAACTGCAAGCCGGGCGAGGGAACGTGTACGGGCGCGGCGGCCGGGAAGCTCTGCAGTGCGGATGGGCAGAAGCTCGAGGACGTGACCTGCAGCGGCTCGACACCCTTCTGCGTGGCGAGTGGGAAGGCGGCGGCCTGCGTGGCCTGCCGGACGTCGGTGGATTGCTCGGTGTCCACCAACCCGTGCCAGCTCTCGGTCTGCAGCGCTGAAGGAACGTGCGGCAGCGTGGCAGTGGCGGCGGACACGGCGTGCAGCGCGAATGGCGGGAAGTGCGATGGCGCCGGGAACTGCCGCGAGTGCGCGGCGGGGGAGAAGCGGTGCTCGGGTGTTCAGCCGCAGTCGTGCGGCGCGGATGGGAAGTGGGTGACGGGGCTCGCATGTGCCTCGCCGTCGCCGCTCTGCATCGGCGGTGACTGCGTGCAGTGCGCAGCGGCGTCCGATTGCCCGGCGTCCGGGAACGACTGCACCCAGGCGGTGTGCAGCAACGGGACGTGCGGGTACGCGGCGAAGCCGCAGGGGACGGCATGCACGGGTGGAACGTGCAACGCAGTAGGCGTGTGCAACGCCTGCACGCCGGGGACGAAGGTGTGCAACGGC
>JBDLRJ010000151.1:0-12149 GCA_039800145.1 Pseudomonadota bacterium | reverse complement strand
GGCCGGGCCGCCCGCTTTCGACGTCTCGCCCATTGAGTGCGCGGGAAGGTCGCCTCAGCGCGCGGCGCGGCGGGCACGCCGCGGCGGGGCCACCGCGGTCGGGACGTGGCCCGCGGCCCGCGCGAGCGTGCAGATGTGGATCACCTGCGCCCCGAAGCGCTCCCAGCGCGCCTCGCCCGCGCCCTTCACCCGGAGGAACTCGTCGCGGCTGACGGGCAGGTGCGAGGCGAGCCCGAGCAGCGTGCTGTCGTTGAAGATGATGAACGGCGCGATGCCGAGATCTTTCGCCAGCTCCCGGCGCCACCGCTTGAGCTCCGACAGGGCGAGCTCGCTGTGGGGAACGGGGCCTGCTGCGCTCGGACCGCTGCGTGCAGTGGAGGCAGCCGGCGCGGCGGAAGGTTGAGCGAGCCGGGGCCCGGCGCATACGTCACAACCGCCGCAGCTGCCGTCCGCCGCGGTCTCCTCGCCGAAGTAGCGGACGATGAAGGCCCGCCTGCAGCGCCTGGCGTAGGCGTAATCCGTCATCCGCTTGAGCAGCAGCTGCGCGCGCCGCTGCTGCTCCCGGAGGCCTTCCAGTGACAGCCCCAGGTCCTGGAAGGGGACCTGCTCCAGCACGCGCACGGCGCGCCCCGCGAAGGGGCGACGGGAGGTGAGCAGGCCCTGCTTCTCCAGCACGGCGAGGGCTGCGCGGACGGAGCGCTCCTCGAGCCCGGATCTCCGCGCCAGCACCGCGAGCTCCGTGGAGGCGGGGCGCCCCACCGGGTACGCGCCGGTGAGCGCCGCGTAGAGCCGCCGCGCCTCCTCTCCGGTGGGCTGCGTGCTGGGGGGGGCCGGCCGCAGCGTGACGGTCCAGGCGCCTTCGCCCGCGGCCCCCCGCTCCACCTTCCCGAGCCGCTCCAGCTGCCGGAGCACCGCGGAGACTTCCATCTCGTGTCCGCCCACCTGGGTGGCGAGCGCGTGGATGCCCCGGTCGTACTCGCCTTCTCCCAGCAGCACCTCCCACACGTCCCGGAACAGCGTCTCGGGCGGGTGGCTGCTCTCGATGAGCCGCTCCTGCGTGTAGACGTCCGCGTGGTTGAAGAGCAGCACCGCGCGGGCGGGCTTGCCGTCACGTCCCGCGCGTCCGATCTCCTGGTAGTACGCCTCCACGGCGCGCGGGAGTTGGGCGTGGACGACGAACCGGATGTCCGGCTTGTCGATCCCCATCCCGAACGCGTTGGTGGCCACCGCCACGGAGCGGGGACTGGCCATGAAGGCGTCCTGCGCGCGGTGTCGCGCCTCGTCCGTCATCCCCGCGTGGTACAGGACCGTCTCCAGTCCCTGCGCCTCGAGGTGGGCGTGGAGCATCTCCGCGGACTTGCGCGTGGCGCAGTAGACGATGCCACTGCCCTCTTGCCGGGCGACCGCGGCGGAGAGGGCGCGCCGGTCGTCGTCTCCCCGCACGGCGGTGACCTCGAGGAAGAGGTTGGCCCGGTCGAAACCGGCCACGGCCACGTGCGGATCCTTCATCAGCAGGACGCGGACGATGTCCTCGCGGACTTCCGGGGTGGCGGTGGCGGTCAGGGCCACGGTGCGGGGCGGCCGCAGCCGCTTCCGGACCTGGCCGAGCAGCGCGTAGTCCGGGCGGAAGTCATGGCCCCACTGGCTGATGCAGTGGGCCTCGTCCACCGCGAACAGGTCCACGCCCACCTCGGAGACGGCCTCCACGAAGGAGGGGCTGCGGAATCGCTCGGGGGCGACGTACAGGAGCTTGTACCGGCGTTCGCGCACGCCGCGGATCCGCTCCGCGCGCTCCACGTCCGAGAGCGTGGAGTTGATGTAGGTGGCAGAGATGCCGCGCGCGGTGAGCTGCTCCACCTGGTCCTTCATCAGCGCGATGAGCGGCGAGATGACGAGCGTGATCCCGGGCAGCAGGGTGGCGGGGAGCTGGTAGCAGAGGCTCTTGCCGGCCCCGGTGGGCATCACCACGACGACGTTGCGGCCCTCCATGACCGCCTGGACGACGGCGGCCTGGCCGGGACGGAACTGCTGCAGCCCGAAGTGTTGCCGCAGCCCGGCGAGGGCGAGGTCCCGCAGGGGCTGTCCACCCTCCTCCAAAGGCATGCGGCGCATATTCCTCACTCGGGATCTCCCGTCAATGGTGGCTCGGCGGCGAGGTCCAGTCCCCGCGGCACCGGGACGCCGTACCGGGCATGGAGCGCGCGGATCTCCCTCGCCATGGCCTCGGTGAGCACCGGGTCCACGGCGCCGTTGACGACCACGTCCCCCTCGCGTGCCCCGACGGGGAGAGCGCCCCGGGCGACGGTGCCAGCCCTGCCCGTGTCCAGGTCCACAACGCGCGCCACGTCGTCCTCGAGCACGTCCACCTGGAGTGCCGCCCGCACCGGGAGTGCGTGGCTGCACCCGAGAATCCCCAGGGTCGCTGCCATCACCGCCCCCCGAGCCATGCGCCGTCCTCCCAGCCGCCGCCCAGCCTGTGGAGGTGCCCGGCCTGGGCCATGGAACTCCAGGTCCAGTCTCCGATGACCAGGTGATCCAGCACGCGGAGGCAGAGCAGCCTGGCCCCCTGCAGGAGCTGGCGGGTGAGCTGGAGGTCGCTGTCCGAGGGAGAGGGATCTCCCGACGGGTGGTTGTGGACGAGCACCACCGCGGCGGCCTTGTGGCAGATGGCGGCGTGGAACACCTCGCGCGGGTCCACGGGGCACGCGTTGACGCCTCCCTGCGCCACGCGCACGTTGGCCAGCAGCACGTTGCGCGAGTTGAGGCAGAGCACGTGGAACACCTCGCGCCGGAGCCCGCAGAGTCCCGGGGCGAGGTGCTTGAAGATCTCCTCCGGCGTCTTCAACACGGGGCGCCTGTCCCCGGTGCGCATCACGCGGCGCCCCAACTCCACGGCCGCGGCGAGCTGCGCGCTGCGGCGGGGATCCAACCCGGCGAAGGAGATCAACTCGCTGGGCTCCCGCGCGCAGAGTGCCTTCAGGCCGCCTGCCTCCTCGAGCGCAGCCGACGTCCGCGCAGCGCCCGGGGCGTCGTCTCCGAACACCGCGGACAGGAGTGCTTCGTCCGAGAGCCCCTGGGGTCCCTCGGACAGCAGCAGCTCCGCTGCATCTGTGGGCAGCGGCTTCGCCCCCGGTCCCCTCGCGTCCCTTGCCACCCAGCGCCTTCGTCCCATGTGCGTTCCCCCTCGACGGTGCCTCTCGGGACGGTGAGCAACCGCTGTGCCGCAACGCGCACCTTGCCCACCTCGGTGACTGCCGCGGCTGGGGGCCGCCGCTGCAACGCCGGGCCCCGTCCGTTAGGGGAGGATTCGCCCGCGAACGTGGACGGGCAGGCGTGAACTGGAGTAGGGCGCCCGCACTCTCGAAAGTCAGGAGCAATCCCCCATGGAGAACCGCCACAAGGTCGTCATCATCGGCTCGGGGCCGGCCGGCTACACGGCCGCCATCTACGCCGCGCGCGCCAACCTCCAGCCGGTGATGTTCGCGGGGGGGCCCTCCGAGGACGATCCGCAGCGCGTGCCCGGCGGGCAGCTGATGATCACCACCGAGGTGGAGAACTACCCCGGCTTCCCCACCGGCGTGACGGGCCCCGAGCTGATGGAGCACTTCCAGAAGCAGGCGGAGCGGTTCCAGACCGTCATCCACTTCGAGAACGTGCTCTCGGTGGATTTCTCCAGGCGGCCGTTCCACGTGAAGGGCGAGGGGCGCGAGGTGTGGGCGGACACGCTCATCCTGGCGACCGGCGCCTCGGCCAAGTGGCTGGGCGTGCCCGGCGAGGAGACGTACAAGAACCGCGGCCTGTCCGCGTGCGCCACGTGCGACGGCGCGTTCTTCAAGAACATGGACGTGGTGGTGGTGGGCGGCGGGGACACCGCCATGGAGGAGGCCACTTACCTCGCCAAGATGTGCAAGAGCGTGACGGTGGTGCACCGCCGGGGCGAGCTCCGCGCGTCGCGCATCATGCAGAAGCGGGCGCTGGAGAACCCGAAGCTCTCCTTCATCTGGCACTCGGTGGTGGAGGAGGTGTGCGGGGACGGCAAGCAGGTGACGCACCTGCGGCTGCGCAACCTTCAGACGGACGCGGTGACGGAGCACCGGACGCAGGGGGTGTTCGTGGCCATCGGGCACGTGCCCAACACGCAGCTCGTGAAGGACGCCCTGGAACTCCACCCCAACGGCTACGTGAAGACGGTGCCGGGGACCACGCGCACCTCGGTCGCGGGCGTGTTCGCCTGCGGAGATCTCCAAGACTACACCTACCGCCAGGCCATCACGGCGGCCGGCACCGGGTGCATGGCGGCCATCGACGCCGAGCGCTGGATGGTGGAGCACGCGGAATGAAGATGGTGGACGTGGGGGCCAAGGAGCGCACCGAGCGGGTGGCGCGCGCCACGGCGGTGCTGCGCATGAAGCCCGCCACGGTGAAGGCGGTGAAGGCCGGGAAGGTGGAGAAGGGGAACGTGCTCGAGGCGGCGCGGCTCGCGGCGGTGATGGCGGCCAAGCGGACCCCGGACCTCGTCCCCCTCTGCCACCCGCTGGCGCTGACGGCCGTGACGCCGGAGCTGTCGTTCGGCCGGGATTGCCTGAAGGTGGCCGTCACGGTGAAGACCACGGACCGCACCGGGGTGGAGATGGAGGCGCTCACCGCCTGCGCCGCCGCGGCGCTCACCGCGTACGACATGCTCAAGTCCATGGACCGGGGCATGGTGGTGGAGGCGCTGCGGCTCGAGGAAAAGCGGGGCGGGCGCAGCGGTACCTGGGTGCGCGGCCGGGAGAAGGCGTAGGGGCATTCCATGCATACGCTGGTGCTCAACCACGGGGACGTGCTGCGCCACCTGGACACGCTCTCGCTGCTGTCCGAGATGCGCGAAGCGTTCACCGCGGATGCCACGCGCAGGCCCGCCGAGCCCACGCTGACGCGCTCCGTGCCGAGGTCCGGCGCGAGCACCTCGGTGCTGATGCCGGGCATGGTGGAGGGCATCCCGGCGTACTCGGTGCAGGTGCTGACCGGGAGCGCGGCAGGCGGGATGCAGGGGATGCTGCTGCTGCACCAGCTGGAGACCGGCAAGCTGCTGGCGCTCATGGACGCGGCGCACCTGGCCACGCTGCGCAGCGCGGTGGTGGCGGCGCTCGGGGCGGAGGTGCTCTCGCGCCCGGACGCCGCGCGCGTGGCGCTGGTGGGCGCCGCTTCCCCGGCGGCCATCCACCTCAAGTGCCTGCGGCTGGTCCGCTCGCTCGTGCAGCTCCGCGTGTTCGACGAAGATCACCCGCGCGCCTTCGAGCTGGCGGCGCGGCTGCAGACCACGCTGCACCTGCCCTCGCGTTCCACGGACACGGTGGAAGAGGCGGTGGCGGACGCGGACATCGTCGTGGTGGTGGGGACGGCGCGGGAGCCCCTGGTGCGGCCGGAGATGCTGCGGCCGGGCTGCCACGTCACGTCCCTCGGGCTGGAGACGCCGGGGCGGCGCGGCGTGGCGCTCGAGCATTTCGGCGGCGCGGTGTTCTGCGATCACCGGGGGCTCGCGGTGGCGCAGGGCGCAGCCGGGGCGCTGGGACTCGAGGGCGGGACGGAGCTCGGCGAGGTGCTGGCGGGGCGCGCGGCAGGCCGGCGTTCGGCCGAGCAGCGGACCGTGTTCAGCCACCTCGGGCTGCCGTTCCAGGACCTCGTGGCGGCGTGGCAGGTCTACCAGGGGGCCGTGAACGACGACGCCGTCACGCGCCTGGACTTCTCGGCCTGAGCGACTCGAGCTGGAACGCGGCCACCACGAGCGCGTGGGTGATGGTTCCGTCCCGCAGCAGCCCCGGGATGCGCGCGCGCGGGACGAGCAGCACCTCCAGCTCCTCGTCGTCGCCGGGGCGGGGCGTGCCGGGGGTGCAGTCCAGCGCGAGGAAGGTGTGGCAGCGGTTCTCCTGGAAGGCCGGGTTGGGGTGGACCCACCCGAGCGGGACGAGCTCGCGGGCGGTGTAGCCCGTCTCTTCCGCCAGCTCGCGCGCGGCGGCCTGCGCAGGCGTCTCGCCGGGGTCCACCATGCCGCCGGGAATCTCCAGCGTGTCCGCCCAGCTCCCGAACCGGAACTGCCGCACCAGCACCACCTCGCCGGGCGGCGTGAGTGCAATGACGTTGCACCAGTCCGGGCACTCGAGCACGAAGCGGGCGTGCGAGGAGCCGTCCCGCTCCCGGCGGACGGTGTCCTCCCGCGTGCGGCAGATGCGGTAGTCCTCGCGGCGCCCGGAACCGAGCCGCGTCCAGCGGGGAGGGCCCATCAGTTGAGCCGCTCCACGCGCTCGCGCAGGGCCTCCCGCGCCCGCTCCACCTCGGCACGGTCCGGGCTGTCGGGGTGGAGGGCGAGGCACAGGTCCAGGTCCTTGAGCGCCGCGCGGCTCGCGCCGAGCGAGGCGAGCATGGACGCACGCAGCCGGAGCTCCGCGGGGTGATCCGGCAGCAGCTCCATGACCAGCGACTGCACGGCGAGCGCGCGCGAGAGCTCCTTCTCCCTCAGGTGGTAACGGCGCAGGTTGTGGAGCATCCGTGCAGCGAGGGTCTGGACGTCCGCGGGGGCGAGCAGGGAGACGTCGAACGAGAGGTGTGGCGCCATGCGGCGGAGCAGCGCCTCGCAGGCGGAGCGGGTGAGCAGCTGCCCGCCGTGGAAGGGATCCAGGACGCGCGGGAAGCCGACCTCGCAAGGGGCCGCCACCACGACGTGGCCCGGGAAGTTCACCGCGTGCAGCGGCAGGCCTGCCCGGCGCGCCACGTCCACGTAGACGGTGGCGAGGAGGATGGGCAGCCCCCGGCGCCGCTCGAGGACCTGGGGGAGGTAGGAGTTCTCCGGCGCGTCGTAGCGCTCGGTGTCTCCCCGGAAGCCTTCCTCTTCGGCGAGCACGCGGACGAGGGCATCCAGCCCGTCCGTTCCCGCGGCGGCCTTCACGCGCTCCGCGAGCCCCTGCAGCCGTGCCTCGACCGCGTGCTCGTCCACGGCCCCGTCCAGCGAGGCCACGGCGAGGGCGGCGAGATCCAGCCGCTCGGTCGCCCGCGCGCGGGCGAGCAGGCTGCGGGCCGGCTCGGGAGGTTGCAGCAGGTCTTCCATCTCAGCGGGGCGGCTGGGGAGGGAGCACGCGCTGGCGGATTTCCGCGCGCGCGGCCATCTGGGCGGCCATCAAGCCGGCGAGCAGCCCGTCCTCGTACTCGAACGTGGGGTGGGCCTTGAGCTGCGGGAAATCGTGGGGGTTGAGGATGTCGTCGAGCCCCACGTTGGGGACGGCCTCGCGCGCCAGGCGGAGGACCTTCTGCCGCTGGGTGGAGATCATCTGTTCGAAGAGCGGCTCGAGGACGTCGAGCGCGCCGAGCAGGGGGTGTGAAGGGTCCATGGTCGCTTCATTCCTAACCGAACGGCGGTGCCTTTGCCGCGCCTCGGCGAGGCCTTGCTTCGGGAACCACGCCGCCCACGTTTGAGGCATGGCATTCGGACAGGGGGAGGACCCGCGGCGCTCGTGCGGCGCGGTGCTGGACGGGGTGCAGTACCCGGCGAGCCGGGCGCAGTTGGTGGAAGCGGCCGAGGACGGCGAGGGGACGGCGGACGTCATCAACCTGTTCAAGTCCCTGCCGGACAGGGAGTGGGCCTCGGCGGAGGCGGTCTGGAGGGATCTCGGCGAGGCGTCCCGGCGGTTCGGCACGGGCAACTTCGCGCTCGAGGACGAGGGGGTGCGCCGGGACAGGAGTGACATCGGGAAGGAGACGGTGGAGCGCGGGCCGCCGGGAGCCGTGCGGCATCCCTGAGGGCATCCGGGCACGAAGCCTGTTAGAGCGCGCGGGCGTGAGATCCCTCTCGACTGCCGCCTCGACTTCCGCGCTGTTGCTCGTTGCGAGCCTCCTGTCCTCGTGTCGGGGGGCCGTCCAGGCGGGCCCTTCCTTCTCGGTGCTGCCGACCCCGGCCGGGGCCCGGATGCAGGTGCCTTTCCGTCCGCTCGAGGGGCTGGACTGGGTGGAGTCCTCGCGCACGAGGCGGACGGAGTCGGCGTGGGAAGACGGGAAGCAGGGGCCGGTGCGCCGCTCCGAGGTGGAGATGGTGACCGCCTCGCGCTGGGCGTCCGCCGAGGAGGCCGGGTACCGGGTGAAGCAGTCCGTGCGCGAGGTGAAGGCGCAGCTGGACGGGAAGCCCGTGGAGGATCCGCTCCTGGTGCTCGCCACGCGATTCCCGGTGGAGCTGCGGGTGGCGGGGGACGGGGCCTTCGTGGAGTTGACCAACCGGGAGGCGGTGCGCGCGGCGGTGGAGGCGGCGTTCCCGGACGAGGCGCAGCGGCAGCAGGTGCTCGAGTTCTTCACGCCGGAGGCGGTGGAGGAGCAGGCCCGGCTCGAGTGGGAGCAGAAGTACGGGGGGCTGTTCGGGCGGCCGCTGGAGGCCTCGCACCCGCTCTACGCGGTCGAGGCGACGGCGGTGGGGCCCCTGCCGCTCGCGTACATGGTGGAGCGGCGGCTGAAGGGGACCGCGAAGACCGCGCTGGGCGAGGCGGTGGTGCTGGAACAATCTTGCGTGCAGGAGGCAGGGAAGGCGGTGGACGCGGCGGCATGGACCGCGGCGTGGGAGGCGAGGGGGAAGCCGGCCCTGGACCCGTCCCTGCAGTGCGAGGGGGAGTTGGTGTGGGCCGTGTCGCCGTTCGTGCCGCTGTCGTCCCGGCTCACGTTGCGGGCTCGGCCCGCGGACGCGTCCGGGAGGGTGGCCGGGGAGTTGGAGTTCGAGCGGGCAACGACGCTGCGTGAGCCTTCGGGAGGTGTGAAGTGAGCGGGCGGATGCTGGAGAGCGACGACGAGGTGCGGTCCCTGCTGCAGCGCGTGCGGCGCGTGGCGGTGCTGGGCATCAAGACGGAAGCCCAGGCGGGGCAGCCCGCGTTCGACGTGCCGGAGTGGTTGAAGGAGACGGGGTACGACGTCCTCCCGGTGCCGGTGTACTACCCGGACGCGAAGGAGATCCTCGGCGTGCCCGTGTACCGGCGCGTGGCGGACGTGCCTCGCCCCGTGGACCTGGTGAACGTGTTCCGGCGGCCCTCGGACATCGACGCGCACGTGGAGGACATCATCGCTTCGGGGGCGCGCGCGGCGTGGTTCCAGCTGGGGATTCGAAACGACGCCGCGGCGAAGCGGCTCGTGGAGGCCGGGCTGGACGTGGTGCAGGACCGGTGCATCCTGGTGGAGCACCGGCGGTTGATGAGGTGAAGCCGGGGAGGGGAGAGTCCCGGGCGGGCCCGTCAGTCGCCGGCGGGGCCGCAGCGCGAGACCGGGGCTCGCTGAGGCCTCAGGCCGCTTCGGCAACGGCCACTTGCGCTGCAATCGCGGCCCTCGTCGAACTCCACGCAGCCTCCAGCGCAGCCCTCCCCGTGGACAGCGACGACGGGCTCACCGCGGGGAGGTTCGCCTCGAGCACCATGACCTCCTTCCCCCTGGTGCGCAGCAGTTCCACCTGGCGCTGGAAATGCGCGTGGCGCAGCGCCGCGACGCCGGTGGAAACGCCACGCGCGTAGGCCATGGCCCCCGTGGGCGCACTCGCCGAACGCGTGGGGAGGTAGTGCACAACGAACGTGTCCAGCTCCGCGCCCGCCGGGGACTCCGCGAGCGCACACAACGGCGCCTTGTCCACGAGCCCGCCGTCCCAGAGCCACTCGCCCGCGACGTCCACCGCGCGGAACAGCCCGGGGTAGGCGCACGTGGCGTGGACCGCCTCCGCGAGCGGGCCATGGGACAATGTTGCAGCCCCGCCCCGAGAGAGGTTGGCCGCCACGAGCAGCAGCGGCGTGGGGCACGCCTCGATGCGCGACGCCGGCAGGTGCCGCTCGAGCAGCGCGCGGAAGCGACGCCCCTTCAAGAGCCCCGTCGGCTCGGACGTCCCGCGCAGCGCTCCCCACGCTGCCCCGAAGAGGTCCGGGTCCCAGAAGTCGCTCTTTCTCAGCCCGCCGAGCAGTGCCTCCACGTCCTCCACCTTCGCGCCGGACGCTGCGAACGCCGCCACCATTCCCCCGGCGGACGTGCCCGCCCAGGCGGACGGCCGGATGCCCGCCTCCTCGAGCGCCTTCCAGAACCCGGCGTGGCCGAAGAAGCCGAAGAACCCGGCGGACAGGACGACGCCCACGCGGCGCCCCCGCAGCCTCTCGAGAAGGGTGTTCATGGTGGGGCGGTTCACCACCCCGGGCGTGGAACTGCAACGCCCACGATGCGGCAGGTGCGAAGCCCGCGTGGCACCCACGCGCGTAAACCCCGTGAATCCGTGGCCGTCCGCGCCGTCCTACCCGTGGCCTGCGGGCTGCAGAGCCCAGCGGCACACACGGAGGACACACGGAACCATGGGAAACGTCACCGCGCTTCGGGAGTGGAAGGACCGGCTGCTGGGGGAGCTCGCGCAGGCAGAGGCAGGCCTCCGTTGCAGGACCCCCGCGGCCGAGGCGCGCTACCTCAACGCGCTGCGTGAATGGGACCAGGTGGAGCGGCAGCTCTACCGCGCCGAGCGCCAGCAGGCCTGAGCGGCTTCGACGTGCTAGGGGAGGGCCATGTCCCTCGCCCTGGATGCCGCACGACCTGCACTCCTCCCCGAGGCCGGCGTGTCCGTTCGAGAGGACGGAACCGCCGGGGTGCATTGCCCGCGGACCGGGCGTTCCGCCGAGCTCGCCCCGGACCAGGTCCCGTTCCTCGGGCTGATGGACGGCACCCGCTCCGTCACGCAGTTGCTCGCCGAGCACCAGTCGGCGCACCGCGGGCTGCCGGTCTCGGCGCTGGATGATCTCCTCCGCCGGCTCGGCAACGAGGGCCTCCTCCAGGGCGTCCCTGCGCCGTCGCCGTCACGGTGGCGCAGGACCCTGGGCACGTGGCCCACCGGCGCAGCGTCCTGGATTGCAGGTGCAGGCGTCGTGGCCTCGCTCGCGGCGCTGTGGCTCGACCGGACCGCGGTGCAGCACTTCCCGCTCGGCCCCTGGGCCCTGGCGCAGGCAGCGGCAGGTGCGGTCCTCGGGCTGCTGCTCTCCCGCTGCTACGCAGGCCTGGCGCTTGCCGCCTTCGGGCGCCCCCCGCGCGCGCTCCGTGCAGAGGCGCTCGTGCTGGTGCCGGTGCTCGGGCCGGACGTGGAGGGCGTGGTGCACCTGCCCCGCGCGCGCCGCGTCCGGATCTTCCTGCTCGCGCTGCTCGGGACAGCCGTGGGCTGGGCCGTGTGCCTGCGCCTCGGTCCCGCGTGGGGCGCCGGCGCGCTCGGGGTGCTCTTCCTCGAGTCGTGCCCCTTCCTGCCCCGCAGCGGTGGGCGGCTCCTCTCGGCCCTCGATGGACGCGTGGACTTCCGGGCCCACGCGCGCGGGTACATCGACCGGCGGCTGCTCCGCCGCGCCGTCTCGCGCTCGACGTTCGAGGGCGAGGGCTGGCTCATCGCCACGTCCCTCCTGTCGCTGGCGTGGCTGTGCGCGGCGGTGCGCGTGCTCCTCGTGAACGGGGTGCCGGGCTCGCTCCGCCTGCTCGCGGTGGCGGTGGAGTCCACCGGGCCTGCGCGCGTGGGCGGCGCGGTGGCTGCGCTGGGACTGCTGCTCCTCGTCCCACTCGCCCTGGGGGCGCTCGGTTGGGCCGTGTTCCGGGCGCTGCGCTCGCTCGGGGCACTCCCGGCCGAGTCCGCCGGGGAGCTGCTCCCCACGGGGGAGGGAGACGTCCTCCCGGTGCTCTTCTCGCGCCTGCCCGAGACCGAGCAGCAGGCCCTGCTGAAGTCCGGCGAGCGGCGCAGGTACCCGGCCGGGGCCACGCTCGTCGCGCAGGGGGCGCCCGGCGACCGCTTCTTCGCGCTCGTGGAGGGCCGCGCGCGGGTGGAGCGCGAAGAAGAGAGCGGCCGGGTGCGGCTGCTCGCGCGGCTCTCGGCGGGAGATGCCTTCGGCGAGCTCGCGCTGCTGTCCGGCGGCGAGGGGCGCCGCACCGCCACGGTGCGCGCGGAGACGGAGGTGACGGTCTTCACGCTGGACCGCGCCGGGTTCGAGCGGCTGCGGACGGGACTCGCGGACGCGCAGGTGCCGCAGTTGCTCCGCGCCACCGCGGCGCTGCGGCAGAGCGCGTTCTTCGGCGCGCTCCCCGGTGAGCGGCTGTGTGGCCTGGCGTTCCGGATGGAGGCGCGGGACGTCTCGCCGGGAGACCTGCTCGCG
>JBDLRJ010000150.1:0-15923 GCA_039800145.1 Pseudomonadota bacterium | reverse complement strand
CATTGCCGGGGAGCTCGGGCTGGAAGGGAGCCGGAACGGAGAGGGGAAGCTGCGCGCGGTGACAGGCCAGGAGCTGGCCAGCCTGGACGAGGCCCAGCTCGCCGCGCTGGCGGACGAGGTGGCGGTGTTCGCGCGGGTGGCCCCGGAGCAGAAGCTGTTGCTGGTGCGCGCGCTGCAGTCCCGCGGCCACGTGGTGGCCATGACCGGGGACGGCGTCAACGATGCCCCGGCCCTGAAGCAGGCGGACATCGGCGTGGCCATGGGGCGCAACGGCACGGACGTGGCGCGCTCGGCGTCCGCCATGATCCTCACGGACGACAACTTCGCCACCATCGCGAACGCGGTGGAGGAAGGCCGCGGCATCTACGACAACCTGGTGAAGTTCATCACCTGGTCGCTGCCCACCAACGGCGGCGAGGGGCTGGTGCTGCTCGCGGCGGTCGTGTTCGGCACCGCGCTCCCGGTGCTTCCCGTCCAGGTCCTGTGGGTGAACCTGCTGACCGCGCTGCTGGGCACGGTGCTCATCTTCGAGCCCCGCGAACCGGGCCTCATGGACCGTCCGCCGCGTCCGGCCCGCGCCTCGCTCATGGACCGCGCGCTCGCCGTGCGCACGGCCGTGGTGTCCGTGGCGCTGGGGGCGGCGGCGTTCGGCTGCTTCGAGTGGGCGCTCTCCGCCGGGCTGTCCGAGGCGGCGAGCCGCACCGTGGCCGTCAACACCATCGTGGTGGTGGCGGTGGCGTACCTGTTCTCCTGCCGCAGCCTCCGGCTGCCCATTTGGAGAATCGGCGTCTTCACCAACCGCGGCGTGTGGCTCGGGGCCGCCGCCCTGCTCGCCGCACAGCTCGCCATGACGTACCTGCCGTTCATGAACCGGCTGTTCCACACCGAGCCCATCGGCGCCCCGTGGTGGGCCGCCATGTCGGGCGTGGGGTTCGCGGTGTTCGCCGCGGCGGAGCTCAAGAAGGCGTGGAGCCTGTCCCGCGCTACTTGAGGCGCTTGCGTGCCTCGATGAGCGGCAACGCCTTCTCCACGCGGGCAGCGCGCGTCTCCTCGCGCTTCGCCTCCGAGATCCAATGGGCGTACTCCCGGCGGCAGGTGGACGAGAGCGTCTCCCACGCACGCTTCGCCGCAGGCGCGCGGGACAGGGCCTCGGACAGCGCGGGCGGCAGCTCCACCTCGCGCGGCGTGGTGTCCAGGGTGACCGTCACGCGGACCCTGTCCCCGGCGCCCTTGCCCAGCTGGGCGACCACGTCCTTGCGGCACAGCAGCATGGCGCAGTCACCGCCCATCATGGCCAGGCTGCCGCGGTAGCTCACCTTGCCGTCCCACAGCGCCTGGACGGGGACGAGGTTTCCCTTCCCGTACGTCTCCTTGAGATCCCACGGGAAGTTCACGAAGCACGCGGCGCCGGATGCATCCGACCGGAGCAACTCCGCCTGGAAGGTGAGCGGCCCGGGATCGCGCAGGCCGGCAGGGCGCGGGCCAGCGGGCGGTTGCGGGGAAGCGCTGCGTCGTCGAGCGGCCATGGCGTGAAACGCTATCCCAGGAACGCGGCCTCGAGCGGCGGGCGGCTCCCGCCGAGCCGTCAGCCCAGTCCCAGCTGCCTGCGCGTGTGCGCGTCCAGTGCCTCCTGTTTGCGCGGGTCCGCGGCCCAGCGGTTGGGGACGGCCACCCGCCCGATGCCGTCCCAGTACCCCCCGGTGACGGAATGCAGCGACTCGTCCGTTGCGAGCCAGGTGTACGTCCGCGCCATCTCGGCGGGTGTCATGGAGAACATCGACTTCACGGCGTAGGCCGCGCGCAGGTACCAGGCGAGCCCCGGGTAACGGGCGAGATCGATCCTTACATTCGTGACGCGGACGCCGTGGAACAGGACCCGCTTGCCTCGCCAGCGGTGCGCCTCGTGCAGCATCCACGCGAGGTGCGCCAGCTTGGACTGGTAGTAGGCCCGGGCCGGGGTAAACGGGCGCTGCTGGAACTCTGGATCGTCGAGCGACACGGACAGCCACGGCTGCAGCGCCAGCCCCTTCGAAGACACTGCGAGCACGCGGGCATCCGGACCCTCGAGAAGCCGGGGCATGAGCAACTCGGTGAGGAGCGCCGGTCCGAGGTGGTTGGTGGCCCAGGCCATCTCCACGCCCTCTGCGGTCTCGGTCCGCGTACGGGCGCGCACGTCGAACCAGGCAGCGTTGTGGATGAGCACGTCGAGTGCGCCCACCTTCGCCGCGGCAGCGCGCACGGAGGACTGGAGCGACATGTCGACCTGCAGGAGGGACAGGTCCGCGTCGGGGACCTGCGCGCGGATCCGCTCCATGGCCTCCACGCCCCGTGCCTCGTCTCGGCACCCCAGGAGGACCCGGTGCCCCGCCTGCGCCAGCTGGAGTGCGGCCGCCCAACCGATCCCGGCGTTTGCGCCCGTGACGAGACAACTGCGCTTTGCCATGGCCTCCACGAGCGTGGTCACGCGGCAGACCCGAGGAATGCCTCGGTCATGGAGGCGCGCACGGCGTCCTCCATGGTGTAGAGCCCGCGTCCCTGCTCGACCAGCCACTTCGCAGCAAAGATGGCACCCCGTCCAAACGCCGCGCGGTGGATGCTCTCGTGGACCAGGCGCACGGTCTGGTTCGGGAGCCCGAAGATGACCTCGTGGCGTCCCACGATGCCCCCGGCGCGGATGGAGTGGACGCCGGCCTCCGATGGAAGGTCCAACGCCTGGGCCAGGCGGACTGCCGTGCCGGAGACCTCGGGCTTCTCGCGGAAGTGCTCCTCCAGCACCGCCACGTCGGCGTCCGGCACCAGTCGCTTCATGGCGCGCGCGGCCACCAGCACGAAGTTGATGCCCACGGTGATGTTGGGCGAGTGCAGGACCGCCGCGTGGGCCGACATCCCCCTCAACGCGGCCAGTCCGGCTTCGTCGTACTTCGAAACCGCCGACACCACGCGGGTCCCGAACCCCGCGACCGCCTCGTACGCGTGGACGCCGGCAGCTCCAGAGAAATCGATGATGACGTCCACGCATTTCCGGGACGCAGCGGCGACTTCCTGCCGAAACCCCGAGAGCGAAAGCACGCGACCCTCGTCGCTCTCGAGCCCCAGCAGGCGCCCAGCACTGGCCCCCGCCTGCCCCTCGGTGCGGCGAACCACCCACTCGAGGTGCAACCCCGGGTCCGCGAGGATCTCCCGCGCCACCAGTTGCCCCGTACGGCCAAAACCAAACAGCCCCACCTTGAGCCTCGTCATGCACGATCTCCCGCGCGTCCAGCGGCGGCGCTGGACGCGAAGGAGTGGCGGCCCGACCACCCCGGAGCCTGCGGCGGACAGTCGCCGCACCCATGCCTCTCTATGCCTCAACCCACGTGCCCCTGACAACGAGGGTCACTCAGCCGCGCAGGACCGTGAGCATCGTCACGACAGCGAACCCACCCAGTGCCACGGCCCCTTCTGCCCGTGAGACCGTCCGCTCCGTCCGGATGAGCACCGCGGCCAGCACGGTCATTGCGCCGAGCGCGACGAGTTCGAACCAGGTCTCGGGGAGCGGACGTCCCACGTGCCCGGCGACCGCTGCCGCGCCCAGGCAGAGCAGGAGGTTGAAGATGTTGGAGCCCACCACGTTGCCCACCGCGAGATCCGAGTGGCCACGGCGCGCTGCGACCACGCTGGTGACGAGTTCCGGGAGCGAGGTGCCCACGGCGACGACGGTGAGTCCCACCAGCCGCTCGCTCAGCCCGAGCGCATGCGCCACCGACACCGCGCCGCCGACGAAGAGGTTGCCGCCGAGCAGCAACACGAGCAGCCCCACGAGCGCCACCACGCCCGAGCGTGCCCGGTTGCCGGGGACCGGCGCGCCCGCGAGGTCGGCGGCCTCGCTCGCCGCGGCAGCCTCCTCCGTGGCCAATGCCACCGAGGAGACGCTTCGGGCCGCCTTCACCATCCATCCCGTGTAGGCCGCCGCCAGGGCGAGCAGCACCAGCCCCTCCTCGCGGCTCACCCGCCCATCCCACAGCAGGAGGGGCAGCAGCCCCGTCGCCGCGAGCAACATGGGCAACTCCCGCCGCCTGAGCGCGCCGTCCACGCGCGCCGGTCGGACGAGGGCGGCGACGCCGAGAATCAGCCCCACGTTGGCGACGTTGGATCCCACCACGTTTCCGAGCGCCACGTCCCCGTGCCCGGCCAACGCCGCTTCCACGCCGACGATGACCTCCGGCGCAGAGGTGCCATAGGCCACCACCGTCAGTCCGACGAGCAGCTGCGGCACGCGAAGGGCGAGCGCCAACGCGGACGCACCGCCGACGAACCACTCGGCACCGAAGTAGAGGAGCACGCCCCCTCCCACCAGCTGCATCCACGCCGTCATCCTGCCTCCCCGGCACACTGCCGCTCAGGCATGGGTGGAGCTCTCCGCCTCGTCCGCGGTCTGCGCGGCGCCGGGCACCTGCTCCTGCCGCAGCAGGACGCGGCCGAGCAGCAGTCCGGCGGCTGCCGCAGCGATGCTCGCCGACAACACGCCCAGCTTCGCGGCCCCGAGCAACGCAGCGTCGGAAAAGGCGAGCTGCGCCACGAACAGCGCCATGGTGAACCCCACCCCCGCCACGGCGCCGAGTACGACCAGGTGCCTCCAGGTCATGCCGGTGGGAAGTGTTCCCCACCCGAGCCGCAAGGTGAGCCAGCAAGCGAGGAGGATTCCGAGCGGCTTTCCCACGACCAGCCCCAGCACCACGCCCGACGCCGCCGCGGTGCCTGCCGCGTCGAGCCCACCGGACGGGAGCGTGACCCCGGCGTTCGCGAGCGCGAAGACCGGCATGATGCCGAATGCAACCCACGGATGAAGCCTGGAGATGAGGCTCTCCGCGGGGGACATGGCCTCGCGCCGCGCCACCTCCACGTGCCGCAGCGTCTCCGCGAACTCGTGCGACGAGAGCGCTCCGGGCGACAGCGAAGACAGGTGCTCCAACTCGCGGCGCAGCCCCACCATGAAACCATCCGGCCCGAGCCACGCGCGCACCGGGGTGACCAGCCCCACCAACACGCCCGCGATGGTGGGGTGGACGCCTGCCGCGTAGATACCTGCCCACGCCACGGTGGAGGGCACCACGTAGGCGAACTTCGTCCGGATGCCGAGCCGCTGCATGGCGAACACGCCGACAAAGCCTGCCCCCGCCAGCGCAAGGCCGCTCCAGGAGATGCCCGCGGAGTAGAACAGCGCGATGACGAGGATGGATCCCAGGTCATCGATGACCGCCAGCGCGAGCAGCAGCACGCGGAGCGCCGCCGGCACGCGCCGGCCCAGCAACGTGAGGATGCCCACCGCGAAGGCGATGTCCGTCGCCATGGGAACGCCCCAGCCAGGCCGTGTCTGCCCCTGTCCCGCCACCAGCAGGTAGAGCCCTGCCGGGGCGAGCATCCCGCCCAGGGCCGCGGCCGCGGGGAGTGCCGCACGGCGCCACTCGGACAACTCGCCGTGGTGGATCTCGCGGCGTATCTCCATTCCCACCACGAAGAAGAAGACCACCATCAGTGCATCGTTGACGAACCACTCCAGCGTCCGCTCGAAGGTGAACGGCCCGAGCCTGATGCCCAGCGGCGTCTGCCACAGCGCCCGGTAGGACTCCGCCCACGCGGAGTTCGCCAGCGCGAGCGCGACCGCGGCACAGGCGAGCAGGAGGATGCCACTCGCCGCCTCGATTCGCAGGAAGCGCTCGAGCGGCCTCCCCGCGAGCCTGGCGACGCGCAGCAGGGGCTCCCACGCCTCGGGAGGCGTCGGAGGGAGCGGAGATGGGTGGGACGAAGACGGATTCGACATGGGTGGCACCCCCTTCCGCAGACTGGCTGCGGAGAGCAGGTGGCGGCCCGACCACCCGTTTCAATCCTGCGGCCTGTACGGAGCCGCACCCATGGACGTGATCAAAAGAAGCCGAAGGCTGTCACGGTTGCGGGGTGACGGTCGAGCGGATCCGCAGGCCCGCGTGCCGACGGTGTCCCGGCCCGTCTCGGGCGGTACGCTCGGGGATACTGTCGCTCCATGAGCACCGACCACCGCTCGGCCCCCCGCATCCGCGCCTTCCTCGCCATGAGCGTGGATGGCTTCATCGCCGGCGAGGGAGAGGATCTCTCGTGGCTTCCGCCACCGGACCCGGGCGGAGACGACGGCGGCTTCGGTGCGCTGCTGGAGCACACGGGCGCGCTGCTCATGGGCCGGCGCACCTACGACGTGGTGGCAGGCATGGACATCGCCTGGCCTTACGGGGACCGCCCCGTGCTGGTCGCCACGCACCGGCCCCTCGCGCCGGTCGCTCCCCAGGTTCGCGCGGTCCAGGGGGAGACCGCGGCGTTGGTCGAGCAGGCGCGCGTGGCCGCGGCGGGCAGGGACGTCTACGTGGATGGCGGCGAGCTCGTCCGGGCGGTGCTGGACGCAGGGCTGCTGGACGAGCTCACCGTGACCGTCGTCCCGGTCATCCTCGGCAAGGGCCGTCCGCTGGGGGCCGGTACGAATACCCGGCACCGGCTCAACCTGGTGCGGCACCGGGTGCTACCCGCCGGGCTGGTCCAGCTCATGTACGCGCGTGGCTGAGCGCCCGGTCCGGGCAGGTTCCCCTGACCCATTTGATCGCTTCGGTAGACTGGGGAACACAGGGGACCGTCACCGGTGGGCGCGGAGCGCGTGCCCACCCTGCATTCGGGGAATCTCCACTTGAACCGCGCCTTGACTGTCGTTGCCGTGCTCCTGCTGTCGCTCGCCGGGTGCACTCTTCCTTCCCTGCCGCCTTTTGACGGAGGCGCCCCCGCCCCGGATGCCGGGGACTGCCTTCCCGAGCAGCTCGATGGAGGAGAGCCTTCGGACGCAGGTGTGCAGGACGCAGGGACGGACGCGCCCGTGCGCACGGAGCCGCGCACGCCGAGCCCCACGCTCGAGCCTGACATGCAGGCGGAGAATGGAGACTCGGACACGCCGGGGTATGAGCGCGGCGTGGTCCTGGTGGCGCTGCGTCCCGAGGCCGTCCCCGGACTGAGGCAGGCCGCAGACCCGGGCACCGACGACCTGGCGCTCCTGCCTGCGTCGCTGCGAGACCGGGGAACCGCCTTCGGGCTCCGGCGGGTCGAGGTGCTGTTCCGCGGTGACCGCGTGAGCGCCTCGCGGCTCGCGGGGCTCGCCACCCGCTTCCCTGCGCGCGCCGCCCGCGGACACGCCGCCTACCGGTTCCCGGCGTTGGACCACGTGTTCCGCTTCGTCGTTTCGCGCCAGGCGGACGTGGAGGCGGCCGCGAGGGCCTTCGCCGCGGATGCCACCGTGCAGTACGCGCTGCCCAACCGGGTCGCCCGCGCGCAGTTGATCCCCAACGATCCTTTCTACGGCGCGCCCAACCAGTGGAACCTGCCGCTCATCGGAGCGCCCACCGCGTGGGACGTTGCGGACGGCAGCGGCCAGGTGGTCGCCGTGGTGGACACCGGCATCGACTTCCAGCACCCGCAGTTCGCGGGGCAGTTGTGGACCAACGCCGGCGAGGTGGCCTGGAACGGCGTGGACGACGACGGCAACGGCTACGTGGACGACGTCAACGGATACGACTTCGCGTACGGGGATGGATACCCGGACGACGTGCAGGGCCACGGGAGCCACGTCGCGGGGATCGTCGCCGCGCGCACGAACGACGGTGCCGGCGTGGCGGGACTCGCCCACGGCGCGCGGATCATGGCGCTCAAGGGGCTGAACAACGGCGGCAGCGGCTTCACCGCGGATCTCGCGCAGGCGCTCGCGTACGCACTGACCGAGGGGGCGGACGTGGTGAACAACAGCTGGGGCGGTGCCGGACGCAACCCGCTCATCGAGTCCCTGGTGGACGGGCTGCACGGGGCTGGCGCGGTGGTGGTGGCCGCCGGCGGCAACTCCGCACAGCTCACCCACCTGTACTTCCCCACCCACGCGGAGAACGCGCTGTCGGTGGGAGCGTCCACGGCGCAGGACACGCTCTCCTCCTTTTCCAACTTCGGCGTGAAGCTGGACGTGGTGGCGCCGGGCGGGAACACGCTGGGGCTCGGAGGGGACATCCTCTCCCCGGTGCCCGCGAGTTCCTGGCTGCCGGGGCCCGTCCTCGTCGGCGCACAAGGCGAGCGCTACAAGGCCATGCCCGGCACCTCCATGGCAGCCCCCCACGTGGCGGCGCTCGCGGCCATGCTGCGCCAGCAGCACCCCACGTGGTCCGTGGAGGAGGTACGCGCGGCCATCAAGCAGACCGCCCTGGACCTCGGTGTCCCCGGCATGGACGACGTCTTCGGGTCGGGGCGAATCCGCGCAGACCTGGCCACGGCGCTCCCCGCGCAGGCCCCCGTGGCGGCGAACCTGCAGTTCCCGTCCAACGGCGAAGAGGTGAGCGGCCAGGCCGTGCCCCTCCTCGGCGAGGCCTCCGGTGGGACTGCACCGCTGCAGTGGCAGGTGGAGGCCGGCGTGGGCACCCAGCCCGCCGCGTGGTCACCGGTGGGCGCCGCGGGACAGGGGGCGCAGCCCATGAACAGCGCGCTCGCCACGCTGGACACGCTGACGCTGCCGGACGGGTGGAACACGCTCCGGCTGCGGGTGACGGACGGGGCGCAGCAGGTGCACGAGGACCGCAACGTGGTGCGCGTGCGCAACGTCTTCATCACCACGCCCTCGCCGCTGCAGAGCGTGTCCGGGCTCGTGCCGGTGACGGGCTCCGCGGCGGGGAGCCTTGGCTTCACGCAGTACGATCTTGCATGGGCCCCGGGCTGCGGTGCGACCTCGGGCTTCACCCCCTTCCACTCGTCCACCGCACAGGTGGCGGCCGTGGGTGCGCTCGGCAACTGGGACACCACGGTCGTCCCGCCGGGGCCGGTGACGTTGCGGCTGAGCGCGCAGTTCACCTACGGCACGCCCATGGACGACGTCTGCGTCATCGTGGACCCGCAGCTGGCGCCCGGCTTCCCGGCGCCGCTCAACGCCGCGCCCTCCTTCAAGTCCCCGAAGCTCGCGGACCTCGACGGTGACGGCATCCGGGAGATCGTCGTGGGCGCCGCGGTCCTCAAGGCGAACGGCTCGGTGATGCCGGGCTGGACGAACAACCCCGGGCTCGGCCGCACCAACTCCGTGGTGATCGACGTGAACGGCGACGGCATGCTGGACGTGGTGGGAGATGACCACGACGGCACAACCACCGCGCCCAACGGCGGCCACGCGGTCATCTACGCGTGGAACGCCGCGCACCAGGTGCTCTGGAGCTTCCCCGTGCAGAACCCCCAGGCGGGCGCGGGCCAGCAGCAGTTCAACCTCTCCACGCTCGGCAGCGTGTCGGCCGGGGACGTGGACGGCGACGGGGACCTCGACGTCGTCTTCACCGCGTTCTTCTGGTACTGGAACGCCAACTACGACACGACCGTGTTCGTGCTCGAGGGCAGCACCGGGGCCCTCTTGAACAGCTTCACGCTGCCGGGCGTGGGTCAGGCGAGCGTGGCGCTCGCGGACCTGGACGGAGATGGCAAGGACGATCTCGTCACGGAGACCTGGTACCCGCCCACGTCCGTCGGCTACGTACACGCGGTGCACGCGAACGGCGCGCCCCTTCCCGGCTGGCCGCAGACGGTTCCGCCGGTAAACGTGCAGGGATTCGGCAACATCGATCCCGTGATCACGGACGTGAACCGGGACGGCCAGCTGGACGTGTGGGTGGGCAAGTACCTCTTCTCCGCCTCCGGCGCGGTGCACCCCGGCTTCCCCGCGCCCTACCTCAACCGCTCCACCGGCGCGTTCGCCCCCATGGACGGTGACTGCCCGCTGGAGCTGGTGGGCGGTGGCGCCAACTTCGTCCGCAGCTGGGGCGTGGACGACACCGGCGGATTGGATCACCTGCAGTTCGCCGGAGGCGAGAACCTGCTCGTGCTGATGGCGGGTGAGAACGGGAGCCAGGGAAACCCCATCGTCGCGGACGTGACCGGGGACGGGCTGCTGGATACCCTCCGCCCCGCGGAGCTCGGGTACCTCCCCGGCGGAAGGCCCATCGCCCTCTACGGTGCCGAGTCCGCCACCGGGACGGCCTCGCCGAGCTTCCCCAGGTACGTGGCCAACCCGAGCCCGCAGGGCTGGACGGATCCCATCCGGCCCACGTCTGCCGTCGGGGACCTGGACAACGACGGGCTCGTCGAGATCGTCCAGGTGGTGAACCGCCAGGTGTACGTGTGGAACACGGGCAAGCCCGTGACCGCGGCGTCGAGGTACTGGCCCATGTTCCAGCGGGATCTCCGGAGCAGCGGGGTGCTCCCGCCGGGGCTGGGCTCGGCCAACCTGCTCGCGGTGGACTACCTGCAGGGGCGCCTCTACGACGTAGACTCCAGCTCCGGGAACGTGAGCAACCCGCGCCCCACCGCGCCGTTCGCACTCGGGCTCACGCGGGACGCCACGGGCGCCACCTGGCTGGTGAGCGAGACGACGGGGACCTCCTCCGCCATGCTCTACAGCGTGGACACCACGACCGGGGCCGCCACGCCCGTGGCGCCTTTGTCCGGGACGCTGACCGAGGGAGACATCGCGGTGGACCCGACCACCCAGGTGCTGTACCTCGTGAGCGGCAACGGCAGCCTCTACACGGTGGCGCAGCAGAGCGGCACCCTGGGCTTCGTGGGGCAGGTGACCGGCATCGTGGACAGCTCCGGCCTGGCGTTCGATCCCCAGGGCAACCTGTACCTCCTGGACGGCGTTCCGGGGGTGCTCTACCGCGTGGACAAGACCAACGCAGCGGTGCTCGGCCAGGTCTCGCTGGGCGGTGCGGACGCGCCCATGCCCAACCACAAGGTGAGCTCGCTCGCATGGGACAGTGCCACCGGGCGCCTGCTCACCACGGTGGATGCCTCGCCCACGCCCCTGCTGTACTCGCTGGATCCGCAGACGGGCGCGCTCGCCTCGGTGGGGACGATCTCCCCTGCAAACCACGTCTCCGGACTGACGGTGTCCTGCCAGTAGGCGGCCCTCTCCGCGGCGCCCGGCCCGTCGTCAGGGCTGGGCGCTGCGCAGGCTCTGCAGGTCAATGACGAACCGGTACCGCACGTCGCTGCGGAGCATCCGCTCCCAGGCGTGGTTGATGTCCTGGATGGAGATGCACTCGACGTCCGCGGTGATGCCGTGGCGGGTACAGTGGTCCAGCATCTCCTGCGTCTCGGCGATGCCGCCGATCATGGAGCCCACCAGCCGCTTGTTCCCCACGATGAGTGAGAAGGCGTGCACGGACGCAGGCTCGGTGGGGGCACCCACCAGCACCAGGGTGCCGCGCGGCCGGAGCAGCGAGAGGTACGGGGCGTACTCGTGCGGGGCGGAGACGGTGTCGAGGATGAGATCCATCGTTCGCCCGAGGTGCTTGAGCGCCCCGTCCCCTTGGGTGACCGCGAACGCGTCTGCGCCGAGCCGCCGCGCGTCCGCCTCTTTTCCCGCGCTGGTGCTGAGCACCGTCACGTGAGCCCCGAGCGACTTCGCGAGCTTCACCGCCACGTGGCCCAGCCCCCCGAGCCCCACCACGCCCACGCGGTCACCCGGCTTGCAGTTCCACTGGCGCAGCGGCGACCAGGTGGTGACGCCGGCGCAGAGCAGCGGCGCGGCAGCGGCGGGATCCAGGGAGTCCGGCACGCGCAGGACGAAGCGCTCGTCCACGACGATCTGCGTGGAATACCCGCCGTAGGTGGGCGTCTCCCGGTCCATCTCCGTGCCGTTGTAGGTGACGGCTGCGCCGAGGTCGCAAAACTGTTCCATGCCCTCGCGGCAGCTCCCGCACGTCCCGCACGCGTCCACCAGGCACCCCACGCCCACCTGGTCTCCCGGCTCGAAGCGAGTGACCTCCGCGCCGACGCGCGAGACGCGCCCGACGATCTCGTGGCCCGGCACCATGGGGTACCGCTCCCCTCCCCACTCGCCGCGGGCCTGGTGCAGGTCCGAGTGGCACACGCCGCAGAAGAGGATGTCGATGACGACGTCCCGTGCCCGGGGCTCGCGGCGCTGGACGGTCATGGGTGCAAGGGGACGGGTCGGGGCCGGGGTGCCCCAGGCGGGAACGGAGATCATGGCGCGTACATAACGCACGCGCCGTCCGGGTGTTCAGGCCGTCGCTCCCGCTGCGGACGGAACGTTCGCCTCCACGCGCTCCGCGAGTCCCAGCCCGAGCAACAGGACCAACCCGAGGCTGTACGGGACGTGGAACAGCGGATCGTGCACCACCGAGAGCGCGAGGAACGCAAGCAATCCCCCGTGGGTGAGCGCGCCGAGGGGGCGGCCGCGCGCCATCCATGCCAACCAGGCCAACATGCCCACGAAGAGGAGCACGCCGGGGATGCCCGTCTCCGCCGCGAGCGACAGCAGCTGGTTGTGCGACTTGCCCGGGTGCTCCCTCACCTCCTGGGCCTGGTCGGGTCCGCCGAAGAGGGAGGGTCGGAACCGCCCCAGTCCCGTCCCGGCCACCGGGTAGGTCCGGACCGCGTCCACGCCCGCGGCCAGCAGCTGGCGTCTCTGGCCGTTGCCCCGGTCCGAGAGCGAGTTGGAGAAGCGCGCGCGAAGCGAGGGAACCACGGCCACGAGCAACGCGGCCGAGACACCGAGCGCCACGGCCGCGAGAAGGTCCCTCCGCGGCGAACCGGAGGTGAACACCCACGTGGCCCCCACCGCCACCGTCATGGCCACCGCGCCCATTCGAGCGTGGGGGAACAGCCACACCGCCACGAACGCGAACGTGCCGAGCGATGCGAGCCATGCGCGGGGCCCCCCTCGGCGCGACGCCACCACCAGCGCCACCGTCACGAGCCCGGACACGTGGCTGAACTTCAGCCGGTGGAACAGCAACCCGCCGCCCATGAAGCGGCCGGTGTCCGGGATGGGCTCGTACACCCGTGCGAAGGACGTGCGCGTCCAGGCGAGTGCGTCGAACGCCTCGAGCCTCGGCCACGCGCCCAGGTGCTGCAGCCCGGCCACCGCGCACGACAGCCCGAGCGTGCCGAAGGCGGCCCACCCGAGGATGCGCCACTGCCGGGCGGACAGGCCCGCCGCCGCGAGCGAGATCAACGGCAGCGCGGCCCAGTCCAGGACGCGCGCCGTCCCGCTCCCGCTCGGGGGATTCCCTGCGAGCGTGGGGGCCAGCAGCGCCCAACCGGTGAAGAGCCACAGCGGCCACCACGCGCGCAGCGCGCCGAGCGAGAGGCGGGGAAGGTCTCCAAGGAAGGAGACGGCGAGCAAGCCCATGCCCACCGCGCCGAGCAGCTCGTTCACCTGGACGCCCACGGCCCAGCACACCAAAGCCATGAAGCGCAGTGCCCGCACGCCGGGGGACCTTACTCCACGGGGTCGCCCGGAGAAGGGGCTCGGCGGGCCCGCTTCGGCGCGGGGCGGGAGGGATGCCGCCTGGGCGCTGCGCCGCTGGCCACGAGTTCCACAAGTGCCTCGAGGAACCGGCCGTCCACGCGGCGCCGCTCCACGTGGATCCTCTGCAGCAAGGTCCCCGCGACCACGGAGAGCAGGAGCGAGACGTCAACGCCTGGGTCCAGCTCCCCCCTCTGCACCGCGCGCGCGAGCACCTGCCTCGGGCCGGCGGTGGCTGCCGGGGACAACAGCGAGCCCACGACGGCGCGCAGCAGCGGCGAGTCTCCCTGCGCGAGGAGCACCCGCACCACGCCCTTCCCGAGCGGCGACTGCGCGAAGGCGAGCGCCCCCCGCGCGAGCGCGAGCAGGTCCGTGCGGAGCGCCCCCGTGTCCGGGGGCTCTGCCGGCGCGCCGAGCGAAGCCTGGAGCGCATCCTCCAGGAGCGCCTCGTGCGTGGGCCACCGCCGGTAGACCGAGGTCTTGTTCAACCCCGCGCGGGCGGCCACCTCCGGGATGCTGACCGCCTCGAGCCCCCGTTCTGCGAGCAGCCCGAGCGCCACCTCGTACACCCGCTCCACGACCGGGGCGCCGCGGCGCCCAATTGATTTCCGGCGCAGGGACTCAGTGCGACGGGGCATTCGCCTTCCCTCCCACCGCGCCCGAGCCGCGGGCGAGGAACACCTGCTCGTAGTCCGGCACCTCCGTCCCGAAGAGCCGGTCCCACACCCTCGAGTGGAGCCCGAAGTTCCCCTTCAACCGCGCGTGGTGGAGGCTGTGGAACGTGGCGGTGTTCGTCCAGCGGAGGAGCGGGACGCGGAGGATCCACCTCGGCAGGAACTCGTAGCCCAGGTGCGCCATCACGTTGTTGCCGAGCCCGATGATCTGCAGCGCGGCGAGAGCCGCCATGGGCATGGGCAGCCACGCCGCGGCGGGGACGATCCAGCTGCCGAGGATGAACGCCTCCAGGCCGTGGAACGAGTAGGAGGTGAAGGGGTTCACGTTCACGCTCTTGTGGTGCACCGCGTGCACGTGGCGGAACAGCCGCGGGTGGTGCATCAGGCGGTGCCACCCGTAGAACCAGGCGTCGTTGAAGACGAGGCAGCCTGCCACCCACGCCAGCACCTCCCACGCGGGGACGGCGGTGGTCACCAGGCCCGAGCGCCCCGAGGCGTGGAGCGCCATCACCGCGCCGGCGCTGGAGGTCCCCGCCGCGAAGGTGACGAAGGTGTTGGCCACCTCCCGGCGGAGCTGCCCCGCGTCCATGCGCGCCGGGGCCGGGATGCGGGCCGCCTGGAACCGCCTGCGCCCCCAGCGCCAGACCACCAGGAACAGCACGCCGACCACGGCGAAGTAGCCCAGGGACTGGGCGACCAGGTTCTGCAGCAGCAGGAGCAGCAGCGGCGCGTTCGGATCGATCACTCGGGTGCCTCCGGGGCGGACCGCCCAGACCCTGCCTGATTGCAACTCCGAGTTGCAATAGACCCTTCAGCGCAGCAGCGCCGAGAACGCGCTCGCCGCGGGCGACAGGGGCCTGCCCCGCTTGCTGATGACGGCGAGCCGCCGCTCGATGTTGAGCCCGCGGACCTCCAGCATGCGCACCCCCAGCTCGCGGCCCATCCCCTGGACGCCCAGCTGGCTCACGAAGGCGAGCAGCGGCGTGTGGGCCACCATCTCGAGGATGGCCGCCACCGAGCGCAGCTCCATCTGCACGTGCACCGCGGCCCCGGCGTCCCGGAGCGCGTCGTCGATGAGGCGGCGGATGGCGCTCCCGCTCTCGAAGCCCACCAGCCCCTGCCCGTCCAGGTCCTTCACCTCCACGCGCCTGCGCCGCGCGAGCGGGTGGGACGCCCCGGCGATGAGGACGATCCGGTCGCTCCGAAGCGGCCGCACCTCCAGCTCGCGCGAGCGGATGGGCAAGGTGACGATCCCCAGCTCCAGCCGCTCCGCGAGCACGTCCTCCTCCACCGCGCGGCTCCCCTCTTCCCGCACCTCGAAGCGCACGCCGGGGTGCTGTTTGCCGAACTCGGCAATGGTGGCCGGCAGCAGGAACGACACGGCCGTGGCCCCGCCCCCGAGCCGGACGAGCCCCGTCTGGATCCCCTGCCGCGCGCGGACCGCCTCGCGCAGCCGCCCGTAACGCTCCACGATGAGGCGCCCTTCCTCCGCCACCACCCGCCCCGCCTCGGTGAGCGCCGCGCCCCGCTTGCTGCGCTGGAGCAGCGGCGCCCCCATGGCCTGTTCCAGCTGTTGCAGCCGCCGCGTCAGCGCCGGCTGGGTGACGGCCAGCGCCCGCGCGGCCTTCGTCACGGTCTTGTGTTCCGCCACGGCGAGGAGGGACTCGAGCAGCACCAGGTCCATGGATGCAGACTGTGCATGGATTCCATGCCGAAAATCCATGTTCCTGCATGACGCCGCTGCATTAAGAGCTTCCCCGCGTCACCCCACCGAACGGAGAACGACCATGCTGAAGGACTACCGCGAACAAGCCGCCAAGCGCGCCGAGCAGGGCATCCCCCCGCTCCCGCTCCACGCCCTGCAGGTCACCGAGCTCGTGAAGCTCTTCGCCGCGCCGCCCGCGGGCGAGGAG
>JBDLRJ010000149.1:0-13164 GCA_039800145.1 Pseudomonadota bacterium | reverse complement strand
CGGCCCGGTGCTGCTGCGGATCTCCGCGCGCGCGGTGGTGCTCGCCCCCGGCGGCCACCCGGCGCTGCTCCCGTTCGAGAACAACGATCTCCCCGGCATCTACGCGGGCCGCGCCGTCTCGCTGCTGGCCCGGCGGCACGGGCTGCTCCCCGGGGAGAGCGTGGCCGTGGTGGGCGAGGGTGCAGAGTTGTACGCCCTTGCAGACCTGCTCCGAGGGTCGGGCGCGGAGGTCCCGCTGGTGCTCCAGCTCTCCGGGACGCTTCCGGCAGACGCGGGGGCCGAGGCACAGATCGGCACGCCCACCCGCGCCTCGGGGTTGCACCACGTGAAGTCGCTCTCGTTCGAATCGGGCGGCGCGGCACACAAGGTGTCGTGCGACGCGGTGGCGGTGTGCCTGCCGCCCTCTCCTGCCCTCGCGCTCGCAACCCAGGCAGGCGCTCGGACCGCGTGGTCTGAGACCTGGAACTGCTTCCACGTCGTGGCGGCTGGGGCGGGACACACCGAAGTGGAAGGGCTGTTCGCCGCCGGGGGCGTGACGGGTCCCTGCACGGCGGCGGAGTCTGCCGCGCAGGGACAGCGCGCGGGCGAGGCTGCCGCTGCGTGGCTCTTGAAAGCCGTGGAGGTGGCGCCGTGAACCGGACCGTCGAGGGGTGGGATCCGTGCGGAAGTCCCTCGTCGTCGGGACGTGTTTCGTCGTCCTCGCGGGACCCATCCTCCAGGGACTGCGGAGGTGCGGCATGCGTCCAGTCCTTCCGAGACACCCTTGCCGCGCCGAGACCCGGTGACGCCACGCGCTCCCCCGAGTGTGGATGTGCGGCGGAGGTGGCGCCATGAACCGGTCCGTCGGAGGGCGGGAGCCGCGGGGATGTCCCGCGTCATCGGAGTTTGATTTGTCCTTCTCATGGGTCCGATCCCATGGGGTGCACGGAAGGGCACCCGGCGTCGCTGCCGACGGGGAATGGCTTGCCATGTCGGCACCCGGTGACGACACACGCCCTACCGGATGCGGACGTGCGGCGGAGGTGGCCCGGTGAGCAAGGCACTCGTCTGCCCGTGCGAGGACGTGACGGTGGAGGACATCCACCACGCGGTGGAGAGGGGCTTCACGGACGTCGAGTCGGTGAAGCGCTTCACCGGTTTCGGCACCGGGATGTGCCAGGGCAAGCAGTGCCTGTCCGCCTGTGCGCGCGTGCTGGCCTCCTGCAAGGACGTGAAGAAGGAAGCGCTCGCCCCGTTCACGCCGCGCACGCCGGTGTACCCCACCGAGCTTCGGCTGCTCTCGACGGCGCCGGTCTCGGACGAGGCGCCCGGCGACGGGACGCCAGCGGGCGCGGACGGCAGCGAGGGTGCCGAGGCGCTTCGCCCCGAGGGCCCCGTCCCCCCGCGCGCGAAGGTGGTCATCATCGGCGGCGGGATCATGGGGCTGGCGCTCGCGAACAGCCTGTCCGAGCGCGGCGAGACGGACGTGGTGGTGCTGGAGCACGGTTACCTCTGCGCGGGGGCCTCCGGGCGCAACGGCGGCGGGGTCCGCATGCAGTGGGGAACCCCGTCCCTCATCGAGCTCGCCAAGCGCAGCATCCACCTGATGAAGGGCTTCGCGGCGAAGACGGGCATCAACGTCTGGCTGCGCCAGGGCGGGTACCTCTTCCTCGCGCGGGATCCACGCGTGGTGCAGCGGCTGGAGCGCTCCGCTGCGCTCCACAACCGCCACGGCGTCCCCACGCGGATCATCTCGCCCGCGGAGGGACGCGACATCGTCCCCGAGCTGACCATGAAGGGCATCCAGGCCTGCGCCTGGAACCCGGAAGACGGGGTGATCTTCCCGTGGCCCTTCCTCTGGGGGTACGCGCGTGCCGCTCAGAAGCGGGGCGTGAAGGTGGAGACCTTCACCCGCGTGCTCGGGTTCGAACAGTCCGGCGGCGCCATCCGCAAGGTTCGGACGGACCGGGGAGACATCGCCGCGGACCGGGTGGTGCTCGCGGCCGGGGCGTGGAGCCCGGAGATCGCCGCGCTCGCCGGGGTGAAGCTGCCCAACGAGCCGCACCGACACGAGATCTGCTCCACCGAGCCGCTCAAGCCGTTCTTGGGGCCGCTCGTGTCCGTGCTGGACTCGGGTCTGTACTTCTCGCAGTCCATGCGGGGGGAGATCGTCGGCGGGATGGGCGATCCGCGAGAGCCCGCGGGGCTGCAGATGCGGAGCACGCTGCGGTTCCTCGCCCGGTACGCCCAGGCGCTCACCGAGCAGTTGCCCTCGGCGGGCCGCGTGAAGGTCCTCCGCCAGTGGGCCGGCTGCTACGACGTGACGCCGGACCACTCCCCCATCCTCGGCCACACCCCGGGCGTGTCGAACCTGCTCCAGATGAGCGGGTTCGTGGGCCACGGTTTCATGATGGCCCCCGCGGTGGCCGAGCGGATGGCGGAGTGGATGATCACCGGGACCGGGGACGAGCTCTTCAGCCGCTATGCACTCTCGCGCTTTGCCGAGGGGCGGATGGAGCGGGAGGACATGATCATTGGCTGACCGCATGCGGTGCGCGCTGGTGTTGTGCATCCTCGCCGCGGGGACGGCCGCGCGCGCGGACTACATGGATCACTTCGTGGTCCGGGACGACGTGGGGCTGCGGAAGTCCCCCTCGATTGGGCCTGCGAAGCTGCTGCTGCTCCCGGTGGAGGTGGCGGGGTTCCCGCCGTTTGACCGCGCGGTGCTCGAGCAGTTCTACGGCCCGGCGTCCGGCGGTTTCGTGGACTACTACGTGACCGCCTCCCTCGGGCGCTTCCAGCCCTCCGTGGCGGTGGGACCGACGATCACGTTCGGTTCCTGCCCCCTGGACGAGACGAAGTTCCCCGGTTGCGCGGTGCCGCGCGGGGACCCGAACTCACTCGCAGCGGGGATCGACTTCGTGCGCGAGGTGCTGCGCCGGGCGGACGAGGCCGGCGTGGATTTTTCCGCTTACGACGTGAACGGCCGCCGAGGGACGCCGGACGGCTGGGTAGACGGGGTGATGCTGCTGATGAACACGCCGTTCGGCGGCGTGGCCTTCCCGTTCGCGTACTTCAACCAGGGGGACGATCTCGCCGGGGGAACGGGCGGTGCGGCGAAGCTGGACGGCGTGAAGATCCCCCTGGTCGCGCTCGCCGGGGACTCGGATTCAAGGGTGATGATCCACGAGTTCGGCCACCTGCTCGGGCTGACGGATCTCTACGACGAGAGTTCGCGCTATGCAGGGCTGTACCTGTCGTGGATGGGCGCCTGGGGCTACGGACCGGACATCCCGCTGCCGGACGCGGAGTCCCGGTTCCGGCTGCGCTGGGGGAACTGGCACCAGGTGCAGGGCAAGGAGACGGTGGTGATCCGCCCCGCGGACAGGACCGGAGACCTGGTGCGGGTGGGGACCGGGGACGAGTATTTTCTCGTCGAGAACCGGGGCCCCGGCCGGTACGACACGGACCTCGCGGCGCGCGGGCTCGCCGTGTACCACGTGGACCGTCGCGTGAAGCTGGATGGGCGCGAGGGGACGTTCTTCAACCGGTTGATCGACTGCGTGCAGTGCGATCCCTTCCACCCCTACATCCGGCTGCAGCAGGCAGATGGGCTCCTGGACATCGAACTCGGAGGGGCGTTCAACGCGGAGGAGGATCTCTTTCGTCCCGGGGACATTTTCGAGGGGGATGCAGCTTCGTTCTACTCCGGCGCGCCGTCGGGCTTCCGGCTCGCAGACATCCAACTGCTCGAGGACGGCAGCATCCGCGCCACCGTGGAGGCCCCGGCGGAGGGGCAGTGTGGAGAGTCCCTCTGCGAGTCGGGCGAGGGCTGCGTACCTGCAAGTTGCGGACAGCAACCCCAGCCGGGGCCGCTGGGATGCGGCGCCGTCTCCGGGGAGTCAGCACTGGCCGCGATGTGCTGGGCGCTCCTGCACAGGCGCGCGCGGCGCCAGCGGTCGGGCGCTCGGCAAGTCGAACAACTCGCCGGGAGCCACCGTGAGGGCGTGGGCGTGCCGGCTTCAATCCGTGGGTGATGCGCGCAGCGCGCTCGCCTGGGACTGGCCGGAGGGAGCACGGTCGCGTCCCGAGGTCACGGCGAGCACCTCACGTGGGACGAAAACTGTTGATGGGCGTGACAGGCCTTAGCAGGCTGACGGTTGGTTCCGGTCTTGATTGCCGGAACTTACCCTGGCCCTGAACTGCGCAGTCCTCTCGCCGGAGCACACCATGTCCACTCGCATTGTTGCCGTCGCGGTTGCGTTGTCATTGCTGTCCGGTTGCTACGCCACGAAGGCCTATTCCCCTGCCCGTCCTTCCTTCCAGAAGGGCGAGGAAAGGCAATGGTTCCTCCTGAGTGGCCTCGTCCCTCTCTCGGCGCCTGTTGGGAATCAGTGCAAGGCGGGCTTCTCCCAGGTGGAGACGGTCATGGGCCCAACGGATTGGCTCATCGCCGCCGGCATTGGCCTGGCGGGGGCGCTGGCGCTGGGGGCGGCATCTGTCTCCGCCTGCAACGCCGGTGACAGTGCGTTTGCCTCGCTGTGCGTCACTTCAAATGGCTTCGCTGGCGCGGGCCTGGCGCCAACCCTGTTGAGCACGCGCACGGTCTCCTACGTCTGTGCCGAGCCGATGACGAACGACGTCCCTGCATCTCCGTGAGGGCAGTCCCTACCTCCAACTCCTCGCCACCGGCGCCTTCGTCTCCAGCCACAGCGGCCTGAGCTCCTTCACCTTCACGTTCACCACCTTCCCCGCCCGCTCCACCACGCCCTCCACGAGCAGGAAGGGACTGCCGAGGATCTCCTTGCGGTAGCGGGTGAAGTCATCCGGCTTCACCACCACGTTGCTGATGCCGGTCTCGTCTTCCAATGACAGGAACGTGAAGCCCCGCGCGGTGGGCGGGCGCTGGCGGCAGATCACCATCCCGGCCGTCCGCACCGTGCGCCCGTGCGTCACCTGCGCGAGTCCCGCCGCGCTCACGGCCCGCACCCGGTCCAGCTGGGGCCGCAGCAGCTGGAACGGGTGGTGATCCAGCGACAGCCCGGTGGTCTCGTAGTCCTGCGCCACCTCCTCCGCCACGTGGGGCACCGGCAGCTCCACCTGCGTGCCGTCCATGGGCATCCCGAAGAAGAGATCCCCGGCGTCCAGCGGCCCGAGCGCCTGCAGCTCCCACAGCGCCTCCCGGCGGCTCCCGCACAGCGACTTCAGCGCCCCGGACAGCGCCAGCCGCGCCAGCTCGTGCGAGGGGATCCGCGCCCGGCGGGCGAGATCCCCCAACCCCCGGTACCCTTCCCCGCGCGCCGCCACCAGCCGCTGGGCGTGCGCCTCCTGCAGCCCCTTCACCAGGCGCAGCCCCAGCCTCAGCTTCGGCTGCACCCGCCCGAACGCGTCCTCCCCCGTCCCCGGCTCCAGCGTGCAGTCCCAGTCCGAGTGCTGCACGTCCAGCGGCAGCACCTCCACCCCGTGCCGCCGCGCGTCCTCCACCAGCGAGTGCACCGCGTAGAACCCCATGGGCTGGCTGTTGATGAGCCCCGCGCAGAACGCCGCCGGGTAGTAGCGCTTCAGGTACGCCGAGGCGTAGGCGATGAGCGCGAACGACGCGGAGTGCGACTCCGGGAAGCCATAGTGCGAGAAGCCCCGGAACTGCTGGAAGCATGTCTCCGCGAACTCCCGCGAGTAGCCCCGCGCCCTGCACCCCTCCACGAAGCGCAGTCCCCACGGCGCCATCCGCTCCTCCGCCCGCTTGTGCGTCATGGCCCGCCGCAGCCCGTCCGCCTCCGCGGCGGTGAAGCCGCCTGCCACCATGGCCAGCCGCATGGCCTGCTCCTGGAAGAGCGGCACCCCGAGCGTCTTCTCCAGGATCCCCCGGACCTCCTCCGAGGGGTACTCCACCGCCTCCAGCCCGTCCCGCCGCCGCAGGTACGGGTGCACCATCTGCCCCACGATGGGCCCCGGGCGGATGAGCGCTATCTCCACCACGAGATCATAGAAGGTCCGCGGCCGCAACCGCGGCAGCATGTTCATCTGCGCCCGGCTCTCTATCTGGAACACCCCCATGGTTTCCGCCTCGCAGAGCATGTCGTAGACGCGCGGATCCTCCGCCGGCAGCGTGGCCAGGGACAGCGCCTCCCCGTGCGCCTGCGCCACGTACCGGAAGCAGCGGGACAGCACCGTCAGCATCCCCAGCCCCAGCAGGTCCACCTTCAGGATGCCCACCGCGTTCAGGTCATCCTTCTCCCACTGCACCACCGTGCGGTCCTTCATGGCCGCGCTCTCCACCGGGACCACTTCCATCACCGGCTCCCGGGTGATCACGAAGCCGCCCACGTGGATGGACAGGTGCCGCGGGAAGCCCTCGAGTTCCCCCGCCAACTGGAGCACCTTCTGCACGCGGCCATCCCCCGCGGACAGCCCCGCCTCCGCCAGCCGCTCCGGGCTCACCCCGCCGCCGAAGTCCACCGTGCGCGCCAGCCGGTCCACCTGGTCCAGGGACAGCCCCAGCGCCTTGCCCACCTCCCGCGCCGCGAGCCGCCCCCGGTAGCAGATCACCTCGCACACCATGGCCGCCCGGTGCCGGCCGTGCTTCTCGTAGACGTACTGGAGCACCTCCTCCCGGCGCTCGTGCTCGAAGTCCACGTCGATGTCCGGCGGCTCCCGGCGCTCCATGCTGAGGAAGCGCTCGAAGAGCAGCCCCATCCGCACCGGGTCAATGGCCGTGATCTGCAACAGGTAGCAGACCACCGAGTTGGCCGCAGAGCCTCGCCCCTGGCACAGGATCCCCCGCTCGCGTGCAAAGCGGACGATGTCCCAGATGGCCAGGAAGTACCCCGGGAAGTCCAACGCCTCTATCAGCCGCAGCTCGTGCTCCACCTGCGCCCGCACCGCCGCTGGCACCCCGGCCGGGTAGCGCACCGGCATTCCCTGCTCCACCAGCTCCCGCAGGTAGCCCATGGGCGTCTGCCCCGGCGGCAGCAGCTCCTCGCTGAAGTGGTAACGGAGTTCGTCCAGCGAGAAGCGGCAGCCGTCCACCACCTCCAGCGTCCGGCCCACCAGCTCCGGAAGATCGGAGAAGAGCCGGAGCATCTCCTCCGGCCCCTTCAGGCACCGCTCGGCGTTAGGCATCAGCCGCGTCCCGGCAGCGGAGAGCGGCACCCCGTGACGGATGGCCCAGAGGACGTCCAGCAGCGGCTTGCGCGCGCGGGTGTGCAGGTGCACGTCGTTGTGGGCGCAGGCGGGCACCTCCAGCGCACGCGCCAGGGCCAGCCCCTGGGCCACCCGCGCCTCGTCCCCCGCGCAGAGCTCCCGCTGCACCCCCACGTAGAAGCGCCCCGGGAAGGCCTCCGCCACCGGGGCCACCACCGCTGCGTCCGCGGGCTCAGGCAGCACCGCCCACAGCCCCTCGCTGCGCTCGAGCAGCGAGCGCACCTGCAAACGCGGTTTGCCGCGCGGCCCCTGCAACCGGGACAGGGAGATGAGCCGGCACAGCTGCGCGTACCCCGCGGCATCCTGCGGGAGCAGCACCAGCGGCGGGGCGTCCGTGAAGTGGAGCCTCGAGGCCACCAGCAGCCGCAGCCCCACCGCCTTCGCCGCGAGGTGGGCCTTCACCATCCCATACAGGCCGTCGTGATCCCCGAGCGCCAGCGCAGACACCCCCAGCGCCTTCGCCGCGTGGACCAGCTCCTCCGGGTGGCTTGCCCCCCGCAGGAAGCTGAAATTGCTCTGGCAGACGAGCTCCGCGTACATGGCATCCCGCCTCAGTCGAACAGCCCGTGGAGGTAGAAGCGCCCGTCCCGGCCGTCCCGGTACAGCCACACCAGGCCGAGCCCCTCCAGCTGGCCGCGGTAGTAGTCCCGCTCGAGCGGATCCGGCTCCCACCACTCCCCCGAGAGCCGCTCCGGACCGAACAGCGCGAGCACGCGCCGCATGCGCCCCGCCACCCGCAGCAGGGCAGGCAGCCCCGCCCCGCCCAGCACCACCTCCAACAGCAGCGGCGTGGGCAGCAGGCGCGCGGGCCGCTCCCCCTGCGCAGACAGTGCGCGCTGCTCCGGGGCGCTTTCCTCCGCCACCGGCAGGCCTTCCAACCATCCGGGTGCAGGCAGGGGCGTCCCCAGTCCCTGTTCGAAGCCGCTCCAGCCCGGCGGCAGGGGCGCCCCGGTCTCTTCGCGGTGGACGGCCGCTGGCGGAGCCGAGGAAGAAGACGTCCGGGAGGCCGCGGGCAGCAGCTCCGAGATCATCCCCCGCGGCTGCCGCGGCGGCTGGAAACGCGCAGGGCTGACGGCCGCCTCCGGCCGGTGGCGCGGCTGCGGCGAGGCCGAGAGCAACGCCTCCTCGCCCAGTGCCGTGGCCAGCCGGGCCAGGACCGACTCCAGCGGCGCGTCTCCCCGAGGGCCCTCTCCGAGCTCTCCCTGGGGGTGCACCGCGGCCTGCGCCTCCGCCACGCGCACCGCCAGCCCTGCCACCGGGTGGGGCAGCTGCAGCGCCGCGAGCAGGTGCCGGAAGAGATCCAACCAGGGGCGCGCCTGGGCGGAGGGGCGCGCGAGCTGGAGCGGCACCGGGTGCTGCGCGCCGTTGCCGAGCCTGAGCGTGAGCAGCAGCCGCACCGCGGCGAGTCCCCGCCCCTGCAGCCGCGCCGCGCAGCGGTCCAGCGCAGACTTCAGCGCGAAGAGCAGCGGCTCCAGCTGCTCCGCCGGCGTCTCCAACTCCACGCGCTCCTCCACGGTCTCTTCCGGCTGGGCCGGGTGCAGCGGCGTGGGATCCTCCCCCCGGCAGAGCCCCTGCGCCCGCAGTCCCTCCGCCCCGAGCCGCGCCACCACCGAGGCCGTGGGCAGGGACGCCACCTCCCCCAGGGTGGACAACCCCAGCGCCGAGAGCCCCGCCACGGCGCGGTGGGCAGCTGCCTCCTCCAGCACCTGCAGCGGCAGCGGCCCGAGCGCGGCAGCCCCTCCGTCCGGGGCCACGCACTGCACGCGCACCGGGCGGTGGCGTGCGAGCGCCCGCGCCGTGAAGGCCTGCGAGGCCACCACCCCCTGGCCGAGCAGCCCCCACTCCGCGCACAGCCCGAGCACCCGCTCCCCCAGGTTCTCCTCCGGGGTGCCGGGGCCTCGGCACAGCGGCGCAGCGCTGGCGTCCAGGAAGAGTCCGTCCGGGGGCAGGGCCTCGAAGGCCGGCCCGAGCACGAGCAGGGCCTCTCCCAGTGCGTGGAGTCCCCGCGCCGTTGCGTCCGAGTCGAAGCGGCGCACCTCCAGCGCAGGGAGTACCGCCCGCGCCGCGGTCACCCCCATGCCGGGCCGGATGCCGGCCTTGAGCGCAGCGGACGAGGCAAAGGCCACCCGCTGCTGGCCACGTGACTCCTCCGCCAGGACCAACGGCGCATGGCGGAGCTCCGGGAGATCCCTCACGGTGCACTGCACCGGGAAGCGGGGCAGGTGCAGGTACAGGCGCCTCACGCGGGATCTCCCCCGCCCAGCACGGCGGCGAGCTTCGGCAGGCGGACGTCTCGGCCGGGACGGCCCTCCCGCAGACCGGGAGGCTCTCGGGGGGACACGTCCAACCCCGGCGGCACGGCGCGCAGCGGAGGCGCAGGCACCACCGCCGGCAGGGAGGGCAGCGGCGGTCCACACCGGACCTTCGCCGCGCAGAGCACGTCCCAGGAGAGCGCCACCGCGGCCCCGGCCCCCCCCCGGCGGCTGCGCACCACCTCCACCCGCACCCCGTCCTCTCCCCAGGGCTCCAGCTCCAGCCGCAGGGCTCCGTCCGCCGGGCAGTCTTTCGAGCTCAACGTCAGCAGCAGCGCCCCTCCCTGCCCTGCCGCCTCCTGGAGCCTGCGCGCCTCCACCGGGGACAGGCGCACGCCGGTGTGGGTGAGATCCAGCACCACCACGGCGAAAGCCCCGCTGCGCAGCAACTGCACCGCCGCCCAGGCCAGCTGCCCCGGCGCGCGCGGACGGACGATCAGCAACTGCTCCAGCGCCACGCCGAGCCCCTGGGCCGAGGGTGGATAGAGTTCCCGCGGACCATCCACCCACGCACAGAGCCTCCGCGCGCGCGTGGCAGCGGCCACCACCCGGAGCGCCAGGCTGGAACGGCCCGTGGCAGCCTCTCCCTGCAGCTCCACGGACTGGCCGAGCCAGAACCCCCCGTCCGGGAGCACCGCATCCAACACCGCGAGGCCGGTGGCCACCCGCCCGAGCGCACTGCGCGGCGCAGCCTGCATCCGGCGGATCTGTTCCCTGAGCCTCTCGACGACACCGTTGGACGTCTGCTGAACCGCCGCTTCCATGGCTCCTCCATGATATCTGAACGCCCGTTCAGTCTATATCCCCCCCCTGACATACGGGGGCGCAAGCCCCCGCCGGCTCGTTAAGAATGCGCCCATGGCAGTCCCGGCCACCCCGTCCCTCCTCCACGCACTCGCCGAGTCGTGCGTCTCCCAGCTCACCCCGGCCTCGGAAGCCCTCGCGGCCTGGGAGCGCTCGGGAGATCCCCGGACGCTCGAGCCCGCGCGCACGCTGTTCCACCGGCTCGCGGGAACCGGTGCCCTGGTCGGGCAGCGCGAGCTGGGGGTGCTCGCGGCCACGGGTGAAGATCTCGTCCGGATCCTGCAGGATGGCGAGGCCGGGGGGAGCACACAGCGGCTGCTGCTCGTGATCCGGCGCCACCTGTCCACGCTGGAACTGTGGGTGCGGGCCGAGGTGAGCGCCGGGCCCGCCGCCGCGACGACCGACTTCCCCTTCATGACCGGGCCCGTCGCACCGCCGCTCCCCCCCCGGGACGACGACGCCGCCCTGCCCTTCTTCGAGAATGGCGTCGGCGTCCCGCCACCTCCCCTGGAGGCACTGTTCGACGAGGCGGAGCCCGCGCCGGACGATGTCCCCCGCCGCGTCCTGGTGGTGGACGACGATCCCATCTGCGCAGGGGTGCTGACCCAGACGCTCGAGGCGGCGGGGATGTCCGTCCGGTACTGCCCGGATCCTCGCGAGGCCCTCGAACTGTACGAACGCACTGCCCCGGACGTGGTCCTGGTGGACCTCAACATGCCGGGGCAGGACGGCATCACCACCTGCCGGCAGATCCGCGGCCACGTGGATGGAGACCGCGCCCCCATCCTCGTGGTGTCCCGGAGCGCGGGGGTGGACGACAAGGTCCGTGCGCTCGAGGCGGGGGCGGACGACTACGTCACCAAGCCCTACGAAGCCGCCGAGCTGCGCGCGCGCATCCAGGCACACGCGCTCCGGTACGAACTGCAGCGAGAACAGGCCTTCCGGGACGCGCTCACCGGGGCCTGGAACCGCCGCTACCTCGAGCGGGTGCTCCCCCAGAAGCTCTCCCACGCAGGTGCGGCCCCGTTCTGCCTCGCGCTGCTGGACGTGGACCACTTCAAGCAGGTGAACGACGTCCATGGCCACCCGGCAGGGGACGACGTCCTGGTCGCACTCCTGGCGCGCATCCGGGGGCTGCTGCGTGCCGAGGACCTGGTCGGGCGGCTCGGGGGGGACGAGTTGGCCATCCTGGTCTCCGGGGCGGATCTCCCGCGGGGAACGGAGGTGCTGACACGGGTGGTGGACGCCGTCCGTTCAGCCCCCATCCCCATCCGCGGGGGCGGCGGCCCCCCTGCCCTCCCCGTGACCGTGAGCGCCGGCATCACCGCTGCGCGGGCCGAGGACTCGGCCGAGGCGCTGTTCGCCCGCGCGGACCAGGCGCTGTACGCCAGCAAGCGGGCCGGCCGGGACCGCGTGTCCCCTGCCTGACGCCCCACGTGCAGCTTTTGACAGCCGCTCTTTCATTGCTACGTTCCGCACGCCTGCAACACCGCGCAACACCCCCCTCACCCGCAGCGCACAGGGATCGACATGTCTGACGAGAAGAAGAAGGGCGGGGCATCCGCCGCCGCCATGGCCTCCGCCATGGCCCCTCCGGGAATGATCAACAAGGAGGACATCCCGGCCGTGCTCCCCATCCTGCCGCTGCGCAACTCCGTCTTCTTCCCCGGCGGCGTGCTGCCTCTCGCGGTGGGCCGGGCCAAGACCATTGCCCTGATCAAGGACGCAGTGCGGGACGACCAGGTGATCGGCGTGGTCACCCAGCGCCGCGCCGAGGAGGAGGACCCGGCCGCCGCAGACCTCTATGCCATGGGGACCGTGGCGCGCATCGTCAAGCTGCTGAAGATGGGCGAGGACAACTACTCGCTCGTGGTGCAGGGACTGGCGCGCTTCAAGGTCCTGGAGCTGGTGCAGGAGTCCCCGTACCTCAAGGCCCGCGTGGACGCGGTGGAGGACCGCACGGGCGCAGAGAACGTGGAGGTGGAGGCGCTCGGCATCAACCTGAAGAAGCTGGCGCGAGAAGTGATTGAGCTCATGCCCGAGCTCCCCGCCGCGGCCACTGAACTGGTGGAGTCCATCACGCACCCCGGCCACCTCGCGGACCTGATCGCCGCCAACGTGGACGTGCCCATCGAGGAGAAGCAGGCGGTGCTCGAGACGGTGGAGCTCAAGGCCCGCATGAAGCTGGTGCTCGAGATCCTCAACCGCAAGCGCGAGATCCTGAAGCTCTCCAACAAGATCGACTCCGCCGTGAAGGGCGAGATGTCGAAGACCCAGCGCGAGTACTACCTGCGCCAGCAGCTCAAGGCGATCAAGGAGGAGCTCGGCGAGATGGGCGAGGAGGAGGAGGAGCTGGACGAGCTGCAGGAGCGGCTTAAGAAGGCCGGCCTCCCCCCGGACGTGGAGAAGGTGGCCAACAAGGAGCTCAACCGGCTCAAGACCATCCCGGCCGCGTCCTCCGAGTACACGGTGGCGCGCACCTACCTGGACTGGATTGCCGAGCTGCCGTGGTCGAAGATCTCCGAGGACAACCTGGACATCGACAACGCGCGCAAGGTCCTGGACACGGACCACTTCGGCATCCAGAAGGTGAAGAAGCGCATCCTCGAGTACCTCGCCGTCCGCAAGCTCAAGAACGACATGCGCGGGCCCATCCTGTGCCTCGTGGGGCCGCCGGGCGTGGGGAAGACGTCGCTCGGTGCGTCCATTGCCAAGGCGGTGGGGCGCAAGTTCGTCCGCCTGTCGCTCGGCGGCGTGCGGGACGAGGCGGAGATCCGCGGCCACCGCCGCACCTACGTGGGCGCCCTGCCCGGCCGGTTCATCCAGTCCATGAAGAAGGCCGGGATGAAGAACCCGGTCATGATGT
>JBDLRJ010000148.1:0-5624 GCA_039800145.1 Pseudomonadota bacterium | reverse complement strand
GCTTGAAGCAGTACTTCTTCCCCGAGGCGTCTCCCTGCAGCGCCTTGCACACGCCGCGGGAGTCCAGGGCGGGATCGCTCCCGCACTCCGCGTCCGTGGTGCACTCCTCGCACGAGGCCTTCACGCGGCGGCAGATGCCGGAGGTCCCGGCGTCCGGCACCGCCTCCTGCACGCAGCGGCAGCCGCCGCCCGCGATGCAGTACCACTTCGTGAAGTCCTGCACGTCCACCGGCGGGAAAGCGCAGTCACCGGTGGTGTTGCAGGCCGTGGCCGGGATGCACTCGAAGCTGGGGGCCCCGCCGTCCGCGCGCGTGCCCTCGAGCTCCGCGTCGTTGTCACACCGGAGACCGGCCTGGTCCGGGTAACCCGCGACGAGTGCGGCGCAGTCGTCGTCGATCCGGCACTTGAAGCCCGCGTCCACCGGGCCGGCATCCGGGGCCCCCGCGTCCACCTCGGGCGTGCCCGCGTCGGGCACCACCTTGGAGGGACAACCGAGCAGGACGGCGGCGGACACCAGGCCGAGCAGGCCGAGCCGGGACAGCGACGTGGGGGACTTCATGGGCTTTTCTCCGTGGGGCTGCGAAACGGCGGCGAACCCTAGCCCACTTCAAGGCCCCAATCCCACCCACTCTGCGCCGTCCGCGTACACCTCGCGCTTCCAGATGGGAGCGTCCTGCTTCAGCCGCTCGAGCGCGTGGGAGCAGGCCGCGAACGCCTCGGCCCGGTGCGGCGCCGCGGCAGCCATCACCACCGCGAGCTCCCCGGGCTGCAGCACCCCCACCCGGTGCGAGATGGCGAGCCGCACCCCCGGCCACCTCTCCTCCACCTCCGAGCCAATCCGCTCGAACTGCGCGACCGCCATGGGGGCGTAGGCCTCGTACTCCAGCCGCACCACCTCCCGGCCGCGCGTCCGGTTGCGCACGCTGCCCGTGAAGGTGACGAGCCCGCCGTAGGCCTCTCCCGCCACCGCGTCCACCACCTGCTGCAGCTGCAGCGGGACGTCCATCACCTGGTATCGACCGCTTCCACCGGACACGGGCGGGATGAGCGCCACCTCGGCGCCGTCCCGGAGCAGTGCACGGGGCCCGGCGAACGCCTGGTCCACCGCCACGCGCAGGTGGGGGACGAGGGGGCCCAGCGCAGGGTGCGCCGCCACCAACTCCCCGAGCAGGCCTTCCACGGTGGTGCCCTGCGCGCACGTCCGCTCCTCGGAGGCGCACCCGGCCCGCTCCCGCGCGGCCGCGAAGTAGAGGACGCGGATCGTCAGCGTGCTCACGGGGCAGCCTCCCGGAGATCCACCCGGCCCCGCACGCGCACGCCGCCTTCCTCGCCCCACGCGTCCACGAACAGGTCGTCGACGGGCGGCAGTCCGTCCAACACCTTCGCCGCGAACGACTTGAGCAGCTGCAGCTTCACGGGAGAGAGGCCGCGCACGGAGGTGGTGGCCTCCAGTTCGCGGCGAAGCTGTCCCAGGTCCACCGCCGCGGAGAGGTGTCCCTCCCCGAGGAAACCGGGGCCGTACTTCACCCGGAGCCGGGCGAGCAGCTCCTCGGTGGGACGGTCCGCCACGCCCGGCCCCAGCTCGAAGCGCGCCCGGTCCTTCGTCACCTCCAGCGACGCGTCCCGCGTCCCCAGCTTCCCGCGGTACCGGAACGTGCCGGGCATGGGCTGGCTGCGCTCCAACCCGGACTCGGGCCCTGCTGCAAGGGCGTCCAACAACACCACCACCGGGGCTGCGTCCTTCAGCCCGGCCTCGAGCCACATCGTCCCGCGGGGAGACGGGCGCGGGCCCTCCTCGCTCTTCGGATCCCCCATGCGCCGGAACATGTCCGGCACGTCCGCCCACGCCAGCCCCGCGAACTCCCCGGTGAAGGCGCCGAGCATTTCCTCGAACGGCAGCCCCAGCCCCTGCGCCTCCAGGGCCGCGCGCTGGCGCTGGTCGCTGCCCGGCTCTCCGAAGATGAAGGAAACGAAGTCCTGCGGCGGGACCGACAGCCCGATCACCCCCACCGGCCCCGCGGGCACAGCCCCCTCGAACAGGCGGTGCCGGGCGGCAGCGGCCACGGGCAGCGACTTGCCGCGCACGTACGCCGTGAAGCCCGCGCGCAGCTTGTCCGCGGAGAAGGAGGCGAAGGCGCCTTGCCCGGTGGCAGCCCCTTCCTGCTTCGTCTGGCTGTACAGCAACACGGGCCCCTCGCGCGCCTCGGCGGCCACGCCCGTGAAGAGTCCCGTGCCCTCCAGCCCCGCGGCGGGCGAGCCTCGGACGGCGTCCACCACCGGTGCGAAGTCCGTGACGTTGGTCCCGGTGTCCCGCGCGGGGGCATCCTCGGGAGGATCGGCGAACTCGGGCGGCGGCTTCGGCAGCTCCGGGATGGCCACGAACAGGTACCCGCGGTCCACGAGCAGCGCCGCCTCGCGGCCGTCGGCGATCCGCACCCGCGTGCTGCCGTCCGCCCCGGGCCAGGAAGGGCCGCCGCCGTCGCGGGACAACACCTCCACCGCGAGCCCCAGCGCCCGCGCGCCGTCCGTCACGCCGTACAGGCCGATGGTGCCGGGGAACGCGGGCAGCGTGAAGACGCCGAGCCCCTCCTCCGGGTCCGCCGCGGTGCCGGAGGCCGCGGGCGTGGAGAGTTCCAGCGCCAGCTGGACGAAGGGGTTCCCGGAGACGATCCGCGCGGAAATGCTGCGTCCGAACGCGCGCTCGGTGAAGTCCACCGCCCGCTCGAGCGCAGCGTCCGCTCTCCGGAGGTAGAGGGCGCTTCCGGCTGACGCGGGAAGGGCCCGCTCGAAGCTGCGCGGGAGCGCCGTCAGCGTCACCGACGAGAGCGCACGCCCCTCGTGGCGTGCCGTGACCACGTAGCTGCCGGCCCGGTCAAAGGCGTGCGAGGCGGCGGGGGCGGTGACCCGCGGCGAGCCATCTCCGAAGTCCCACTCCAGTGCAGGGGCCCCCTCCTTCCGCTCGCCGAACGAGACGGGGACGCCCGTGTCCACGTCGCGCGGGGCGCCGAGATCCGGCGGGGGGACGCGCACGCACGCGGCGAACGCGAGGAACAGCGACAGGGAAAGCCGGGGCGGAGGCGTCATCCTCCGAGGGCTAGTACTCCAGCGCGAGCCCGAACATCCAGTGGCGGCTCGAGAAGTCGAACCCCTTGCCGCCGAAGTCGTTCACCTCGGCATGGGTGTACTCGCCGAAGAGGTAGCTGTGGTTGACGCCGAGATCGGTGTCGAAGTCCCGCGCGAGCCGCGGCTCGAGGATGTCCAGCATGAACGCGAGCCCCGCCGTCCCCTGGTAGCCCCACTTCACTCCGGCCGCCGCGAGCCCGTCCACGTACTCCTGTTTTCCGCCCTTCTCGCTCCACCACGGCTGCGCCACGAGGCCGGCCTTGACGTAGGGGACGAGCGGGACGCTCCAGTGCTGCGCCAGCACGTCGAACCGGTAGACGGCCAGGGCCCGCACCGGGACGAACTTGAGCGAGGTCGTCTCGCTCGCGCTGTTCTCGTCCCCGCCCACCGTCACGGACTTGCCGAACTTCTCCGTGTAGCCCACCGAGAGCGCGACGGCGGCGGAGCCGAACCCCTGGAAGAACTGCCGCTCCAGTTCCAGCTCGCCGAGCAGCATGGGCGAGTCGCCGAACACCTTGTCGTAGGGCCGGGCCCCGGACAGCGCCGCCTCGCGGTCGATGAACGGCTTGTAGGCGCCGAGCTTGAACTCCATCACCCCGGAGCGGCTGGAGGCCGAGGCGAGCTCCGCCGCTCCCGCCGTGCCGAGCCACGCCGCCCCGAGAACTCCCCACCAACGCGCTGCGCTCATCCTCGCCGTCTCCTCGCCAGGGCCAGCAGCAGTCCCGCGAGCGGGAGGAGGGACGAGACCGGCACCGACGTGCAGCCCCCCCGCTCCTCTCCCCCCAGGGACCGGTACTGGCCGAAGAACCCTTCCGTCTTGCGCGGGGTGCCGATCAGCGCGTCCGACGCTGCGCTGGTGTTGTCCGCCGCGTCCACCGCGTAGGCCACCACCTCGTACTGCACCTCGTTCTGGAGCCCGGTCACGGACACGGACACGGTGTCTCCCGCGGTGGCCACCCTGTCCGAGAGCGTGAAGGCGGCGCCGGTCCCCGCCACGCGCGTGCCCACCCGGACCTCCACGGCGTCGCCCGGGACGTTCGTCACGGTGGCGCGGAGCCCCTCGTCCTGGGATACCACCGATTCCAACTTCGGAGAGGCCGGCGGCTGGCCGTCGTAGCTGACCGTGGAGGAGGTGCTGCGGAGCTTCTGGTTGTTGGTGCCGCAGGTGGTGCCGAATCCCGTGAAGCCCGGCGTCTCCACGTAGGTGCAGATGCGCCACGTGCGGGTGGTGACGTCACCGCACGAGATGCCGCTGTCTCCCCCGCTGAAGCCGGGGAGATCCGCGGCCGTGAAGGTCGCGTTGCCCGACCGCTGCGTGAGGAGCGCCCCCTGGTCCACCGAGAGGAACTGGTGATCCCCCGTGCCCGGTGCATCCCCGCACGTGCCGCTCGTCACCCAGCCGGTGAAGGGGCTGCAGGGCGCCACGGTCCCGCCCAGGTTCCAGTTCACCGTGAACTGGTTCCCACACCCGGACGGCGAGAAGGAGGCGGAGTCGCCGCCGTTCACGGTGATTGCCACCTGGGCCTGCGCGGCGAGCGGGAAAAGGAGCAGCAGGAGGATGTGGAGCGCCGGACGCATGGAGAGTCTTGGAGGGTCTAGCAAAGGGTTTGCCACCCGCAAGCCCACGGGGCCGGGAGGAGAGCCGCCGCGTCCTCGCGGGCGCGCGCGCCAAAATGCGCGCCTGCACAGGGGCCGCTTGCCAATTTGTCAGCGCCGCGCCGAGAGCCGCTCGGCCACCTGCACCGCTGCGAGCGCCCCGCCGCGCAGGGCGTTGTCCACCGTGGCGAAGAGCTGCACGCCGCCGGGCGTGGAACGAACGCGCCCGACGTGCACGGAGTCGTCCGCGGTGACCAGCAGGGGCATGGGGTAGATCTTCTCCGCGGGGGCATCCAGCAGCTTCACCGAGGGCGCCCCCTTCACCGCCGCGCGCACCGCGTCCGCGGACAGGCCGCGCCCCTCGAGCAGCACCGACAGCCCGTGGCCGAAGAAGGTGGGCACCTGCACCGCGGTCCCCGTCACGCGCACCGAGGCGCCGCGCTCGCCCCACAGGCGCGAGAGCTCCAGCCCCCAGCTGCGCTCCTCCTCCGTCTCGCCCGTCTCGCCCACGAAGGGGCCGACCTGGGGAATGAAGTTGAGCGCCAGCCGGTGCGGGAAGCGCCCCGGCTCGCTGTCCCGCCCGGACAGCAGCGCGGCGGTCTGCTGCTCGAGCTCGCGCACGCCGGCCTGCCCCGCCGCGGAGGCCCCCACGAGCGCCGTCACGTGCACGCGCTGGAGCCCCAGGGGGAGCAGCGGCGTGCACAGCAGCGCGAGCGCCGTGGAGAGCGCCGAGGGCACGGCGACGATCCGCCCCTTGAAGCCCGCGTCGAGCGCGGCGTCGTTCACGCCGGGGAGCACGAGCGGCACGGCCGACTCCGCGCGAAACGCGGCGGAGAGATCCACCGCCCACGCCCCCGCCGCCTGCGCCTCCGCGGCGAGCTTCCGCGAGGCCTCTGCCGGGGTGG
>JBDLRJ010000147.1:0-21232 GCA_039800145.1 Pseudomonadota bacterium | reverse complement strand
GCCCGCGCGGAGCTGTGGCGCGAGGTGGGGCAGGTCTACGAGGAGCGGCTCGGGGATCCCGAGCGCGCGGCGGCGGCGTACTGGCAGGTGGCGGAGCTGGACTCGGGTGACCGCCCCGTGGCGGCGGCGCTCGAGCGGCTCTTCGGCCAGCTCAACCGGCCGAAGGATCTCGCCTTCGCGCTGGAGCTGCGGCGCGCGCAGGAGGGGCAGGGAGCCCAGGCCCGCGAGGCGGCCTTCCGGCTCGCTCGCGTGAAGCGGGAGCTGCTGGCGGACCACGCCGCGGCGTTGCAGCTGCTGCAGGAGATCCTCGCGGAGGATCCCGCGCACATCCAGGCGCGCGAGGCGCTCGAGGAGTGGGTCCGCGCGGACGACGCCTGGTCGGACGCGGCGCTGGCCGCGTTGGACCCGTTGCTCGCGGCGCGCGGCGAGCATGCCCGCCGCGTGGCGCTCCGCGAGCTGCGCGTGTCCCGCGTGGAGACGCCGGCCGAGCGGCTGCGGCTCACGCGGGATCTCGCCGCCATCTACGAGAAGGACATGGGGCAGCCGGACCGCGCCTTCCTCGCGCTGGTGCGCGGTTTCGAGGGAGAGCTGGACCGGGCGGCGCTGCGACCGGAGCTGGAGCGGCTCGCCGAGCTGACGGACGCCCGCGAGGTGCTCGCGGAGCTCTACGAGGGCGTGGCCGGTGAGCGCCCGGACGACGCGGCCATGGTGCCGCTGTGGCGCCGCGCCGGCGAGCTGCGCGAGGCGCTCGGCGAGACGGACGAGGCCATCCGCGACTGGCGCGCGGTGCAGTTGCTCGCCAAGGAGGATCCTGCCGCGCTCGATGCGCTGGGCCGGCTGTACGAGAAGAGCCGCAGCGCCCACGCGCTCGCGGAGGTGAACGCCGAGCGCGCGGCGCGCGCCCAGGCCCCCGAAGAGAAGGCCGGGCTGCTGCTGCAGTCCGCCGCCGCGTACGAGGCCGCGGGCGAGGACGACAAGGCGCTCTCGCAGCTGCTCGCCGCGCAGGGGCTGGGCGTCCGGGCGCGCGAGGTGCTCGGGGCGCTCGGGGAGCTCTACGGGAAGCTGCGCCGCGTCTCGGACCAGGCGCAGGTGCTCGCGCAGCTCGCGGAGACGGCGGCCACGCCGGGAGAACGGCGGGACGCGCTGGTGCAGCGGGCGCAGCTCTTCGAGCGCGCGGAGGACGCACCCGAGGCGGTGCGCGCGTGGGCCGCGGTGCTCGCCGTGGCGCCGGCGGACCCGGCCGCCGTGGCGGGGCTGGAGCTGCTGCTGCAGGACGGCCAGGTGCAGGCGGAGGCGGCGGCGCTGCTCGAGCCCGCGTACCGGGCGTCCGGGGATGACCGCAAGCGCGTGGAGTTGCTCGAGCTGAGGCTCAACAGCGCCACCGCGGCGGAGCGGGTGGGGCTGCTCGAGCAGGTGTCCGCGCTCCGCTCGTCCCTGGGGCAGCTGGGACAGGGCTACGCCGCCCAGCTGCGCGTCTTCGCAGCCCGCCCCGAGGTGCCGGAGGTGCGCGCGGAGCTGGAGCGGCTCGCGGCCGCGGTGAACGGGTTCGAGGAGCTGGCCGCCGCGTACGAGGACGCCATCGAGCGCGGGGGCATCCCCCCGGCCGTGGTGTTGGAGCTCTGGCGCCGGCTGGGCGCGCTCTACGCGGAGCGGTTGGATCACCCCGGCGCGGCCATCAAGGCCTGGACGGAGGTGGTGCGCCTGTCCGGCCACGACGCCAGCGCGTTGGACGCCCTTGCACAGCTGTACCGGCGCACCCACGACGTGCGGGCGCTCGCGGACGTCCTCTGGCGGCAGGCACAGGGAGCCGCGAGCCCGCGCGAGAAGACGACGCTGCTCTACGAGCTGGGGGCGCTCGCGGAGGAGACGCTCGCCGACAAGCCGCTCGCGGCCCGGTGCTACGAGGCCATCCTCGCCGTCTCGCCCGAGGAGCCCACGGCCCTGAAGGCCCTGGGGCGCGCGCTGGTGGAGTTGGACCGCTACGCGGAGGCAGCGGACCTGCTGGAGCGCGAGGCGGCGGTGGCCGAGGCGCGCGGGCAGAAGGAGGAGGCGCTGGAGCTGCGCGTCCGGCTCGGCCGGCTCAAGGTGGGACGGCTCGGGGACGCCCGGGGCGGGCTGCAGCTGTACGAGGCCGTGCTGCGCGTGCGGCCCAACCACCCGTCCGCGGTGGGCGCACTCGAGGAGCTCGCCCGCTCGGACAACGCGCTGCGGGGGGAGGCCGCCGCGGCGCTCGAGCCCATCTTCCAGACGGGCGGAGATCACCTGAAGCTGGTCCAGGTGCTCGAGTCCCGCGCCGGCACCGCGGCGAGTCCCGCGGAGCGCTCGGCGCTGCTGTGCCGCGTGGGCGAGCTGTACGCCGGGGCGCTGGAGAACCCGGAGTCGGGCTTCCTCGCGGCCACCCGCGCGCTCCGGGCCAACCCGGAGGACGTGCGCGCGCTGGAACTCTGCACGCGCTGCAGCGAGAAGGCCGGCACGGGCGAGGAGCTCATGCTGCTGCTCGCGGAGGTGGCACCGGAGGCGACCTCGGACGAGGCGCGCGTGGGGCTCTTCCGCGCGCTCGGGCGGCTGCAGCTGCAGCACGGGGATCCCGAGGACGCGCTCAAGAGCTTCGCGCGGCTGCTGGAGCTGGCGCCGCTGGACGCCGAGGCACTGGGGGCCGTCACGCGCCTCTATGCCCAGGGCGGCCGTGCCGCGGAGCTGATGGAGGTGCTGAAGCGGCAGCTGGCCCGCGCGGAGCGCGCGGACGACCGCGCCACGCTGCTGTTCCAGATGGGCGTGCTCCAGGAGGACGAGATGCGGGACGCGGTGGGGGCGCTCGCCACCTTCCGCCGCGTGCTGGAGCTGCACCCGGACGCGCCCGCCACGCTCGAGCGGATGGACGGGCTGGCCGTGCGGCTCGAGCGCTGGCCGGAGCTGGCGGACGTGCTCTCGCGGCGCGTCCAGCTGCTCGCGGCGGCCGGGTCGGACGCGGAGCTGCTCTCGGAGCTGCGCTTCCGCCTGGCCGGCGTGCGCGAGGCGCGGCTGTTGGACCGCCCCGGCGCCCTGCAGCTGTACGCCGAGGTGCTGGCCGCGGACCCTGACCACGCGGGGGCGCTCGGGCGGCTCGAGGTGCTCTGCCAGAAGGAGCCCCACAACCGCGAGGCGGTGGAGCTGCTGCTCCAGGGGCTGCGGCGCCGCGGAGAGCACGGCCGGCTGGCGGCGGTGCTGGATGCGCGTGCAGGGGTGTCCGAGGACGCGCGCGAGCGCAAGGCGCTGCTGCAGGAGCTCTCGCGGCTGCGGGATCTCCAGGACGAGCCGGAGCTTGCCTTCCTCGCGCTGTACCGCGCGTTCAAGGAGGATCCCAACGACTCGGATCTCCGCAAGCGGCTCGAGGGGCTCGCGGACGCCGCCAAGGCGTGGGACGAGCTGGCCTCGGCGTACGAGCAGGAGCTGCCGCGCGTGGCCGAGTCCGTGGAGGCCGCGGAGATGTGCCTCAAGCTCGGGCAGCTGCTGGACCAGCGGCTGGACGAGCCGGCGCGCGCGGTGGGCTGGCTGGAGAAGGCGCGGACGCTGGATCCCCGCGCCGCGGCGCGGGCGCTCCCCGTGCTGGACCGGCTCTACAACAAGCTGGACCGGCCGCAGGAGCTGGCCTCCGTGCTGGAGGCGCTCGCGGAGAGCACCGCGGACAGGCAGGAGCGGGTGGGGCTGCTGTTCCGGCTCGGGCAGCTCGCGGAAGGCGTGCTCGGGAGCCCGGACCGCGCGGCCGCCGCGTACGAGGAGATCCTCCAGCTGGACGGGCGGCACCTCGCCTCGGCGCGGCTGCTGGAGCAGATCTACGCCCAGGCCGGCGCCACCCGGAAGCTGTACGAGGTGCTCAAGCTGCAGGAGGGCATCGTCAGCGGGGTGGAGAAGGACCGCGTGCTGGCGCGCATGGCGGAGCTGTCCGCGGACGCGCTCTCGGACGTGGACCGGTCCGTGGAGATCTACCTGGATCTCCTGCGGAAGAACCCGCGCAACGAGCAGGCCTTCGCGTCCCTGGACGCCATCTACGAGAAGTCCGGCCGCTACCCGGAGCTCAAGGGGCTGCTGCGCACCCGCATCACCCAGACGCTGGATCCGCGCGAACTGCTGCGCCTCAACGAGCGGCTCGGGCGCGTGCTGTGGACGCTCACCGGCGAGAAGGAGGAGGCGGTCTCCGCCTTCAAGGCGGCGCTCGAGCGCGAGCCGCGCCACCGCCCGGCGCTGGACGCGCTGGCGGGGCTCTACGCGGAGCTCGGCTGGAACGACGATCTCTCCGCCACGCTGCGCAAGCTGCTCCCGCTCGAGGAGACCCCCGCGGGGGTGAAGGGGCTGCGCGTCCGGCTCGCCGAGGTGCTCGCCACGGCGGGCCGCCGCGAGGAGGCGCTCGAGTCCGGGCGCCGCGCGCTGGAGGTGGAGCCGCACCTGCCCGCGGAGCTGGACCGGCTCACGGCGGTCTTCCGGCGCCTGAAGGCGCTCGCGGACGCGGTGCGCACGCTGCACCTGCGGAGCGACGTGGAGCTGCAGGCCGGTGACACGGCGCAGGCGGTGCGCACGCTGTTCGAGGTGGTGGCGCTGTGGCGAGAGGAGATCGGCAAGCCGGAGCACGCCGGTCCCGTGTACGGCCGCATCCTCGAGGTGGACCCCGCCAACCGCGCCGCCTACGAGCAGGCCTGCGCGCTGTACGAGCAGCTCGGGGACTGGCGCTCGTGGGCGCAGGTGAAGGACCAGTTCCTCACGCACCTGGTCACGGACGGGGAGAAGGTGGACGCGCTGCGCGAGCTGTCCCGCGTGCAGGAGCAGAAGCTCGGCCAGAAGCACCTGGCCTTCATGTCCGAGATGCGCGCGCTGCAGGTGGCCCCGGACCGCGCGGACGTGCGCGAGGCGGTGGAGCGGCTGGCGGACGAGACGCGAAGCCACGAGGAGCTCGCCGCCGTGTACGAGGCGCTGGCCGAGTCCCTCCCGCGCGGGCCGCTCGTGGAGCGGCTCTACCGCGTGCTGGCGCGGGTGCAGGACCAGAAGCTCAACGCGCCGGAGGCCGCCGAGGCGGCGCTGCGGCAGGTGCTCCAGTTCGATCCCGCCAACGCCGAGGTGTTGGACGAGCTCGCGGAGCTGTTCCGCCGCCGGGGCCGCACGCGCGAGTTCGCCGCCGTGCTGGAGCAGAAGGTGGAGACCGCCCCCTCGCTGGACGCGCGCAAGGCGCTGCTGCGCACGCTCGCGGGGGTGTACGAGCAGCAGCTCTCCGCGCCGGACGAAGCGGTGCAGGCGCTGCAGCGCGCGCTCTCGCTGGAGACCGACCGCGCGACGCTGGACCAGCTGATGGGGCTCTACCGCCGCCTCGGCCGCAACGCCGACGTGGCGGGGCTGCTCGAGCGGGCGAGGGATCTCGCCGGGGCGCCCTCGGAGCAGGGGGCCCTGCAGCTGCAGCTGGCCCAGTTCCAGGAGCGCGAGCTGCAGGACGACGCGGCGGCGCTGCGCGCCTACCAGCGCGCGCTCGAGTTCGAGCCCGGCAGCCGGGACGCGCTCGCGGCGCTCGAGCGGCTGCTGCTGCGCCTCGACCGGCCCGCGGAGATGGTGGAGCTGTACGAGCGCCAGGCGGCCGCGGCGCCGGACGACCGGGCGCGCGTGGCGCTGCTGCTCAAGTGCGCGGAGCTCCAGGAGTCCAGGCTCTCGAACCCCGCCGCGGCGGACGCGCTGCTCGAGCGCGCGCTCGGGCTCGAGCCCGGCAACGCCCCTGCGCTCAAGGCCCTGGCCCGGCTGCGGCGCCAGGACGGGCGCTGGGAGGAGCTCGCCTCGGTCCTCGCGCGCCACGCCGGTGCGTCCGGTTCCCCGGTGGAGAAGGCTGCGCTGCTGTGCGAGCTGGGCGAGGTGTGCCGCGAGCAGCTGCGCCACCCGGACCGGGCCGCGGAGGCCTATGCGGCCGCGCTCGAGCAGGACGCCCGCTGCCGCCCCGCGCTCAAGGCCCTCGCCGGCCTCTACGAGCGCACCGGCAACTGGCAGGACGCCCTCGAGATGCTGCGCCGGGACGTGGCGCTGGCCCCGCGCGAGGAGGCCGTGGAGCTGCACCACCGGGTGGGGCGACTCCACGAGGAGATGCTCCAGGACCGCGCGGGGGCCCTGGCCGCGTACGAGGCGGCGCTGGCCGTGGACCCGGGCTACCTGCCCTCGCTCCGTGCGCTGAAGGGACTGCACGAGGCGGGCGGGGACCTCGCGGCCTACGAGCAGGCGCTCGTGCGCGAGGCCAACCACACCGAGGACCCGCAGGCCCGCGCGGCGGCCATGGTGGCCGTGGCGCGCTTCCTCCGCGAGCGGAAGCTGGACGAGTCCGCGGCGCTCCCGTGGTTCGAGGCGGCGCTGAAGCTGGACGGTGCGCTGCTGGAGGCGGCGCAGCCGCTCGCGGACCGGCGCGTGGCGGAAGAGGACTGGCTCGCGGCCGAGCCGCTGCTGGACGTGGTGGTCCAGGGGCTCACCGCGTCCGCTGCCGGCAAGGGGGAGGAGGCGGCGCGCGCGCTGGCCCGGCAGTACTACCGGCTGGGCTACGCGGCGGAGAAGCTGGGCAAGCAGGACAAGGCGCTCTCCGCGTACGAGCAGGCGTGGCAGCTGGACGGGACGTACCTGCCCGTCATGGAGAGCCTGGGCGGGCTGCTGGGGCGCGTGGGCCGCCACGAGGACGCGCTCAAGGTGCTGCAGGGCATCCTGCTGCACCACCGGGAAGAGCTCACGGACCTGGAGGTGGTGGAGCTGTACGCCGCGCTCGGGGAGCTGCTGCTGAAGACCGGCCAGGCGGAGAAGGCGCAGAACCACTTCGAGAAGGGGCTGGTGCTGGATCCCGCGCACGAGCCCTCGCTGCGCGCGCTCGCCGCGCTGCACGGGGATGCCGGGCGCGCGGACCGGGCCGCGGAGATGCTCCAGGCGCTCGCGCGCGTCGTGGAAGGAGACGCCCGCTTCGAGGCGCTGCTGCGGCTGGGCACGCTCGCGCGGGAACAGCTGAAGGATCCGTTCCTCGCCATCGACGCGCTGGCGGGGGCCTCGCGCATCCACCCGGACGACCTGGAGGTGCTCGAGGCGCTGCTGTCCCTCTACCGCGCCACGCGCCAGGGGGCCCGCGCGGTGGAGGTGCTCGAGCGGCTGTTGATGCAGCCCGCCGTCCGCGCGGACGGCGCGCGGATGCGGCGCACCTACCTCTCGCTCGGCGAGGTGCTCCGGGACGACGTCAAGGACGTGGAGGCGGCTGCAAGCGCGTTCAACGCGGCCCTGGACCTGGACCACAGGTTCGTGGAGGCGTTCGGCGCGCTGGAGCAGATGCTCGCCTCCGCCAACCAGTGGAAGGCGCTGGAGGACAACTACGCGCGGATGCTGCACCGGTTCCCCAGGGGGCCGGAGACGCACGCGCCGCGCATGGCCATGTGGCGCGCGCTCGGGGAGCTGTACCTCCACGTGCTCAAGAACCGCGAGGGGGCCTTCATGGCCTTCCAGGTGGTGTCCACCGGCCTCCCGGACGACGTGCAGGCGCAGCTCACCTTCGCGGAGCTCGCCACGGAGCGGGCCGGTGAGGAGGACAAGGCCGTGGCCGCCTGGCGCCGCGCGCTGCCCCTCGCGGAGCAGCCGGGCAAGGTGGCCTCGCAGCTGATGGAGCTGGCGGCCCGGCGCAAGGACTACGACGCGGCCTGGCTCGCGGCGAACGTGGTGACGGACCTGCTGGGGGAGGGCGGGGCCGGGGAGAAGGAGATCCTCGGCAAGCTCGGCCCCTGGGCCCGCAAGCGCGAGAGCGCCCGCGGGGCGCTGACGGACCGGCTGTGGCAGGCGCACCTGTTCCACCCGCGGCTCCGCGGCCCGCTCGCGGAGTTGCTCGCCTTGCTCAACGAGCAGGTGGGGGCAGGGTGGGCCGCGCCGCTCGACAGGCACGGCCTGAACAAGCGCCACCGGGTGGACACGGAGACGGCGCAGGAGTTCCAGGTCAGCCAGTTCCGCTACGTCTCGCGGCTGCTCGGCGTGGAGTCCGTGGAGCTCTACTCGCCCTTCCTCGTGGCCACGCGAGAGCGGCTCGCGCGCAAGGTGCAGACGCCCGAGCCCGCGCCGGATCTCCAGGTGCTCGCCGAGCCGTGCAACACCTGGCCGCCGGCGATCAAGGTGGGCGGGCGCTTCTTCGGCGAGGTGTCCCAGAAGGAGACCGCGTACCAGCTCGGGCGGACGCTGGCGCTGCTGCGCCCGGAGCTGGCGCTCGCGGTTCGGCTCGGGGCGGAGCGGCTCGAGACGGTCCTGCAGGCGGCCATCTCGCTGGGGGCCGCGAGCTTCCGGTACCACTTCACCGCGGACCCGCGGCTGCTGGACGCGGAGCGGCGCAACCTCGAGCGGCTGCTCACCGAGTCCGGGCGCACCGCGGTTGCGCGCCTGGTCCAGGCCTACCTCCGCGCGGCCGGTCCGAGCGACGTCCGGAACTACCTGGAGGCGGTGGAGCTCACGTCCGTGCGCGCGGGGCTGCTCGCCTGCGGGGACCTGGGCACCGTCAAGCGGGCGGTGATGGCGGAGCCGGACGTGGTGGCGCGCGTCCCCTCGCGCTCGAAGATCCGAGATCTCCTGGTGTTCGCGCTCTCCGAGGACCTCCCGGCCCTGCGCGCGGCGGTGGGCACCAACGTGGAGGTCCGGCGCTGACGCCGGGCTGGAACCTCCCCCGCCGGACAGGCGTCCTCTCCGGGTGTCAGCGGCCACCGCCGTCTTGATCCCCCGGGGAGGGCGTCCTAAAGCACCGCCCTCCCGAGAGCCCGGTCCCCCCATGCAATTCGCCTGCAGCAAGTGCAACGCACGCTTCCAGATTGCCGACTCGAAGGTGGGCCCGCGCGGGGTGAAGGTGCCCTGCAAGCGGTGCGGGAACTCCATCGTGGTGCGCCGGAGCGCAGACGCGGATGCCGCCCCCGAGGTGCCCATCTTCACGATGCCGGGCTCCCTCGCCATGCCCTCGCTGGCCAAGGCGCCACCGCCGCCCCCAGAGCCCGAGGAGGGCGAGTCCACGCAGGTATTGGACAACCCGCTCGCCGCCGAGGCCGCGGCGGAGGCGCTGGCTGCCGCCCAGCGCGAAGAGGAGGGGCTGTCCGCCCCGGCGGACGACCTGGACGAGCGCACCGGCGTCGACGTCCGCCCCGCGGCGCAGCCGGCCGAGCCTTCGCCCACCGCGGTCACCGCGCCCGTGGAGCCGGTCCAGCGCATGTCGCTGGACGACGAGGAGCAGACCGCGGTGGGGTTGCTCGAGCAGCGCCCCGTCGCGGCCGCGGAGCCCCCGGCTGCACCTGCCCCCGCGGCCGACTCCCGGCCGACGCTCGGTGACGACCTGGAAGAGGGACGCCAGAGCACCCGCGTGATGGGCGCGTTGGAGTCCGAGCAGCTGGTGAGCGCCTCCGCGCAGGAGGACGACGGGCCCGTCCCGTCACTCCCCTCTCTCGCTGCGAGCGCGGCTCCCGTGCCTGCGCCGGCGGTGGACTGGTACGTCGGCGTGGACGACCAGCAGGTGGGACCGCTCCGGCAGGAGCAGCTCCTCGAGCGCTGGAACGCGGGCTCCATCGGGCCGGACACGCTGTGCTGGCGCGCCGGCATGGACGACTGGCTCCCGCTGTCCCGCGTGGCGGAGCTGGCCCCCGTGCTCGCACCGCGCCCTCCTCCCGCGGTGGTGGCCGCGGTCGCTGCCCCTGCTGCGCGCGCCACGGGCGGGTTCCCCTCCCTCGCGCCGAGCCCCTCCACGGGCGGCTTCGAGCCGCTGGGGGCAGGCACCGGCGCCCAGCGTGCGTTCTCGGAGCCGGGGCTCCCGCTTGGCACCGGTCCCGTCCCCGCCGTGGTGACGCCCTCGCCCCCGGTGGACACCGGTGGCTGGCGCCCGTCCGCGGCCTCCGCGCTCGCGTCGCTCGTCAAGGAGGAGATGGCGGTGTTGTCCCGGCCGCCCGCGCCCCCCTCCAACACCGGTCCGGGAGAGGCCTTTGCCGCCGGCGAGCCCGCCCCGCGCGCTTCGCTCGAGGTGCCCCTCGCCGAGCACCGCGCTGCGCCCGTGTTCGGCAGCCCGGACGTGGATCCCTTCGCTCACACCTCGCCGGGCTTCACGTACCAGCCGGGGGGCTCCCCGCCCTCCGCGGCCCAGCCCCCGCGCGCGCCGTTGCCGCCAGCGGGCTGGATGCCTCCCGGCGCGCCGGCGTACGGACAGGTCTCGGCGCCGCCGCCCGCACCTGCCCCGGCGCCTCCCCAGCGGAACGTGGCGCTGGTGGTGATCGGCGTCGCCATCCTGGTCGCGCTCGGGGGCATTGCCCTGCTGCTCATCCGGCAGCAGCCCGCCGCACAGCAGGCCCAGCAGCAGCCACAGCAGGCCCCCGTGGCCGTCCAGCCCGAGCCCGCCCCTGCCCAGGCCGTGGTGGCGCAGGTGGTGCCCGCGGCGAAGAAGGTGGAGCCGCCCGCCGAGGCGCCGGCCGAGCCCCCCGCCCCGAAGGAAGAGGCGAAGAAGCCCGAGCCGAAGGAGGAGCCGAAGAAGGCGGAGAAGACCGAGCGCGCGGAGAAGAAGGAGCGGGCAGAGAAGGCCGAGCCGAAGCCGGAGAAGCGTGAGCCGGCGAAGGTGGCGGAGAAGCCGGTCCGCAAGGAGGAGGAGAAGGTCGCGGTTGCCCCGCCGCCGCCGCCCCCGCCGCCCCGCGAAGAGAAGAAGGCGCCGAAGGCCCCCGTGGCAGACGACGACTTCGACAGCATCTTCGGCAGCGCGCCGAAGAAGAAGGAAGCGGCCGCGGCCACCGCCACCGCCTCGTCCGACGACAAGGTGGCGAAGAAGTCCGTCTACGTCCCGCCGCCGCCCGCGGCGCCTTCCGAGCCGGAGAAGCTCGGCCAGTCGGACATCATGGCGGTGGTGCTCGCCAACAAGGCTTCCATCAAGCAGTGCGCGGACGAGCAGAAGGCGAAGGAGCCGGGCTCCCGCGGCAAGGTGGTCATGAAGTGGACCATCCAGGCCAGCGGAAAGGTGGGGTCGGTCAGCTGCCAGACAGACGAGTTCAGGGACAGCTACATGGCCTCGTGCCTGTCGAAGCTCATCAAGGGCTTCCAGTTCCCGCGCCACCGCGTCCAGGGTGACCCGGTCGTCTTCCCGTTCACGTTCTAGCCGCAGCCATGGGCTCGCCGCTCCTCCACGATCCAGAGGTCCCGCTCCTGCCCCTGCGCGCGGTGCAGGACATGGGGCTGCAGGACCTCGAGCGCATCCGCCTCATCCTGCGCGGCGGCTCCGTCATCGAGTGGCGGCGGATGCACTTCCACTCGCGGGACGAGGTGGACGCGTACCTGAGGCTGTGCGGCGTGCACCCGGACCGGCCCGCGGACCAGGCCTGGGTGCGTACCGTGATGACGGACGCGGTGACGTACCTCCGCCAGACGTTCGACTTCAAGGTGCCGGACGAGGTGGCGGAGCCCCGCGAGGTCCACGATCTCTTCCTGCTCGCGTCCGGCCTGCAGGAGCCCCGGAAGTACCGCCGCATCGCCTGCGTGGTGCTGAAGGTGATGCACGTCATCCAGCACGTGGAGGGGCGGGATCTCCTCTACCGCCTGCCGGCCGCCGAGGCGCAGGTGCAGGGGATGATGACGGAGAAGGTGATGCGCGTGGCCGAGGAGGCGGCGCGGCGCGGCCTGCCCATCACCAGCTTCGAGTCGTCCATCAAGACGCGCGAGTCCATCTACACGAAGCTGCTGGCCAAGAGGGACTCGGTGGCGGCGACCGTCTACGACAAGACCCGCTTCCGGCTGGTGACGAAGACGCGCGCGGACATCGTCCCGGTGGTGCACTTCCTCACGCAGCGGCTCTTCCCGTTCCACCTGGTAGTGCCCAACCAGACCCAGAACACCCTGGTGACGTTCAAGTCCCTGATGCAGGACTACCCGCACTTCCGGGACTTCGCGAAGAGCCTCCACCTGGACGTGGACTACGAGTCGCGCGAGTCCCAGGACGGCAACGCCTTCAGCGGGGACTCGTACCGGGTGCTCAACTTCATCGCGGACATCCCGCTGCGGATGGACGCCTTCCTGCCGCCGCCCGAGCAGGACGACCGGCCGCGGAAGAACCGCATTGCCATGGGGCTCGTGGAGTTCCAGGTGATCGACGAGCGCACCGCCCGCACCAACGAAGAGGGCGAGAACAGCCACGAGCGGTACAAGGCGCGCCAGAAGGTGCAGGTGCTGCGCCGCCTCGCGCGTGGGCTCGTGGCGCCCCGCTCCAGGACGTGAGCCGCGCTCACGGCCGGGCCTGGCGCAGCAGCCACTCGTAGAGCGCGGGATCCGCGTACAGCCGCTCCCACGTGAGGTGGTTCCCGGACGGGTACACGGTCAGCAGGTGCCGCTCGGCGAAGTCGGCGCGCTGGCCCTCGGTCCAGTGCCAGTGGCCCGCCACCACGCGCGCCGTCCAGGTGAGGTGGGGGAGCACCGGGTAGCGCTCGAGCACGCCGTCCTGGGCCCCGAGCCCCGCCCCCACCGCGTCCATCCACTCGGCCGAGAGCCGCAGCGGCACCACGCGGTCGTCGCGCGCGTGGGTGGCCCACACGGCCACGCCGCCTTCCACGACGGCGCGCCCTCCCTCGAAGGTCGCCGCACGCGAGGCGCCGCACAGGGGCACCACCGCGGCGAGACGCCCGGGGTGCGCGGCGGCATACTCCCACGCGCCGCCGCCCCCCATGCTCAGGCCCGTGAGCCAGGTGCGGCGCGCATCCACGCGGTACCGGCCGAGCGCCCAACGGAAGAACGCGTCCAGCCGCTCGGTGTCCCAGGCGGTGGGGCTCTGCGGCGTGAGGAGCACGAACGGCAGCTCGCGCCGGCGGAGGTCCACCTCCTTGTTCGGCCCGTGGATTCGCACGCGCCCGAGGGACGCCCGTCCCTCCCCGCGCTCGTCGATCCCGTGCAGCATGACGAGCAGGGGAAACGGTGGCCCGTCCGGGCGGTAGCCCTCCGGGAGGTACTCCACGAAGCCGTAGGGGGCGTCCGTGGTGCCGGCGGGACGCTCGGTGGTGCGCGCGGGCTGGGCGGCTGCAAGGCCCTGCATCAGCCAGAGCGCTGGGAGCACGGCCAGGTGGGGGCGGGCGCACATGGACTGGGAGTGTCGTGCGGTTCTGCGCCCCGGCTCAACGGTCCTTCCGGGCCAGGCGCCTGGCCAGGCGGACCTCGCGCTCCGCGCCGGGCCCAGGTTCACGGGAGCCGAGCGCATCCACCGTCCGCTCGAAGAGCATGACTGCCCTCCGGAGTTCGCGGTGTGCGTCCGCGAAGCTCGTGACCGGCAGCTCGGTCCACCTGGGCCGTTCGTCCCGTTCGCCCAGCACCAGCAGGTCCAGCGTCATGCCGAGAGCAGCAGCGAGCGCCACCGCGGTGGAGAGGCTCGGCTCGTAGGCCCCCCGCTCGATGCGTGAGAGGCTCTGGACCTCGATGCCCGCCCGCTCGGCCAGTCGTGACTGGGTCATCCCCGCGGCGTTCCGGGCGGCCTTGATGCGTGCGCCGAGCGCGCGGGCGTTGAGCTTCTTCACGGCCTTCAGACTTCCCATCCCCACCGCCGGAGGGGAGTCCGTGTTCGTGTAGTCGCATTGGTTTACTCGGGGCTTGCAGTGGGATACGACGCCGACCCACGTCGGCAGGTTCCGACGCACAACGATAGGAGTTCAGCGTGAATCTCAAGGTGGCGGGCCTCGCGGCCCTGCTCGCGGTGTCCGGATGTGAGTTCGAAGTGGATCCCCCGGCGGTCGGCTGCGGGCCGAGCAACTGCGTGGGCTGCTGCCAGGAGGGCGTCTGCGTCGCGGGGACTGCGGCGGCCCAGTGCGGTGCCGCGGGGGCGACGTGCTCGGCCTGCGCGGGTCACCAGGCGTGCCTCTCCCAGGCGTGTGGGATGGATCCCAACCAGGTGTGGCTCGTCACGCCCAGCTTCGCGATGGTGAAGGACACCAACAACGGGAACGGGTGGGACCCGGACGGCTCGTCGCCGGACCCGTACGTGAAGCTCAACGGCGTGAAGGGACCGGTCGCAGACAACACCGTGCTCGCCGAGTGGACGCAGGCGTACGAGGTCAAGGCGTCAGACCTGCTCGCGGGGACGCTCACCTTCCAGCTGTTCGACGAGGACACGGTCTCGGACGACTCCATCTCCAGCGCCTACGCGCTCCAGGTGACCGAGGCGGACTTCGCGGCCGGCAAGAAGAGCTACCTGCCGTTCGACGCGGTGGAGCAGTTCGAGATCAAGTTCCAGAAGAAGCCGTAGGCCACCGCGCTGCCCCTTCAAGCGGACAGGAGTTCCCATCCCATGCACCCGGTCACCCGCTCACTGGCGTTTCTAGTGGTCCTCGTCGCCGAAGCCGCCGTCGCGCAGCCGTACGCGGATTGTGCCGACCTGTTTGTCTTCGCCTCCCATGCCCAGCTGCCGCTGGCCAAGAGCTCCGGGAAACCATGGGACGAGGGCTCGGACCCGGACCCGGAGATCTTCGCCAGGCCGGGGGCGGGTGCGGGGGCGTCCTGGTCCTCGGTGGGGGCAAAGGTCCAGGACGCGGCCTCCGGTCAGGCCTACTGGAACCCGGTGCTGCCCGCCGAGGCAAAAGGCGCGTGGATCCCCGTGGGCCCAGCCGACGGGGTCGCGCTGAAGTTGGTGGACCGGGACGCGCTCGCGGACGACACCATGGCAGAGGGCGTCCTTCCCGTTCCGGGTGACGTGGCGAGCGCAGGTCTCTGGCGCGGTCTCGTGCAACTCGGGGCCGCGGAGGTGTCCCTCGGCATCTCGGTCACCGACGGCAAGCGCATGTGCAAGGGGACCTCGTCGGCGCCCCCTCCCGTTCGCCCCGCCGTTCCGAGCGGGTTGAAGGGCTCACCGGAAGCGGTGCACCTCAACGAGGTGTTCGCCGCCGCGGGCTGTGCCTCCACGCCGGACGCGTGGCGGTGCAAGCGAACGACCTACGGTGCCGAGTACAGGGACCTGACGGGCGACGGCCGGAGCGACTTGAGGATTGAGCCGGTCACGCCGGATGCGGGACAGGACGCGACGTGGGGGTACTGGAAGGGAACGAAGGATGGCTTCGCGAAGATCTTCGCCGCGAACTGTTCCCAGGTGGTAATCCAGCCGGTGCCGAACGGTGACGATACCCAGGTCGTCTGCCACCACGCAGACGGACAGGGTGGAACCTTCGTGGACTACAAGGCCGGGAAGGCGCGGCCCGCCAGACCGAAGGAACTCGAAGATCACACGTTCTGACGCGCGCGTAGTGGAGGGTCGACCTCGCGGCCCCGGTTGTTTGACAGGCGCGAGACGATGAACGACGAGGCGTGCGGTGTCGTCCGGTACAGAAGTCAGGATGACGATGCGAGCTGCTCATTGGTGAACGGGGAGAAGGCCATGGACGTGAAGGCATTGGCAGTGGAAGGGGCACCCACGATGCGCACTCTTCTCGGAGTGACCGCGACCGCGCTCCTGATCGGGACATCGGCCCATGCGCAGGACTTCCGGGACTGCACGGAGTTGTACGTCTACGCCGTCAGCGCACGCATGGCGCCGACGAAGCCCTCGGGTCTGGCGTGGGACGAGGGAAGCTCCGCGGATCCCAGGCTCTCCGCGAGACCCTCTGCGCGCACGGATCTCCCCTGGACCGTACTGGGCGCGAAGCTCCAGGACGCTCCTCCCGACGTGCACTGGAACCCTGCGCAGCCGTCCGAGGCCGTGGGGACCTGGATGCCCCTCCGCGTCGGCGATGAACTCTCGGTGGCGCTCGAGGACGTGGACCTCCTGGCGAGTGACATGGCCCTCGGTGCAAAGGCATCGATTCCGAAGGATCTCGGCCGCGAGGGTGCGTGGTTTCTGAAGGTCGACGGGGACAACTCGTCTGTCACGGTCGGCGTCTCGGCCTACGACGGGACGCGGATGTGCAAGGGCGTCGCCGGCAAGCCCCTGTGGGCGAAAGTCCCGGGGGGGATCTCCGCGGTCATCGGGATTGCCCAGTTCAACGACCTGTTCGCCGCCATGGAGTGCGCGAAGGCGGCAGGGGCGCCCGTGTGCGCCAGGACCTCGCACGTGGTCACCCACGACGACGTCAACAAAGACGGCTTCCCGGACATCACGAGCCGCAGCACGGCCGTGCACAGCACCCAGGACGGGAACCCAAGGAACATGTACGGGGCATGGCTCGGCCGGCCGAACGGAACGACCCGGCTGCTGTTCTCCGGTCCGTGTACGAGTTGGGAACCTGCCTTCAACCGGGACGGCGACTTGTGCCGGACCGGGGACACTTCGGGGACCATCGTCAGTCTCGCGCGTGGCACGACACGGGCCGCCACCGCTGCAGATTTTGAGAGTGCCTACCAGGCCGTGGCCGCCGAGATGAGGGCCCTGCGAGGAGACGAAGATCTCCGGGGGCCGCCGGAGCCCGAGACGCTCTGCCGCGACGACGAGGTTCTCGAGACCACCTGCACCATCAAGGGGGGGAAGATGGCCTCCCTGTGCTCGAAGGGTGACGTGCTCTATTACCGGTTCGGGACGAAGGCGAAGGTGGAACTCGAGTGGCCGAAGGCGGCGACCCCTGCTCGGCTGAACTTCAAGTGGGAGGACACGGACCCGGAGAGCAGCAGCCCCGGAGAAGTCGCGCGGACGCTGAGCTTCCAGAACGGTGAATTCACGTATCGACTCTGGGAGCACCAGTACCGGATGCACGACGACCGCACGCTGTCGGTCAGTCGCAAAGGCAAACAGGTTCTCGAGCACGCGTGCGACTCGAACATGTCCCTCGAGGGGCTTGGGCGGCTCTTCCGATAGGCGCCCCGTTTGCCCCGCGGACGGACGGCTTGGTACGACCCCCTCCGCCCATGCGCCCTGTTCTCTCCCTGACCGCCGCCGCCGCGCTGTGCCTCGCCGCCGAGGCCCGCGCCGACCAGTGCCAGTCCATCCCCTTTGACCAGGCCACGCGGGCGGCGGATCTCCTCCGCGCCGCCGGCAGGTTCGCCACCTGGTGCCAGCCCTGCAACGAGGCCGCACCCTCGGCGGCGCAGGTCGTCTCGCGCGTCACGCCCCGCGGCACGGGCGGCGGGCGCGGCGTGGTGCAGCTCAACGGCCGGGACGTGGACCTCGCCTACACCTGGGCCTGGAGCGAGCGCGACCGGGGATTCCGCAACGTGGCATTCCTCGTCGGCTGCCCTGCCACCGGCGTGAGTGATTTCTTCGTTCCGGGCGCGCCCTTGCCGAAAGCCCCCCCGGTGGCGGTGTCCCCCCAGCCGTCCAACCTCCCGGTCATCCCGCCGAATCCCAATGCCCGGCCGAACCTGCCGGTCATCCCGCCCAACCCCAACGCGCAGGCCGTCACGCCTCCGCCGGTCCCGTTGGCGCCCCCCGTGCCGCCGGCGGGCATTCCCGGCCAGGCCGTCCCGGTCCAGCCCCCGCAGCCGGTGCAGCCAGTCCAAGCCGCGCTGACAGGCGACTACCGCGACTGCCGGGAGCTCTTCGTCTACGCGCTCGGCGCCGACGTGCCACCGCTCAAGCCCAACCGCCAGACCTGGGACATGGGCGACGGGCCGGACGTGCAGGTGCTCGCGCGGCTGCCGTCCCAGCCGCAGCAGCCCCCGGCCATCCTCGGGGCCACCCAAGCCGACCTCGCGCGTCCGCGCGTGGCCTGGAACAGCCCCTGGCCCAACGAGGCGCGCGGGGAGTGGATGAAGCTCCGCGTGGGCGAGTCCTTCACCGTGGAGGTGGTGGACGTGGATCCCATGGCGCTCGAGCCCATGCTCGGGGCCACGCTCTCCGTGCCGCAGGAGTTGGCGCGCAACGGCTTGGGCGTGCTGCGGCTCCGGCAGGGGGCGCAGGGGTTGGACGTGGCCGTTTCGGCCACGGACGGCCGGCGCTGGTGCGGCGGACTGCAGACCCAGCCGCCGCCGATGAATTACTCGCTCGGGACCTCGCCGGTGGCGGCCCAGCTGGACGCAGCGTCATGGGCGGAGCTCGAGGCGGAGTTCGACTGTCGGGCCAACGCGGCGAGCCCCGGCTGTGACCGCTCCCACTACGTGGCCAACTGGTCTGACCTGGACGGGGATGGACGGGTGGACCTGTTCGCCGTGGCCGAGCAGGGGCGTGGCGCGGCGTGGGTTGGACTCTGGGCCGGTCTGCCGGACGCGCGCCGGCGCATCTATGCCGGCTTCTGCACCCCGTTCTCCACGGCGCCGAACGGGGAGTTCACCTGCGTGCGTGCCGGTGGAGTGGACACCGTCTCCACGCGGCCCTTCGTGGTGCGCGCGAGCGCCCCCGTCCAGCCGCCTCCGCCGCCCGTGGCGCCGCCGTCCCCCGAGCAGCAGAAGGCGGCGCTCCGCGAGGAGGCCCGCGCCCAGCTGCGCGCGCTCTACGACCTCCAGCGCCATTACTTCGACGACGAGGAGTCCTTCACCGCAGAACTTTCCGAGCTGGGCTTTGCGCCGCCGGCGGGCAACCGCTACGCCTACTACGCCGCCATGAAGGGGCCGGGCGGCGCCCGGGGCCGTCGGCAGGGCAACGCCGTCCACCCCGTGGACCGCGACGCCTTCCCAGGTGCGAAGACGCCGAAGACGCTGAAGGAGGCCGGCTGCCCCATCACGCTGGGCGCCAAGGAGGACGGCGAGGCGGTGGGGCTCGGCCTGAGCGCCAGCCGGACCGCGTGGACCGGCTACGCCATCGGCAACCTGGACACCGACGGTGCGTACGACTGCTGGTCCATCTCCACGGTGGAGCGCACGGCGCGCAGCGGTGCGGTCATCCCTGCCGGGGTGCCCTTGCTGGAGAAGGAGGACTAGCCCGCACGCTCCCCCGCGGCTGGCCGCGGCGACACGCCGTCCCCACCGTCTGGACCATGGCGTCCAGGCACCTGCTGTTTCGTTCAGAGGCCAGGGAGAAGATCCTCCGCGGTGCGGGTGCGCTCGCGGACGCGGTGCGCGTCACGCTGGGGCCCATGTCCCGCTCCGTGCTCATCGGCAAGCGGTGGGGCAGTCCCATCGTCTGCAACGACGGCGTCACCGTGGCGCGGGAGCTGGAGCTCGAAGATCCAGAGGAGAACCTCGGTGCGCGGATGATCCGCCAGGCCGCCGAGAAGACCGGCGACGTGGTGGGGGACGGCACCACCACGGCCACGCTGCTCGCACACGCGCTCTTCGCCGAGGGACTGAAGAACGTGGTGGCCGGGGCGAGCGCCGTGGAGCTGAGGAGAGGGCTCGTGCGTGGCCTGTCCGCGGCGGTGAAGGCCATCCGCGCCAGCTCCCGTCCCGTCGAGGGGCGGGACGAGATGGCCCAGGTCGCCACCGTGGCCGCGCACAACGACGCCGCCATCGGCGCGCTCGTGGCAGAGGCGGTGGACCGGGTGGGGCCCGACGGGGTCGTCACGCTCGAGTCGGCACGCGGCACGGAGACCACGCTCGAACTCGTGGAAGGGATGCAGTTCGACCGGGGCTACCTCTCGCCCTACTTCGTCACGGACGAGTCCCGGATGGAGTGCGTCCTGGAGCAGCCGCTGCTGCTGCTGCACGACGGGCGGATCGCGGCGATGAAGGAGCTGGTCCCGCTGCTGGAGCAGCTGGTGCAGCAGGGGCGCCCGCTGGTGCTGGTGGCGGACGAGGTGGAGGGCGAGGCACTGGCCACGCTCGTGCTCAACAAGCTGCGCGGCTCTCTCCCGTGCGTGGCGGTGAAGACGCCGGGCTACGGGGACCGCCGCCGCGCGCTGCTGGAGGACCTCGCCGTGCTGACGGGTGGACAGGTCGTCTCCACCGAGGCGGGCCGCTCGCTCGCGCACGCGGGAGCGGAGGTGCTCGGGCACGCGCAGCGCGTCGTGGTGACGCGGGATGACACCACGATCGTCGGCGGGCAGGGCAGCCGGGAGGCGCTGCGCGCGCGCGTGGCGCACCTCCGGGCACAGGCACTGGCGGCGACGACCGAGTACGAGCGCGAACAGTTCGACAAGCGCGCGGCACACCTGTCCGGGGGCGTCGCGGTCATCCGGGTGGGCGCACCGTCCGAGGCGGAGCTCGAGAGCCGCAAGGAGGCCTTCGACGACGCGGTCCACTCCACGCGCGCGGCGGTGGTGGAGGGGATCGTCCCGGGATGCGGCCTCGCCTTCCTGCGCGCGGTGGACGCGGTCTCTGCCGAGGAGGCCCGCGCCGCGGGGGACGAACAGGTGGGCCTGCGCGTGCTGCGCCACGCGCTCGAGGTGCCCACGCGGCAGATCGCCGAGAACTCCGGGGCGGACGGCGGCGTGGTGGTGGACAGGATGAGAGGCGGAACCGGGGCGTACGGGTTCGACGCCGCACGCGGCCGGTACGTGGACCTGGTGGCGGAAGGCATCATCGATCCCACGCGCGTGGTCCGCACCGCGCTCGAGAACGCCGTCTCGGTGGCAGGCGTGCTGCTCCTGACCGAGGCGACCCTGACGGACATCCCCGAGCCCCGCGCCGAGCAGCCGCCTCTCCCGTGAGCCGCCACCCCGCCCCGGACAATGGCCAATTTGCCGCCACGCTGCGGCGGGCGCCGTGGGCAGCGGCGAGATCTCCGCCGGCTACTTCCGCCGGTTCTTCTTCTTCGCCTGCCGCTCGCGCTTCCGCTTGTCCTTGAGCGCGTCCTTCTCCTTCTTGCTCATCCCGCCGGCCTGCGGCACGGGGGCGTAGCCCATGAGGCGCGCGCGGGCCATGGCGGCCTGGCTCATGGGGGGCGTGTAGCCGGGAGGGAACTGCGGCATCTGCATGCCCGGCATCATCCCGGGCATTCCCGGCATGCCGGGCATCCCGCCGCCGAGCGCGGCCTGCATCATGGTGGGATCCCCACCGAACATCTTCCCGAGGTCCATGTCCTTCATCTTGGACAGCTGCCCCAGCTGCTTGAAGCCGGGGATGCGCCCGAGCAGGCCGGGGTTGGATCCGATTGCACCCATCACCTGCTGCATGGCGGTGAACTTCTGCAGCAGCTCCCGGACCTCCTCCTTCTTACGCCCGGAACCGGAGGCGATGCGGACGGCCCGCGCCTCGTTGATGAGCGTGGGATCCAGCCGCTCCTTCTCGGTCATCGAGTTGTACATCGCCTCGATCTTCCCGAGCTCCTTCTCGTCCGGGTTCAGCTGCTCGGTCATCTCGCCGAACAGGGGGAACTTCTCGAGCAGGTCCTTCAGCGGCCCCATCTTCCGGACCGTGCGGATCTGCTCCACGAAGTCCTTCATGTTGAACTGGCCGGAGAGGAGCTTCCGCGCATCCTCCTCCGCCTTCTTCTCGTCCACGACGGACT